>JAHYYS010000006.1:0-29642 GCA_019424865.1 bacterium
TGAGCTGGCCGATGACCAGCAGGGCGGGGTAGCAGGTGTCGTTGTGGACGTACTTCAGGCCCTCGTCCACAATGCCACGGTGATTGGTGGTGAGCATATCCACCTTATAGCCGGCGTTCTGCAGAAGCTTCTGCATCATACCGAAGTGGACGGGCAGCATCTGGGGCATCAGGAGGGTGTACTCCTCCTTCATCTCTTTGGTAAACAGCAGACGGCCGGTTTCGTCGTATACTAACTTAGCCATAAAAACTCCTTTTCGATATTGCGTCAATCGAATGCAGGGGGTGTATGGGCGCACCGTGCGCGCCCATACAGAATCTTATTTCTGTTTGCGCGCTTCAATGGCCGCCATCAGAGAGCGGATTCGGATTTTAACGGCGCCCAGGTTGCTGATATCGTCAATCTTCAGCTGGGTGTACAGCTTGCCGCCGCTCTCCAGAATGGAGCGCATCTCGTCGCCGGTGATGGCGTCGATGCCGCAGCCGAAGCTGACCAGCTGAATCAGCTCCATGTCGGGCTGGGTGCACACATACCGGGCGGCGTTGTACATCCGGGCGTGGTAGGTCCACTGGTTCAGAACATGGCGGGGAGCCTTATCCTCCAGATAGGCCACCGCGTCCTCGGTGATCAAAAAAAAGCCGTAGGAGGTGATGAGGTCGTTGATGCCGTGGTTGATCTCCGGGTCCATGTGATAGGGGCGGCCGGCCACCACCAGGATGGGGTGCCCCTCCCGCCGGGCCTGTTCAATGTACCGCTCGCCCATCTGGCGCAGGTCATTTTTATAGGCGTCGTAGGCGTCATAGGCGGCCCGGACGGCGGCGGCGGTCTCCTTTTTGGGGACCTGGAACTCATTGAAAAACCACTCGCCGGCTTTGCGCTCAAAGTCCTTGGGGCGGTGCAGGCCGAAATAGGGGTAGAGATAGCGCACCTTTTTCAGCTCGGGCACATTGGCGGCGATGAGCTCGGGGTAATAGGCCACCACGGGGCAGTTATAGTTGTTGTCGCTGATGCCCTCGTTAAAGTTATAGGGCATGCAGGGATAGAAGATAGCGTCCACCCCCTGCTCCACCAGGGCCTCCACATGGCCGTGGAGCAGCTTGGCGGGGTAGCACACCGTGTCCGAGGGGATGGTGCGCTGCCCCTTGAGGTAAATCTTGCGGGAGGACTCGGGGGAGAGGACGATTTCGAAGTTCAGCCGGGTGAACAGCTCAAACCAGAAGGGCAGATTTTCGTACATATTCAGGCCGAAGGGGATGCCGATTTTCCCCCGGGTGCCGTGGCCCTTCCCCTTGCCGTGGAGGGAGCGCAGATGCTTGTACTTGTACCGCATCAGGTCGGGCAGGCGGCGGGGCTCCTCCCCCAGGGGGCGGGAGCAGCGGTTGCCCGAGATGAATCTCCGCCCGCCGTCAAAGGTGTTGATGGTCAGAGAGCAGTGGTTGGTGCACAGGCCGCAGGTGGCGGGCTTGGCGGTGTGGGTGAACTTTTCCAAAGCCTGGGCGGAGAGCAGCGCGCTCTTCTCCAGGTGCAGATCCCGGGCGGCCAGAGCGGCCCCGAAGGCGCCCATGATGCCCGCGATGGTGGGACGGGTCACATTCCGGCCCAGCTCCTGCTCAAAGGCGCGGAGCACCGCATCGTTGTGGAAGGTTCCGCCCTGGACCACAATGTGCTGTCCCAGGTCGTCGGCGGAGGCGGCGCGAATGACCTTGTAGATGGCGTTCTTGACGATGGAGATGGACAGTCCGGCGGAGATATCCTCCACACTGGCCCCGTCCTTCTGGGCCTGCTTCACGCTGGAGTTCATAAAGACGGTGCACCGGGAGCCCAGATTTACCGGGTGCTTGGCAAACAGGCCCAGCTTTGCGAAATCGGCGATGGTGTAGCCCAGAGCCTTGGCAAAGGTCTCGATGAAGGAGCCGCAGCCGGAGGAGCAGGCCTCGTTGAGCATAATGGAGTCCACCGCGCCGTTGCGGATCTTGAAGCACTTCATATCCTGGCCGCCGATGTCGATAATAAAGTCCACATCAGGGTTGAAATGGGCGGCCGCCTTGTAGTGGGCCACCGTCTCCACCAGTCCCAGGTCACAGGAGAAGGCGTTTTTAATCAGATCCTCCCCGTAGCCGGTGACGGCGGCTCCCCGGATCTCGATGCGGTCGCCGCACAGCTTGTAGATCTCCCGCAGCTGCTCCAGCACAATGGCAACCGGGTTGCCCAGGTTGGAGTGGTAGTAAGTATACAAAAGACCGCCGTCTGCGGTGATAAGAGCCAGCTTGGTGGTGGTGGAGCCGGCGTCGATGCCCAGCCAGGCCGGGCCGGCATAAGTGTCAGCATCCACCGCGGGGGGGTGCTGGGCATTGTGCCGGGCACAGAAGGCGTCATAGTCCGCCTGATTTTCAAACAGGGGGGGCATGGTGTCCACCAGCGTGGTGGTGTCCACACTCTCCTCCAGCTTTTTCAGTGCAGCTTCGTAGGAAATGGCCTGGAAATCGGCGGCGCACAAAGCGGCCCCGATGGCGGCAAAGCAGTCCCCGTCCTCCGGGAAGATGGCGTGGTCGGAATCCAGCTTCAGGGTCTCGACAAACCGCTGCCGCAGCCCCATAAGGAAGTGGAGCGGGCCGCCCAGAAAGACAATCTTGCCCTTCAGCTCCCGGCCCTGAGTCAGGCCGGCCACCGTCTGATCCACCACGGCCTGGAAAATAGAGGCGGCCACGTCCTCCTTCCGGCCGCCCTGGTTCAAAATTGGCTGAATGTCGCTCTTGGCAAACACGCCGCACCGGGAGGCGATGGGATAGATCTTCTCATGCTTCAGAGACAGGGCGTCCAGCTCGTTGACCGTGACGTTCATCAAGGTGGCCATCTGGTCGATGAAGGCGCCGGTACCGCCGGCGCAGGAGCCGTTCATCCGCTCCTCCAGGGCGCCGCCGAAGAAGATGATCTTGGCGTCCTCGCCCCCCAGCTCAATCACGGCGTCCGTGTCCGGGATGTAGGTATTCACCGCGGCGGCGGTGGCGTAGACCTCCTGGACAAAGTCAATGCCGGCGGCGTTGGCCACCCCCAGACCGGCTGAGCCGGTGATGGTAACCTTGATGTTCTGGCCGGCCAGCATGTCCTGAATGGAGCGCAGGGTCTCGCAGGCGCGCTCCCGGGTTTTGGAGTAGTGCCGCTCGTAGGAGCGGAACAGCAGCTTGTTCTGTTCGTCCAGCACCACCACCTTGACGGTGGTGGAGCCGATGTCAATACCAACACGAAGACTCATAATTGAAAACTCCTGACTTTTGGAAACGCAGATAGGCATAATAATTTATATTAATGATAGCTGTTTTTTAAAAGAAAAACAATAAACTTAACGGTTTCTTAACGGTGTAAAGGAGAGGAAAAACCGGAACTTCCTGTCGAAATTCCGTTATTTTAACAAGAATTTTGGAAAGAAGGCCCCCTGAATCCAAGCCCCACCAACAAGGGGAGGCCCCGCCCCAAAAGGATAAAATTTGATTTTGTGGAAACAATTTATAGGAATTTATGGCACAAAATAATATTTTTCGTGTGGGATTGGCTATCCGCGAAGCTTTGGCCGACAATTTCGTGCGGCAAAACTCAAACAAGCGGCATGCCGCGTTGAGAAAAGCAGCATACCACTTGTTTGACAGTCTCAGTGCCCCGGCGGTTCGAAAACCGCCGGGGCACAGTATTGGAAAACAGCCATAAGGGGCAAGGAGTGAAGGGGAAGCGGGCTATACCTCGCCGATAAGGCGGAAATTGAGGCAGCCGGTGGCGGCATAGCTGACCGATCCATCCTGATAAGAGGGGAATTGGGTATAGTCGCCGCTGTTGCGCACGAACAGCCGGTAGGAGCCGGCAGACAGGGAGGAAGCTGTTTCGTGGAAGGTGCCGCCTGTCACGGACCAGATGACTTCCATTCCGTCCTCCCCACGCAGGCCCACCGTCAGGGTGAGGTCCGCCCGGGCATAGGTGAGGGCGAGCTGGACGTCTCCTCCCTGGGCCGGGACTTCCACGGTGCCGGCGCTTACCGCCTCCTCTCCGGGCCCCAGAAGGGAGAAAGCAACCCCGTCCTCCCAGGGCGGCGACGGGAAAGACGGGTCCAGCTGGGCCGTCGCCAGGGTCATCCAGTTGTCATCCGTCATGCACAGCTCCGCCACCGCGGGGACAGAGGCGTCGGGAATGGACAGGGCATACAGCAGGGTATCCCCGGACCAGGCGTTGAGTGTCCAGCCCGGCCCCTCCACCTCCTCCAGCGTGTCGTACACCACGGTGAGGGCGTCGGGGTCAACGCCCTGATACTGGGTGAGCCAGCCGGCGATCTCCGCGGGCTCCACGTTGTACCGGGCGGCATTCTCCGCCAGAAAGGCGGTGTCGCCGGCCAGCAGCCCCCGGATGGCCGCCATCCCGAAGGGAGAGGTGGAAATGTAGGGCTCGCCGGGCAGATAGCGCAGCACCAGGGCCGCCACCCGGTCCACCGTCCCGCTGGGCAGGATAGCCACCCGGTAACAGGGATCCTCTGCGGTTGCAATTGCCAGATAGCAGCCGTCGGGCTGCTCCGACAGATAGATGCCGGGATAGCAGGAGGTGAACCAAATGCTGTCGCCGGCGTAGTAGGCATCTGGATCCAGATACATGTGGCGACTGTCCTCCGCCCGGGATTCGGTACCCTGGGCGAGCAGATCCAGCAGCTGGGATTGGAAGCCCGGATTTTCTTCAATAGTGCCGTGGGAAGGGCGCAGACTGATATGTGAGGGGAGAAAACGGTTGGAGGGGTCTGACAGTTCGTACAACACGTCCTGATAATCCATTCCACTGAATCGGCCCGGCATCCCGCCGCCCCGGACAAAGACGACCAGGGAGGCGCAGATCAGCACCACCGCCGCCAGCGTCAGGGCGGCTTTCTTGGTTCTGGGGTGCTGGATCAGCTGGGTCACCCGCCGCCGGATGGTCCGGGCCCCGCCGGTCATGGAGGTGGAGCAGGACAGCAGGTCGGCCGGGCGCAGGGAGCGCTGGGCCACCATGTTCACCAGCGTGCGGCCATAGGGGATGCGTTCCGCCTCTCCCAGGCGGGCCACCGCCCCCTCGTCACAGGCCAGCTCCCCGTCCCGCTTGGAGAGGAGGGCCGCCGCCCACACCAGCGGGTTATACCAGTGGAATACCAGGCAGAGGCACCGCAGCAGGGACCAGATGTGATCCCGGTGGCGGTAGTGGGTGTACTCGTGGGCCAGCACATGGGCCCGGGCTGTCTCGTCCCCGGCGATCTCAGGGGGGAGGTAGATAGCGGGGCGGCGCAGGCCGAAGAGGCAGGGGGAGGGAAGGCCGGCCACCACATAGATCTTCATGGGAAAACCGATGTGCAGCGGGACATCCAGCCGCAGCCGGCGGGAGAAGCGCAGGTTGGACACCAGCAGCGCGGTCCCCACCGCCAAGGCCCCGGCGGCCCACAGCAGGAGCAGCAGATAGGACAGGGGCAGATACAGGGCGTAGGAGACAAGGCCCTCCTCCGTGGCCACGTCGCAGCCGTCGATATACTGGACGGGAAGCCCCAGAATCTGCCGTGAGGTGATGCCGTAGGAGACAATGTCGGTGCCGGAGGAGGATGCCAGGTCCGGGTTTACCTCTCCGGTGGGAAAGGCGTAGATGCCCGTGTCCTGAAAGCCCTCCAGCGGGTCGGAAAAGGTGGGGGCCAGCCCGGCGGCGTCGGGCAGGGACAGATTGGGGGCACTGAGCTGGAAGGGGATCAGCAGGCGCACCAGCACCACCGCCCACAGGGCATACCGGGCCCGGGCGGACAGATCCTCCCGCAGCAGAAGGCGCAGAAGCAGCACCGCCAGAATGAGCAGGGAGGAGGTCAGGGCCCATGGGGCCAGGGTGTTCAGAACGGTCATGCCTTCCTCCCCTCCTCCGCCTGCCGCAGGATCTCATAGAGCTGGTCGATCTCCTCCCGGCTCAGCGCCTGGTCCTGGACCATGGAGGACACCATCAGGCCCACGCTGCCCCGGTACACCTTGTCCAGAAAGGAGCGGGTCTCCCGCCGGACGGCGGTCTGCCGCTCCACCGCCGGGGTATAGTGCCGGGCCCGGCCCACGGTCCGGGCGGTGACCAGCCCCTTCTCCTCCATGCGCCGCAGGGTGGTGAGGGTGGTGCTCTTGGCCCAGCCCACCCTCTCCTCCAGGGCGGCGGCCAGCTCCATGGCCGTCATGGGGGCGCGCTCCCACAGACAGCTGAGCACGTTCCACTCCCCCTGGGTTGGGATCTTGTCGTTCATTCGGTACACCTCCCTATTGGTTTACTTTGTAGACTTATTATAGCACGGCTGGTCTACAATGTCAACTAAAATGAAATGAGCATTTCCACAGGAAAAAGCGGACGGGAAAGCGTTGCGGCGGGGCGGGGGGACATGGTATACTGAACCCAAAAGCGGCGCCCGGAGCAGGGGGCGCCGGAGAGGAGAAGCCCATGGGAACAAAAATTGTGGTCATCGGTGTGGGGACGCAGGGCTCCATGATTGCCTTCCGCAACGCGGTTTACGGCAAGGAGGTGGTGGGATACAGCCGCAGCGAGGCCTCCCGCCAGCAGTGCCGCGCCCGGGTGGAGCGCTTTTTGCAGCATTATATGGAGACCGGGCGGCTGACCCCGGCGCAGGCGGATGCGGCCAGGGGGCGGATCACCTATGCCGGGTCCCTGGAGGAGGCATGCCGGGACGCCTGTATGATCATTGAGAATATCCCCGAGATTCTGGAACAGAAGCAGGCGCTGTTCCGGCAGCTGGACAAAATCTGCGGGGAGGATGTGCTGCTCAGCTCCAATACCTCGTCCCTGCTGATGAGCCAGATCTGCGTGGATCTGCCCATGAGCCGGCGGGCGCGGACCTTCCAGGTGGACCATGACGACCCGGTGCGCAACAACTATCTGGAGATGATGTGGAACGAGGCGACCTCGGAGGAGACCAAGCAGGCCGCCCTGCGGCACTACCGGGAGCTGGGCTTCGAGCCCGTGGTCACCCACCGGGAGATCAAGGGGTACTCCATCAACCGGGTGTGGCGCAGCGTCAAGAAGGAGTGCCTGAAGCTCTGGGCGGAGGGGTACATCACCCCCCAGGAATTTGACCGGGGCTGGAAGATGGAGTGGCACACCAATCTGGGACCCTTCCAGCTGATGGATCTGATTGGGCTGGACACGGTGCTGAATATTGAGTACTCCTATTTCCAGGCCAGCGGGGACGAGGGCGACCGCCCGCCCCGGGCCTTTGAAGAGCTGGTCCGCTCCGGCCGGCTGGGCATGAAGAGCGGCAGCGGCTTTTACGAGGGATATGACCCCACCGGGGGCAACCTGAAGGCGGGGGAGTGAAAGGTCGAACAAAGTTTCGGAACAGCGGTTGACTTGTCCCCCGGAGTATACTACAATGGTGGGACACGACAGGAGAAGGGGGGCGGCGCGCGTGGAGCGGGAGACCACCTGCTGCTTTACCGGGCACCGGCCCGACAAGCTGCCCTGGGGGACAAACGAGGAGGACCCCAGGTGCGTGCAGCTGAAACAGCGGCTGGCCCAGGCGGTGGAGCGGGCCTGGGCGGCTGGCTGCCGGCACTTTATCTGCGGCATGGCCCGGGGGGCCGATCTGTATTTTGCCGAGGCCGTGCTGGAGCTGCGGAAGAGCCGGCCGGAGATCACCCTGGAGGGGGCGCGGCCCTGCGAGAGCCAGGCGGACGCCTGGCCGGAGGCGGAGCGCCGCCGCTACTGGTCCATTTTGGACCGCTGCGACTATGAAACCCTGGTGCAGCACCACTACGACCGGGGCTGTATGATGCGGCGCAACCGCTATATGGTGGACCGCTCCGCCCGGGTGATTGCCGTCTATGACGGCATACCCAAGGGGGGCACGGCCCAGACCCTGGCCTATGCCCTGCGCCGGGGCCTGGAGACGGACATTCTGGAGATCGAAGGGAAGGAAGAACCATGAAGACCCTGATGCACATCTGCTGCGCCCCCTGCGCCAATCAGCCGATCCAGGTCCTGCGCCAGGAGGGGATTGAGCTGTCCGGATTCTGGTTCAACCCCAATATCCACCCCTATACCGAGTATCAGGCCCGCAAGCACACGCTGGAGGACTATGCCCGGGAGATTGGCCTGAAGCTGATTGTCGGCGGTACCTACGACCTGCGCACCTTCGTTGCCAATGTGGCCGGCAATATTGACGGCCGGTGCGCCTACTGCTACCGGGTGCGCATGGAGGAGACCGCCCGCTATGCCGCCCAGAACGGCTATGACAGCTTTACCACCTCGCTGTTAATCTCCCCCTATCAGAACCATGAGGCCATCTGTGCCACGGCCCGGGCCATGGGGGAGAAGTATGGCGTGGAATTCCTCTACCGGGATTTCCGTCCCCTGTTCCAGGCGGGGCAGGAGTTTGCCCGCGCCCACGGCTTTTACATGCAGAAATACTGCGGCTGTATTTTCAGCGAGGAGGACCGGTACATGGGTGCCAAGCGGCGGAAGGCCGCCCGTCGTCAGGCCGAGGCGCAGGAACACAGCTGAGACTGCATATTGCTGCAAGAGAAAAAGTGCCCTCCGCAGGTTTTTGTACCTGCGGAGGGCACTTTTGTGAAAAAAACAGAAAAGCATGTACGTGGGTAGCCGTTCAGCGCCTGCGCCGCATCCAGAAGCCCAGCACGCCGCCGCACAGTCCGCCCACAATGTGGGTGAGATGGGAGACACCGTCCTGGGCGGACAGTGCGTCAGCCAGTTCGCCCCCCAGATAGAGGAGTACCACCAGCACCAGGGTGAGGGGGATGGCGCCGTTGCGCATGCCCGACAGGGAGGAGAGCAGAATCATCATAAAAACGATGCCGCTGGCCCCCAGCAGAGCGGTGCCGGGGAAGAAGAAAAACTGCACCAGGCCGGAGACCAAAGCGGTAATCAGGATGCAGACCAGCAGCCGGCGGGAGCCGTACTTTTCCTCCAGCGGCGGCCCCACCACCAGCAGAAGCATCATGTTGCCCAGATAGTGGGACCAGCCCGCGTGGCCCAGCACGTGCCCCACCATGCGCACATAGGTCAGGGGGTCCGTGAGAGGGGCGCGGTAGACGCAGAACAGCCGGAGGGTGGATACCCCGCCGGTGAGCCTGTCCAGGGCCAGAACGGCCAGGGACAGGAAGGCGAAGGTGAGCACCACCGGCGCATTATACTGAACGCGCAGACGCATCAGTGGTTGAGTACCCGCACCCGGATGACGCCCTGAATGGCCCGCAGCTCGTCGGCCACCTCGTCGGTGATGCGGGTGTTCACGTCCACAAGGGTATAGGCATAGTCCTTTTTGGACTTGTTGGTCATGTTCTCCACGTTGATGCCGTCATCCGAGAGGATGGACATGATGCGGGTCAGCATGGCGGGCACATTCCGGTGGATGATGCACAGCCGGGAGATGCCGCTCCACTCCTGGGACACATCGGGCAGATTTACCGAGTTGCGGATGTTGCCGTTGACCAGGTAGTCCTGCATCTGACGGGCCGCCATGACGGCGCAGTTCTCCTCGCTCTCCGGGGTGGAGGCGCCCAGGTGGGGCAGGGCGATGACATTCTTCGCCGCGACAATGGTGTTGTCGGGGAAATCGGTGATGTACTTGGCCACCCGTCCGGACTCCAAAGCGGCAATCATGTCCGCGTCGTTGACCAGACCGCCCCGGGCCAGGTTGAGCACCCGCACCTGGCCCTTCATCT
The DNA here is from genome assembly GCA_019424865.1 of bacterium. GTDB lineage: Bacteria > Bacillota > Clostridia > Oscillospirales > Oscillospiraceae > Lawsonibacter. The sequence goes on from JAHYYS010000006.1 coordinate 9,714, forward strand.
TGGAGATGGCCTCGGCATTGATGAAGTCCTTGGTGGAGTTGTTGTAGGGCACGTGGATGGTGACATAGTCAGAGACCTTGTACAGCTCGTTCACGTCCTTTACCACATGGACGTGGCGGTCCAGACGCAGGGCGGCGTCCACCGACAGGAAGGGGTCATAGCCATAGACGTCCATCCCCAGCTCCAGAGCGGCGTTGCACACCAGCGCGCCGATGGCGCCCAGCCCGATGACGCCCAGGGTCTTGCGGTAGAGCTCGGGGCCCACAAAGGCGCTTTTGCCCTTCTCCACCACGGCGGCGATATCCGTGTCGGGGGTGCGGGCCTGCTCCTGAACCCAGTTGACGCCGCCCAGAACGTCCCGGGAGGCGATGAGCATGGCGGCAATGACCAGCTCCTTCACGGCGTTGGCGTTGGCGCCGGGGGTGTTGAAGACCACGATGCCGCTCTCGGAGCAGCGGTCAATGGGAATATTGTTGGTGCCGGCCCCGGCCCGGGCGATGCAGCGCAGGGCGTCGGGGAACACATAGTCGTGCATGGGGGCGGAGCGGACCAGAATACCGTCCTCGTTGGTTACGTCATCCCCGATTTGGAACCGGGTCTGATCCAGGCAGGCCAGGCCCGCGCTGGAAATCTTGTTGAGCGTTTTAATACGGTACATAAATCAAACCTCGAATCTGTTGTATCAGTCGGCGGCCGGACCTGTGCGGGGCCCGGGGTCAGTTGTTTTGGTCAAAGGTCTTGATGAAGTCGCACAGCTTCTCCACACCTTCTACGGGCATAGCATTGTAAATCGAAGCGCGCATGCCGCCGGTCTTGCGGTGGCCCTTCAGGTTGACAAAGCCGGCCTGGGCGGCCTCGGCGATGAACTTGGCGTCCAGCGCCTCGTCCCCGGTGCGGAAGGTGACGTTCATGCCGGAGCGGGAGCCCTTCTCCGCGTGGCAGTGGAACAGGCGGGAGCTGTCGATGGTGTCGTACAGCATGGAGGAGCGCAGATCACGCAGCTTCTTCATGCCTTCCAGGCCGCCCTGCTCCTCGATCCAGTCCAGGTTCAGGCCCAGCATGTAGATGCACCAGCAGGGCGGGGTGTTGTACATGGAGTCTTTGTCAATCATGGTCTTGTAGTTCATCATCAGGGGGGTGTAGGGCAGCTCGTGGCCGGCCAGGTCCTCCCGGATAATGACCACCGTCAGACCGGCGGGGGCCATGTTCTTCTGGGCCCCGGCATAGATGATGCCGTATTTGGAGACATCCACCGGCATGGACAGGATGTCAGAGGACATGTCGCACACCAGCGGGACCTCCCCCGTCTCGGGGACATAGCCCCACTCGGTGCCGAACACGGTGTTGTTGGCGCAGTAATAGAAATAGCTGGCCTGGGGATCCAGCTTCAGCTGGTCCTGGGTGGGGATGTAGGAGTGATTTTTATCCTCGGAGGAGGCGGCCAGGTTGATCTGGCCGTACTTTTTGGCCTCCTGATAGGCCAGGTTGGAGAAGTTGCCGGTGACGGCGTAGTCCGCCTTGCCCGTCTTGGAGATCAGGTTCAGCGGGATCATGGAGAACTGGCCGGAGGCGCCGGTCTGGAGGAACAGGATTTTATATCCGTCCGGCACGTTCATAATCCGGCGCAGCTTATCCTGGGCCTCCTGGAAAATCTGAAGAAAGACCTTAGAGCGATGACTCATCTCCATCACGGACATACCGGAGCCCCGATAGTTGGTGATTTCAGACCCGGCGCGCTCCAGGACAGGCAGCGGGAGCATGGACGGGCCGGCGGAGAAGTTGTAAACACGCTGGTCGCTCATTTGGGAGAACCCCTTTCAATCTATAAAATTGCCCCGCTCCGCAAAGGGAACGGGGCAATTTTTAATTATAGTGAAGGGAAAATGAAGTGTCAATCCTCCCTGGGAAAAAGGAGCAAAAATATTTATAAAATGCGGGTAAAATCAGTAAAAAGTATGATTCTGAGCGGGTGGTTACAGGGCAGCCCGCAGCTGCTCCGCGCGGCCGGTATCCTCCCAGGGCAGCTTGAGATCGTCCCGGCCGAAGTGGCCATAGGCGGCCAGCTGGCGATAGATGGGCCGGCGCAGGTCCAAATCCCGGATGATGGCGGCGGGGCGCAGGTCAAAGGTCTTTTCCACCGCCTGCTCCAGGGCCTCGTCAGAGACGGTGCCCGTGCCAAAGGTGTCTACCCGCACGGACACGGGCCGGGCCACCCCGATGGCATAGGCCAGCTGTACCTGACAGCGGGAGGCCAGGCCGGCGGCCACCACCGTCTTGGCCACCCAGCGGGCGGCATAGGCGGCGGAGCGGTCCACCTTGGTGGGGTCCTTGCCGGAGAAGGCGCCGCCGCCGTGGGGGGCGCTGCCGCCATAGGTGTCCACAATGATCTTCCGGCCGGTGAGGCCCGAGTCCCCCTGGGGCCCGCCCACCACAAAGCGGCCGGTGGGATTGACATAGATCTTGGTGTTTTCATCCAGCAGATCGGCGGGGACGGTGGGCTGGATGACCAGCTGAATCATATCCCGGCGGATTTGCTCCAGGCTGGCCTCGGGGCCGTGCTGGGTGGAGACCACGATGGCCTCCAGCCGCTTGGGCTTGTTCTCCACGTCGTACTCCACGGTGACCTGGGTCTTGCCGTCGGGGCGCAGATAGTCCACCAGCCCCTCCTTGCGCACCTGGGTCAGCCGGCGGGCCAGCTTGTGGGCCAGGGAGATGGGCAGGGGCATCAGCTCGGGGGTCTCGTCGCAGGCGTAGCCGAACATCATGCCCTGGTCGCCGGCGCCGTTGTCCAGGCCGTCGTCCTGTGCGCCCTCCTTGGCCTCCAGGCACTTGTCCACCCCCAGGGCGATGTCGGGGGACTGTTCGTCGATGGAGGTGAGGACGGCGCAGGTGTCGCAGTCAAAGCCGAACTTGGCCCGGTCATAGCCGATGTCCCGCACCACCTGGCGGGCCACCTTGGGGATGTCCACATAGCAGGAGGTGGTGATCTCCCCCATCACGTGGATCAGACCGGTGGTCACCGTGGTCTCGCAGGCCACCCGGGCCTGGGGATCCTTTTCCAGAATGGCGTCCAGCACCGCGTCGGAGATCTGGTCGCAGATCTTGTCGGGATGCCCTTCGGTGACGGATTCAGAGGTAAAGAGTTTTTTTGCCATAATGCGCTTCCTTTCTGTGTGGAGGGATGAAAAAACGCCCCGCCGGGCGGCGGAGCGTTTGGTTTTCCATGCACCCTCATCTTGCGATACACCACCGCCGGATTTGGCACCTTGCCCCTGGGGCAGGTTGCCGTGGTTTCATTGGGCCGGTCCCTCAACCACTCTTGATAAGGTAATTCAATTGTACGTCTATATTATATCAGGTTTTTCAGGGTTGTCAATGGCGGAAAGGCAGAAAGCGATGGATGGCGCTGCGCCGTCTGCCCGGACTTATTTCTTGTTTTTCGAGTTGTTGGAGATCACGGTGCAGATGAAGATCTCCCATGCCGGAAACAGACCGATCCCAAGTTCCAGGGAGCCGGGCCAGGATATCCCCAGATGAACAAACAGCGGATAAAAGAAAATAAGAAGCACCAGCGGCCAGGGTGAAAAGAAAAGCGCCCGGAGCAGTCAGCTCCGGGCGCGGAAAAGGAACACAATCAGCCCTTCGTCTCCAGATAGTGGGCGCGGGTGAGCACGGGGTTGACCCCCAGCTTCTTCCCGTTCTCATACAGATAGAAGCCGGCGCCGCTCTTGCGTCCCAGATAGCCGGCGGTGACCATCTTGCGCAGCAGCAGGGAGGGGTGGTACTTCTCGCCGTACTCCTTGGACATGACGTTCATCACGTTCAGCAGGATGTCCAGGCCAATCATGTCCGCCAGCTCCAGGGGACCCATGGGGTGGTTGCAGCCCAGCTTCATGCCGTTGTCCACATCCTCCACCGAGCCGATGAAGGAGCCCACAATCACGCAGGCCTCGTTGAGCATGGGCAGCAGCGCGCGGTTGACGATGAAGCCCGGCTTGTCGTCCGAGAGGATCAGGGTCTTGCCCATCCGGTGGCCCACTTCCTTAATCTGATCCAGCACGTCCTGGGCGGTGAGCAGACCAAAGATCACCTCGCACAGGCGCATCTTGGGCACGGGGGAGAAGAAGTGCATACCCACGACCCGCTCCGGGCGCTTGGTGACGGCGGCCAGGGCAGTGAGGGAAATGGAGGATGTATTGGAGGCGAAGATGGTGTGGGCGGGGCAGACCTTTTCCAACTCCTCGAACACGGCGGTTTTGGCCTCCAGGTTCTCATAGATGGCCTCGATGACCAGGTCGGCCGCCTTGGCGTCGCTGATGCGGGTGGCCAGGGTCAGACGGCTCATGCAGTCCTTGTGCTCCTCCTCCGTCATGCGGCCCCGCTCCACTTCATGCTTGAACTGGTTGTCCAGGGCGATTTGGGCCCGCTCCAGAGTCTCCTGCCGCTGGTCGTTCAGGAACACATTGTATCCGCAGGTAAGCGCGTTCTGAGCAATGCCGCTGCCCATCAGGCCGGAACCTACAACGAAAATGTTTTGAATAGCCACGATTCATTCTCCTTTTTATCATCCTGTTATAGTTTGGCGGCTTCCTTTTGCCGCCGGGACCAACAAATTAAGATTAAATTCGCCGCTTATCATAGCACAGCAACAGCCGCATGTCTTAGCGGAAATCGGCTTAAAATTGCGGTATCTTGCCATTCCTGCGGGGCCGGCCTAAAAGCGGTTGAGGGCTGCGGAGCCGTCGTCCACGCCCTTTTCAATGGCGCGGACCTGGGCGTAATAGCCATAGTCCTTGTTCACCTGGACAAAGAACCGATCCCCGACTTTTTTCCCCAGCAGGGCGGAGCCCATGGGGGACTCCTTGCTGATGAGACCGTGGAGCACGTCCTGACGAACCGTCGTGACAATCTGCCAGACTTCCTCCTCGCCGTCGTCCTCCAGAAACACCGTCACCTTGTCGTAGAGCCCCACGGTGTTCGCGTCGGAGTGGTCCTCATAGACCCGTGCGGTCTTGATCATGTTCTCCAGAAACCGGATGCGGCTCTCGTTGCGGTTTTTCTCCTGCTTGGCCGCCTTGTACTCAAAGTTTTCGCTCAGGTCGCCGAAGCCCCGGGCCACCTTTACCTCCTCCAAAAGCTTGGGCCGGAGGGTAATGCGCCGGTAGTCCAGCTCCTCCTTCATCTTTTGAATGTCGATTTTGGTCAATTCATTGTGCATAGAAACATGGAACCTCCGTCTTTGATTCCGCCGCCGCAGGCGGCGCCTCGATCCGAAGCCGGTACAGCGGATTCGGGCCGAACAGGCGGAGCGAGGGAGCGGGCGCAATGTTTGCCGTTGGGCAGAAATGGAGCAAAGCGGACGCTGCGGCGGCTAGGCCTCCCAGCCGGCCAGATAGGCCTGCTGCTCCGGCGTCAGGGTGTCGATGGCCAGCCCCATGGCCGCCAGCTTGACCCGGCCGATCTGGTCGTCAATCTCCGCCGGCACGTCGTATACCTTTTTCTCCAGGCCGTCCCGGTGCCTGGCCAGCCACTCCAGGGACAGAGCCTGGACGGCGAAGGACATGTCCATAATCTCCGCCGGGTGGCCGTTGCCCGCCGCCAGATTGACCAGCCGCCCTTCGGCCAGAACATTCAGGATCCGCCCGTCGGGCAGGCGGAAGCCCTCGATGCTCTCCCGGCGGGGGAAGCGCTCCGCGGCCATACCCGCCAGGGCGGCCACGTCCACCTCGCAGTCGAAGTGGCCCGAGTTGCACAGCAGGGCGTTGTGCTTCATCACCCGGAAGTGGCGCTCCACAATCACGTCCCTGCACCCGGTGGCGGTGACAAAGATATCGCCGTATTTGGCCGCCTCGTCCATGGGCATGACCCGGAAGTTCTCCATGGTGGCCTCCAGGGCCTTGAAGGGGTCCACCTCGCAGACGATGACGTCGGCCCCCATGCCCTTGGCCCGCATGGCGATGCCCTTGCCGCACCAGCCGTAGCCCGCCACAATCAGGTTGGTGGTGTGCATAATGGCGTCCCAGGTGGACTGGCCGGTGCCGTATTTGTTGTCATAGTAGTGCTTGGCCTTGGCGTCGTTCACCGCCATCATGGGGCAGGGGAGGATGCCCGCCTTTTCCCGGGCGCGCAGGCGGTGGATGCCGGTGGTAGTCTCCTCACACCCGGCAATCAGCCGGTCGGCGTACTGGGCGCACTTGTCCCCCAGCAGATGGATCAGATCGCCGCCGTCATCCACAATCAGATGGGGGCGGCATTTCAGGGTTTCCGTCAGCAGGCGCTCGTACTCCGGCATGTCCACGCCGTGGACCCCATAGGTGTCCACGCCCAGCTGGGCCATGGCGGCGGCCACGTCGTCCTGGGTGGACAGGGGATTGCAGCCGGTGAGATGGACGTCGGCGCCCCCCTCCCGCAGCACCAGACCCAGGTTTGCCGTTTTGGCCTCCAGATGGACGGAGACGGCGATGGTCAGCCCCTGAAAGGGCTTCTCCCGGCGGAACCGCTCCTCAATGCCGGACAGGGCGGGCATGAAATCCCGCACCCACTGGATTTTCCGCAGGCCCGAGGGGGCCAGAGACGGATCTTTTACAATGCTCATTGGCGGCGCACTCCTTTCCTCCGCGCGGGGCGCGGCAGTGTCGTTTCAACTTATTGTACCACAAGTTTCAGCAGAAAGGAAGCGGGCGCCGCTTACACCGAAAAATGTTTACACTTTAGTGGTAGACATTTTTCCCAAAAGCGGGTACAATGAACATCACTTGAAATTTTTCATTAAGGAGGCTCCGCCATGAGAGCCATTTCCCGCTGGCTGGACCGTTTCTGCTATAATCATCCCCGTTTTGGGATTCCCGAACTGATGAAGTACATTGCCATCGGCAACGTGGCGGTCTTTATCGCCGATATGCTGATGAACGGCATGCTGACCAGTTGGATCGCCTTTATGCCCGAGCAAATCCTCCGGGGGGAGATTTGGCGTCTGGTCACCTTTGTGTTCGTGCCCGTGTCATCGGGGGGATACACCATTTTCGGGCAGACCTTTTTCTTTGCCCTGGCTACCTTCTTCTATTACTGGATCGGCACCGCGCTGGAGCGGCAGTGGGGCACCACCCGGTTTACCGTGTTCTACGGCCTGGGGGTTATCCTGAACATCGTCGCCGGCTTTGTGATCTACGCCGTCCTGGTGGGGCAGCTGACCGGAGCCGGGATGGCGGCGGCGCAGGCCCGCAGCTATCTCCGGACCCTCTCCACCATCAGTATGACCTATGTAAACATGTCCCTGTTCTTCTCCTTCGCCACCCTCTACCCCGACATGCGGGTGTTTCTGTATGGGATCATCCCCATCAAGGTGAAGTGGCTGGCCTGGCTGGATGTGCTGTTCTTTGTCTGGTCCATCGGCTCCTACCTCCTGGACGGGCAGTGGGCCATGGCCCTGGCCCCGGTGATCGCCATTTTGAACTATCTGATCTTCTTTTGGGAAGACCTGGCCCGTTCCCTGAACCTGGGGAGGGAAAAGGTGCGCCACCGCACCTCTGCCCAGACCATCAACTTTAAAAAGGCGCAGAAGGAGGTCCAGCAGCGCAAGGGGTATCTCCACAAGTGCGCAGTATGCGGCATCACCGATGCGGACGACCCCAACATGGAGTTCCGCTACTGCTCCAAATGCAACGGCTATTACTGTTACTGCATGCGGCATATCAACAACCACACCCACGTGCAGTGAAAAAGAAAAAGAAGCTGGCCCGCCGCTTGATTCCGGAGCGGCGGGCCAGCTTTTTGCAGATTCGGCCGGCAGGAAGGGGAGAAGTGGCCCTTACCAGGCGGGGCGCCGCACCTGAAGGGACAGGTATTGGCGGGTGGCCTGGGCGCACCGGGCGGTGTGATATTGGAGATAGCGCTTCTTTGCCTCACGCTGGACGCGCTGTTCCTCCTGGAACGTCTGCCAGCGGGCACAGGTCTTGTGGCAGCCGCACTGATAGGCGGCACAGGTGGATTGACAGGGAAGCATAACAATCACTCCAATCAGACAATTTGGCGCGGGGCGGCAGAAAAAGGGTCAGAGCCGGCTTGGGCGCACAAAGGCCCGGGCCGGCTCTGACCAGTCAGAGGGAGAGAGGGGAAAGCGGCGCCATGAGACAGCCGCATACAGACAAATCGAGAATGAGACATACAAACCGCTCCTCGCTGTGGGGTTCTGCCCTATTCTATGCCCAGTATAGCACACACAGACCTGCCGCGCCGCCCCGGCCGTGTAAAGTGCGGGTTAAACTTTGACGACACGCGCCCGGCGGCACACATGGGAGACAAACAGACGGTCTGTCACGCTGCATCCGCGTGACAGACCGCCTGTTCCCTCATTCCTCCATGGAGCGGATCAGGTTCACCATCTCGATGGCGCCTTCGGCGCAGGCAAAGCCCTTGTTGCCCGCCTTGGTGCCGGCGCGCTCAATGGCCTGCTCAATGGTATCCGTGGTGAGCACCCCGAACATCACCGGCACGCCGGTCTCCAGGGACACGGCGGCGATCCCCTTGGACACCTCGCTGCACACATAGTCATAGTGGCTGGTGCTGCCCCGGATGACCGCCCCCAGACAGATGACCGCGTCATACTTTCCGCTTTTGGCCATCTTGGAGGCAATCAGCGGAATCTCAAAGGCGCCGGGCACCCAGGCGATCTGGATGTCCGCCTCCGCAGTCTCGTGGCGCTTGAGTCCGTCCAGCGCCCCGTCCACCAGGCGGGAGGTAATGAACTCGTTGAACCGGGCGGCCACGATGCCCACCCGGATGCCCCTGGATACCAGATTTCCCTCATATGTCTTCATGCCAGTGTTCTCCCTTCCAGATTATAGTTTAAAATATGTCCCATCTTCTCCTGCTTGGTGCGCAGATATTGCCGGTCGTATCGGGTGGCCTGCATCTGAATTGGGACCCGCTGCGCAATTTCCAGGCCAAAATCGGACAGCTGGTATACCTTGTCCGGGTTGTTGGTCAAAAGCCGCATGGAGCGCACCCCCAGATCCCGCAGAATCTGGGCCCCGATGTAATACTCCCGCATGTCGCCGGGAAAGCCGAGGGCCAGATTGGCCTCCAGGGTGTCCATGCCCTGCTCCTGAAGCTCATAGGCCTTCAGCTTGTTGACCAGGCCGATACCCCGGCCCTCCTGGCGCATATAGAGCAGTACCCCCCGCCCCTCCCGTTCGATCTGGGTCAGGGCGCTGGCCAGCTGCTCCCCGCAGTCGCAGCGCAGAGAGCCGAAGGTGTCTCCCGTGAGGCACTCGGAGTGGACCCGGCACAGCAGATCCCGCCCGTCCCCGATTTCCCCCTTGACCAGGGCCACGTGGTGCTCCCCATTCAGGCGGTTTACATAGGCGCAGGCCGTGAAATCCCCGTATTTGGTGGGGAGATGGGTGGCCGCCACCCGGTCCACCAGCTTTTCCCGGCACTTGCGGTAGTGCTGCAGATCCCGGATGGTGATGATCTTCAGCCCCCAGGTCCGGGCCAGCTCCACCAGCTCCCCGGTGCGCATCATGGTGCCGTCCTCCCGCATGATCTCACAGCACAGCCCGCACTCTTTCAGCCCCGCCAGCCGCAGCAGGTCCACAGTGGCCTCGGTGTGGCCGCTGCGCTCCAGCACCCCGTTCTTCTTGGCCAGCAGGGGGAACATGTGCCCCGGACGGCGGAAATCCTCCGGACGGGCCCCATCCTCCACGCACTTCATGGCGGTAATGGACCGCTCGGCGGCGGAGATGCCGGTGGTGGTGGACTTGTGGTCGATGGACACGGTGAAGGCGGTCTCGTGGTTGTCCGTGTTGTGGGAGACCATCTGGGGAATCTGAAGCTTCTGGACATACGCCTGGGACATGGGCATGCAGATGAGGCCCCTGCCGTGGGTTGCCATGAAGTTTACATTTTCCGTGGTGGCAAACTGGGCGGCGCAGATGAAGTCCCCCTCGTTTTCCCGGTCCGGGTCATCGGTGGCCAGGATCAGCCTGCCCGCCCGCAGGTCGGCAAGTGCCTCGTCGATGGTGTTGAATTGATACATGTCGTTTACGCTCCTCGCTTATAAAATTCCGTTCCGGGCCAGAAAGTCCCGGGTCAGCCCTCCGGCCGGCGCCCTTGACGAGACCGGCTGAAGGAGCTTTTCCACATATTTGCCGATGATGTCGCATTCCAGATTGACCAGATCCCCCGGGCCGCGCTCCCTCAGAACGGTGGAGGCGACGGTGTGGGGGATGGCGGAGATGGAAAAGCACGTCTGGTCCACCTGGGCCACCGTCAGACTGACGCCGTCCACGGCGATGGAGCCCTTTTCCACCACATACCGCAGAAGGCCGGGAGGGGGCTGGATGGTATACCAAATGGCGTTGTCGTCCTTTTGCAGCCGGGTGATGCGCCCTGTGCCGTCCACGTGGCCGGCCACAATGTGGCCGCCGAAGCGGCCGTCCGCCGCCATGGCCCGCTCCAGGTTGACGCGGCTCCCGCTGCGCAGCTTTGCCAGGGCGGAGCGGTCCAGGGTCTCGTGCATCACATCGGCGGCAAAGCCGCCGGCGTGGAAGGAGATCACCGTCAGGCACACCCCGTTCACCGCAATGCTGTCCCCCAGCTTCATGCCCTCCAGCACCGCCTGGGCCCGCAGGTGGAGGACGGCGGACTGCCGCCCCCGCTGGATGCGCTCCACGGTGCCCACTTCTTCAACAAGCCCTGTGAACACGGGGTTCCACCTCGCTCTCAATCAGAAAGTCCTCCCCCAGCCGGGTGATCTGGCTGTCCTTCAGCCGGAGAGCCTGGTCGGGGGAGGGGAAGCCCGGGCCGCCCACGGGGGTTTTGGACTCCCGTCCCCCCAGAAGCATGGGGGACACATAGGCGTACACCCGCTGGATCAGCCCCTGCTCCAGCATGGACCAGTTCAAGGTCCCGCCCCCCTCGACCAGTACGCTGTCGATCTCCCGTTTCCCCAGCTCGGCCAGCAGGGCCCCCAGATCCACGCGGCCCTCCCGCTGGGGGAGGGGGAGCAGCTCACATCCGGCCTCCTGATAGGGGGCCCAGCGCCCCCGGTCTGAACAGCAGGTGGCCAGCAGCGTGGGAACCTCCCGGGCCGTCTGCACCAGCCGGGCCGTCAGCGGCGTGCGCAGATGGGTGTCGCACACCACCCGCACCGGATTGCGCCCCACCGGCATGCGGCAGGTGAGGAGCGGGTCGTCCGCCAGCACCGTGCCCACCCCCACCAGGATAGCGCGGTATTGGTGCCGCAGGGTGTGGACGTGGGCCCGGGCCGTCTCCCCGGTGATCCACCGGGAGGCCCCGGTATGGGAGGCAATTTTCCCGTCCAGGGTCATGGCGTATTTCAGCGCTCCATAGGGGCGCCGGGTCTGAATGTAGTGGAAAAAGATGCGGTTGAGCCGGGTGCATGCCTCCTCCAGCACATGCTCGGTCACCTCCACACCGCGGGCCCGGAGCTGGGCAATCCCCTTCCCAGCCACCAGGGGATTGGGGTCGCCGGAGCCCACCACCACCCGGCGGATCCCCGCCTCCAGAATGGCATCGGTACAGGGGGGCTGCCTTCCGTGATGGCAGCAGGGTTCCAGCGTGACATACAGGGTGGCCCCCTCTGGGGACTCCGAACAGTCGGCCAGCGCGTTGCGCTCCGCGTGGGCCTGGCCGCAGCGCCGGTGATATCCCCGGCCGATGACGCGGCCGTCCTTGACGATGACGGCCCCCACCATGGGGTTGGGCGAGGTCCATCCCCGTCCGCGCTGGGCCAATTCCAGCGCCAGGTGCATAAAATCCAAATCCTGCATTGCTTCGCCTCCAAACAAAAAGAAAACGCACCTGAAGGAGATCTCTTCAAGGTGCGCCGCACAGGGAGGAAGCGGCCTGCACTGTTCAGCAAAAAGCCCTGAAATGGATACACCATCCCAGAGCCATCACAAAACAGGCAGAATACATCGATTCCACCCCATGTTATCTTCTTCCATCCAGACTATACTGTCGGTTTTGGAGTTGCACCAAATCCTGCGCCGAGGCGCTCGCGGACTATACCGCCGATCGGGAATTTCACCCTGCCCTGAAGATCTCTTATTCAGTTTTGATTTAAAGCGCTGCTGTCATTATAGACCGTCCGGCGGCGGCTGTCAAGCCCTGGGCCAAATCAAGCCGCCGCCGGAAAACCGGACATTCCATCGCCGGATTGCGTCGTCGGCGCACCATGGCCGGAGAAATTTGGCTTTTTTCCTGCTTGGACTGGACAATGGACCGGGAAAGGGGGTAAAATAAGCTGCAATCTGTTTCAGCCGGGGGCATCCGGACAGTCTCTGTGAGGAGCGGGACAGCCCGCGGGGAGGGCGGGAACCGGCCTTCGCCTGGAGCGAGGCGGGACCGGGACGCGTCCAAGGAAGGAGAAACTATGAACAACCAAGAAATTTTAAGCAGGCTGGATCACACCATTCTGACCCCCACAGCCACCTGGGAGCAGGTGAAGACGGTCTGTGACGAGGGGCTTGCCCTGTCCACCGCCTGTGTCTGTGTGCCGCCCCGCTTTGTGAAGAAGGCGGCGGAGTATCTGGGCAACAGGCTGAAGGTGTGTACGGTGGTGGGCTTTCCCAACGGTTACTCCACCCCGGAGGTGAAGGTGTTTGAGACGGAGGACGCCATCCGCAACGGCGCCGACGAAATCGACATGGTCATCAACCTGGGGCTGGCCAAGGCCGGGGACTGGGAGGGCGTGCTGGAGGAGATCAAGGCGGTAAAGGTCTCCTGCAAGGGGCGCATCCTGAAGGTCATTGTGGAGGCCTGCCTGCTGACCCAGGAGGAGAAGGTAGCCGCCTGCCGGGTGGTTTCCATGTCGGGGGCGGACTTTATCAAAACCTCTACCGGCTTCTCCACGGGAGGAGCCACGGTGGAGGATGTGAAGCTGTTCCGGGAGCATGTCAGCCCGGACCTGCGGATCAAGGCGGCCGGCGGCATCCACACCTTCCAGCAGGCCCAGGCGCTGCTGGAGGCCGGCGCCGACCGCATCGGGGCCAGCGCCCTGGCCGCTGCGGCGCTGGGGAAGTGAGAGAAGCTGAAATAAAAAGCAGCAAACAGCCGCAGGCTCTTATAGGAGTCCGCGGCTGAGACTGTCGAGAAACCTTTCACGCGGGAAAGCCTCGCGGAATTCCTGCGGCCTCAGCCGCAGGAATCAAATGAAATCTGTCATTTCTGAGGACATGTGCCTCGGAAATGACACCTCTCATGGCGGAAGGGACGACTTTTTCGCAAGAAATCGAGTCCCTTCCGCCATGCAATCCTTTTCAAAAAAGTGGCTTGTCAATTGATTGAAATTGACAAGCCACTTTTTTGACACGCAGAGCCTGCGGCTGTTTGTTTAAAGTGCAGGGAATATGGGGGAGGTTACGCCACGAAGTTCATGCCGAATTCGGTGACGGCCTCATAGCCGGAGGTGGCTTCCTCCTCCCAGGCGGTGTAGTCCTCCTCGCGCAGGGCGCTGGCGGCGGTCTGCTTCCAGGTGGGGTCGCCGGAGGACACATAATACATGATGTGATAGCCGTACTCGCTCTCCACAATGCCGGTGTCGCCGGGCTGGCGGGAGGCGTCCAGGGCCCACTCCTTGAAAGAGTCCACATAGCTGGAGGTGCTGGTGATGTTGGAGATCAGCCCGCCGGAGGTGGCAGAGCCGGTGTCATCGCTGCTGCTCTGAGCCAGAGCGGCAAAGGAGTCCTCGGTGGCCTCGCCGGCCTGCCACTCCGCCAGGAGAGACTCGGCTTCCGCCAGGGCGGCATCCAGCTGCTCCTGAGTGGGCTCATCCGCGCCCTCGTCCGTCTCCGGGGAAACCAGGATATGGCGCACGCTGGCGCTGGGGGAATCGTCCAGGGCCCGGCCCTCAAAGCGGACCACATAGTAGTAATACATGCTGCCCGAGTCATATTCGACCAGAGTCACGTCGCCGTTTTGACGGGCGGAATCAAAGACCCACTCGCTGTACGCGGAGTTGACGCTGGAGCCAACCCGGGTGGAGGAGATAACAGTGCTGTACAGTTCCTCGCCATACTCATCGGACAGAGTCTGGGGATCCTCGCCGGCCTGCAGACGCGCCTCAACATCCTGAGCCACAGCCTGGGCCTGGGCCTTGGCCTCCTCCAGGGCGGCAGCCTGCTCCTCCTCGGTCATCTCAATGGCGTTGCCTTCCTCATCGACAGTATCCACCCTGGCCTGCGTAGTGAGGATGGTGAGCGTATAGGTGTCCAGATCGTCGGCGTTTTCCTGATAATAGGCGTCGTAGTCGGCGTCGTCATAGGTCAGGCCGTCGTAATAGGAGGAGGCGTAATCAGAGGCAAGGGTACGCATCTCCAGCAGCTCCATCAGATGATCATAGGTCATATAGGGGCCATAGTTGGCGCGGATATAGGCGTCCCGGCTGTTGTAGGAGCCCACCCAGACGGTCTCCAGATCCGTGCGGCTGGACTCCAGACTGGACTGGGCGTCCTCGGACAGGGTGTAGCCCTCCTCATTGGCCCTGGCGGTCATGGCGGTGTCGAACACCATATAGTCCAGGGCCTGCTCCATCAAATAATCGTGCCAGGTCTGGCCGGTTTCCGTGTCATACACCTGCTCCTTCAGGGAGACGCTGGTGTCGAAGGGGGACATGCCGAAGTTGGCATAATAGGTCAGAATGTTGGAGTAGGCGTAATCATAATAATACTGGGCGTCCACGGCGGTATAGCTGACGCCGTTGACCGTGACGGCGGTCAGGCTGCGCTGCACGATTCCGCTTTTCCAAATAATCAGAAAGACGGCGAACACGACGCACAGGATACCTACTACGGTATACAAAATCATACTCCGGCGGGCGGAGCGCTCCTCCTCCATCCGCTTTTGGGCACGCGGGCTGGGACCCTGGCCGGAGGCGCCGTCCTGGCGGTTCTGCTTTTCTCTGGATGCACTCACGTTTGCTTCAGTCCTCTCGTTGTAATGAAAAGCGACAGACACTGCCCTGCGGGCAAGGCCGTACGTGCCGAATATTATACTAAAAAAGAACTGGTCTTGCAAGGGGCACAGGGCGAAAAAAAGGGGGATTTACAGTTTGTTCACGGCAGGCGGGGGTTAAAAAGAGCCTGCTGCACCATATCATTGCCCTCCCGCCGGGCGGGTGCACAAAATACTGTGCGGCAATGATATGGAACAGCAGGCCCCAGATCCAATGACATTTTTATACCCCGCTCTGGCCGTGTGAACCCGATTAAAACCTGCACGAGATGGCAGGTGGGTCGCTTCCACGGCGTTTTACTGCTTCCAACGTCCAGCTGACCTCGTAAGGGGGCCGGGAGGCCTGCAAGCCGCGCCGTGAGGTGGCGTCCCGTTTAAAAAATGTGGGTTTAAAAGAGTCCATCACGCACCGAGCAGGAAAGTCATCGGACTGTTTACGCCTCGTCGTCGTCCTGGAAAAACCGCTCCATGAACAGCTGGTACACCTCGTCCAGCTCCTCGTCGGTGTCGGGGGTGGAGAGCAGTTCCTCGCCGTTTTCCTCAATCGTCTTCATGATGACCAGGCCGTACTCCTCGTCGTCGGCGTCCACGTCCAGCGGCTCGCCGGTTTCCTCGTTCTCGCCCACGGCAGGGAACAGGGCGTGGTAAGTTATGCCGTTGTGCTCCAGACTGTCAATCAGTTCCAACTCAAATTCATTCCCGTCCTCATCGGTGACGGTGATGAAATCAGGGCCAAAGGCTTCGCTCATGGGCGGGCACCTCCCGGTCTGTTCTTGGGTCTATTGTACCCTGTTGCGGGGAAAAATGCAAGGGGCATCGTGTGTAAATTTTCCCCGGGAAAAAGAAGGCCCCGACGTCCCATGTGCTTTTTAGTGGACAAATGTGGAGAATCTGGTATAATATCTAACGGCGGCGCACCGTACGCGCCGAAACAGAAAGCTTGAAACCCCTGCCGCTTCCGGACTGTATGGGGGCGGCGGCAGCCGGGAACCCCTGCCGGTTTCCGGGCGGGAGGCGTCTTTTCTCCCTATTGGAGGTAGCATCGTGTCGGATCAAAACAACAACTCTTTGTATGAAAACAGTGAGTATCCATCCCGCCGGCAGGCCCCGCGCCAGCGCCGGCCCAGAAAGAAGCACCGCCGGACAGGCGCCATTGCCCTGAAGGTGGTGGGCACCCTGTTTCTGGTGGGCCTTTGTACCAGCGCTATTTTATGCTGCTTTGCGGCGTGGTACATCAGAACGGTCATCCTGCCCCAGAGCGATCTGAGCCTGGATGACTTTCAGCTGGGCGAAAACAGCATCATGTATTATCTGGATCGGGATACCGGGGAGTACAAGGAACTGGTCACTCTGCTGAACACCACCAGCTCCATCTGGGTGGACTACGAGGAAATCCCAGAAAACCTGGTAAATGCCGCCGTGGCCATTGAGGACAAGCGCTTTTGGACCCACGACGGCGTGGACTGGCTGCGGACCGGACGGGCCGTGCTGTCCATGTTTACCGGCGGGGAGATCCAGGGCGGATCCACCATCACCCAGCAGCTGATTAAAAACCTGACGCAGTACAACGAGACCACAGTCAAGCGAAAAATCATTGAGATTGTCCGCGCCCTGAAGGTGGATGCAGAGTATGACAAGGTGGATATTATGGAGCTCTACCTCAACGTCATCCCCCTGGGCAGCGGCTGCGAGGGCGTGGGCTCGGCCGCCTATGAGTATTTCGGCAAGTCGGTCTCTGATTTGACCCTGGCGGAGTGTGCCAGCCTTATCGCCATCACCAACAACCCCTCCAAATATGGTCCCTATTCCTCCGCCCAGTCCAACGGGCCGGACGGCGAGCTGTGGGACGCGCGGCAGTGGAACAAATACCGCCAGGAGGTCATTCTGTACCAGATGCTGGATCAGGAGATGATTTCTCAGGAGGAATATGAC
Source organism: bacterium (assembly GCA_019424865.1). Lineage (GTDB taxonomy): Bacteria > Bacillota > Clostridia > Oscillospirales > Oscillospiraceae > Lawsonibacter. The sequence goes on from JAHYYS010000006.1 coordinate 26,622, forward strand.
CAGGCGGTGGCCCAGGAGCTGGTCTTTGTGGGCAGTACCGCGGGCAGCGGGACGGACGACTCGGACATCTATTCCTGGTACGAGGAGACGGTGATCAAGGATGTGCGGGCCGACCTGGTGGCCTCCAGCGGCATGTCCGAGAGCTATGTCAACCAGCTGCTGGAAAACGGCGGCCTGCGCATTTATACCTGTCTGGACCCGGATGTCCAGGCGGTGGTGGAGGAGATCTACACCAACCGGGAGAACCTGAACTATACCAGCCGGGACGGCCAGCAGATGCAGTCGGCCATCACGGTGATTGACAACGCCACCGGGGACATTGTGGCCATTGCCGGCCAGTTCGGAGAGAAGGAGGGCAACCTGCTCAGCAACTATGCCACCGACGGCTACCGCCAGCCGGGCTCCTCCTTCAAGCCGCTGGCAGTCTATGCGCCCGCGCTGGAGAAGGGGCTGGTGTCCCCCATCACGGTGCTGGATGACTACCCCTACAACGACAGCAACGGCACCGGCTGGCCCCAGAACTCCGGCACCTCCCACTACCGGGGCAGAGTGACCGTGCGCGAGGCGCTGACCCGCTCGCTGAACACCGTCTCGGTGCGGATCCTGGCCGATCTGGTCACCCCCCAGCAGAGCTTCAGCTTTGTGGAGGAACACTTTAAAATCGATCTGGCCGACGCGGTGGAGGTAAACGGACAGATTAAAAGCGACATCGACATCTCCCCCCTGGCCATGGGCGGCCTGACCAACGGCGTCACCACCCGGCAGATGGCCCAGGCCTACAGCACCTTTCCCAGCGGCGGCGTGTACACCGAGGCCCGCACCTACACCAAGGTGACCCAGCTGCGGGACGGGCAGGAGGTGGTCCTGCTGGAGAACGAGCAGGATCAGGAGGTGGTGCTGAAGGAGCAGACGGCCTATTATATCAACTCCATGCTCACCAACGTTCTGGACAGCGGTACCGGCCGGGGCTATGATATCAGCGGCATGACCGCCGCCGGCAAGACCGGTACCACCAGCGACAACTTTGACCGCTGGTTTGTGGGCTACACCCCCTATTACACCGCCGCGGTCTGGACGGGCTATGCCCAGAACGCCAGAATGAGCACCAGCGGAAACCCGGCCGCCTCCCTGTGGCAGAAGGTGATGAGCGGGGTGCACAGCGGGCTGGAGAATCAGTCCTTCCCCACCCCCGCCGGCCTGAGCGAGGTGAACTACTGTCTGGACAGCGGCCTGCTGGCCACCGAGTACTGCCAGCTGGATCCCAGAGGCAACCGGGTGGGGACCGACCAGGTGTTCCAGGAGGACTTCCCCCAGTCCAAATACTGCACCGTCCACACGGAGGAGAGCCTGGTAACCGTGTGTCTGGACTGCCCTATCCTGAACGATGACGGCAGCGAGACCGGGCTTTATCACATCGCCGGCCCCTACTGTCCGGAGGAGAGCCTGCAGCAGATCTGCCTGCCTGACTATGAGCGGGAGCAGGTGGGCACTGCCGTGGCTGACGACAACCTGTACCGCAAGAGCGTGGTGGAGAGCTACGGCACCTGCACGGTGCACACCCAGGCCCCTGTGGAGCCGGAGGTTCCCGTTGACCCGAACAATCCCACGGATCCCGCCGACCCGGAGGATCCCAACTCCCCGGACAGTTCCAACCCGGGCGGGGAGACCGATCCGGATGATTCCATGTCCCAGGATATTCCCAAGGACGATACGGAACAGTAGAATCCCCAGTGAAGTGCGCGCACAGCGCGGCAGGGAGGCCGGCGGCCAGCCCCAAAAGGGGCCGCCGGCCTCCCTTTTTCGTGTCTGTCCGCGGGAAAAAACATCAGAATGCAGCAAAAACAACAAAAACAGAACAGAAAAGAAGGAAAACTTCCGTCGTTTGCCCGGAGAATTTGCCGTTGCAAGGCGGGACTCCGTGTGCTACAATAGACCACAACGCAGAAACAAATGACCGTGATGCGCGGACATGCGGCTCGCGTAGAATGGAGGGAGACATGAGCGACCCGGCGAAGTACTTTATTGTGGAGGCCGCCTCAATGCCGGAAATTTTCCGCAAGGTGGCCCAGGCCAAGCGCCTGCTGGAGACGGGGGAGGAGACCACCGTCAACGGCGCGGCCCGGGCGGTGGGAATCAGCCGCAGCGCCTTTTACAAATATAAAGACGCAGTGCGCCCCTTCAGCGACATGCTCAACGGGCGGATCGTCACCTTTCAGATTCTGCTGCGGGATGAGCCGGGCATTCTGTCCGGTACGCTGAATGTGTTTGCGGGCACCGGGCTGAATATCCTGACCATCAACCAGAATATTCCGGTAAACGGCTGCGCGGTGGTCACCATAACGGCGGAGACCCTGTCCCTGCACCGCTCTCTGGAGGAGGTGCTGGGCGATATCTCCGCCTGCCCGGGCGTGATCCGGTGCGAGATATTGGCCGGCTGAGCCGGTGAGGACAGACAGAAAAAGGGGGCGCCGCCCGCCTTTGACGCTGTATTCGGTACAATGAGGTGAAAAGAAAATGGTAAACGTAGCAATTTTGGGATTTGGCACGGTGGGCTCCGGCGTGGCCGAGGTGCTCAGCAAAAACGGCGGCCTGATTGACCAGCGCACCGACAACCTGGTGCGGCTGAAATATATCCTGGACGTGCGGGAGTTCCCCGACAGCCCCTATGCCGGCTGCTTTGTAAAGGACTTCTCCGTCATTGAGGCGGATCCCGAGGTGGACATTGTGGTGGAGACCATCGGCGGGGCCACCATCGCCCTGGAGTTCACCACCCGGGCCCTGAAGGCGGGCAAGAGCGTGGTGACCTCCAACAAGGAGCTGGTGGCCACCCACGGCTATGAGCTGCTCCAGCTGGCCCAGGAGAACAACGTCAGCTATCTGTTCGAGGCCAGCGTGGGCGGCGGCATCCCCATTCTGCGCCCCCTGACCTCCTGCCTGGCGGCCAACGAGCTGACCCAGATTACCGGTATCCTCAACGGCACCACCAACTATATCCTCACCCGCATGATCAAGGCGGGCCTC
>JAHYYS010000006.1:29678-54732 GCA_019424865.1 bacterium
GGAGGCCCAGGACAACGGCTACGCCGAGAAGGACCCCACCGCCGACGTGGACGGCCACGACGCCTGCCGCAAAATCTGCATCCTGGCCGCCCTGGCCTATGGCCGGCACGTCTATCCCGAGCAGGTGCCCACCCAGGGCATCCGGGGCGTGACCCTGGAGGATGTGGCCTACGCCGACTCCAAGGGGTACAAGATTAAGCTGCTGGGCCGGGCCATCCGGCAGCCCGAGGAGAAGGTGTGCGCCTTTGTGGCCCCCCATTTGGTGCCCGATGACAATCCCCTGGCCGGCGTGGAGGACGTGTTCAACGCCATCGCCGTCACGGGCAACGCCATCGGCGACGTGATGTTCTACGGCCGGGGGGCCGGCAAGCTGCCCACCGCCTCCGCTGTGGTGGCCGACGTCATTGACATTGCCAAGGACCTGAAGCGGGACCGGCACAACGCCTGGGGCCCCGGGGCTCCTGACCTGGTGGTGTCTCCGGACATCCTGACCTCCCGCTGGTATGTCCGCGCCCGGGCCACCGTGGATCAGGCCCGCCTGGCCTGCGGAGAAATCCAGCCCCTGGCGCGGGGCGGCGCCCCGGCCGGCGAGGTGGCCTTCCTCACCGCTCCCATGACCGAGCCCCAGGTGCGGGACCGGCTGAGAGGAATCGCGGTAAATTCCCTGTTCCGCGTGCTGGAATAAGGGGCTGGCGCCTGTCCGGCGGCATAGGATGGAGGGGGAGAGGAGAGGCCCGCTCCGCTTGAATTCATGATCTTGACCTTTTTAGGGGGAAACGATAGATATGTCACTCATTGTACAGAAATTCGGAGGCAGCTCTGTGGCCGATGCCGACCGCATCCGCAACGTGGCCCGCATCATCACCCAGACCTACCAGCAGGGGCACAGCGTGGTGGTGGTGCTGTCCGCCCAGGGGGATACCACCGACGACCTGATTGAAAAGGCGCGGGAGATTAACCCCCACGCCTCCAAGCGGGAGATGGATATGCTGCTGTCCACGGGGGAGCAGATCTCCATTTCCCTGTGCGCCATGTGTATCGAGGGGATGGGCTATCAGGCCGTCTCCCTCACCGGCTGGCAGGTGGGGATGCTCACCGACTCGGTTTACAGCAACGCCCGCATCAAGCGCATCCGCACCGAGCGCATCCAGAAGGAGCTGGATAAAAAGAAAATCGTACTGGTGGCCGGCTTCCAGGGCATCAACAAGTACGACGACGTCACCACCCTGGGCCGGGGAGGCTCCGACACCTCCGCCGTGGCCCTGGCCGCCGCGCTGGGCGCCGACCTGTGCCAGATTTACACCGACGTGGACGGCGTCTATACCGCCGACCCCCGCACCGTCAAGGGCGCGCGCAAGCTGGAGGAGATTACCTTTGACGAGATGCTGGAGCTGGCCAGCCAGGGGGCCCAGGTGCTGCACAACCGGTCGGTGGAAATGGCCAAACGTTACAACGTCAATCTGGAGGTTATCTCCAGCTTCAGCGGAAACCCCGGTACAAAAGTCAAGGAGGTTGTCAAAACCATGGAAAAAACCCATGTCAGCGGCGTAGCCAAGGACAAGAATGTAGCCCGCCTGGCTCTGGTGGGCCTGGCCGACCGGCCCGGTATCGCCTTTAAAATTTTCTCCCTGCTGGCCAAGCACAACATCAACGTGGACATCATCCTGCAGTCCATCGGCCGGAACGAGAGCAAGGATATCAGCTTCACCGTGGCCCGCAGCGACGCGGAGGCGGCCAGGGAAATTATGGAGGAGAACAAGGACGCCATCGGCTTCCAGACCGTGGAGCTCAACGACCGGGTGGCCAAGGTGTCCATTGTGGGCGCGGGCATGGCACATAACGCCGGCGTGGCCTGCAAGATGTTCGAGGCCCTCTTCTCCGCCGGCATCAACATCCATATGATCTCCACCAGCGAAATCAAAATTTCCGTCCTGGTGGATGAGCGGGAGGCCGACCGGGCCGTCCAGGCCATCCACGACCGCTTCTTCAGCGAGTTTGGAAACAGCTGAGAGCTTCTAATTTCTTCAGGGAACAAAGGCCCGGGCCGCCCTCCCGGGCGGCTGCTTCAGCGTGTCAAAAAAGCCCTCCTGCAAGGAGTTCCGCCGTCCGCAGACGGCGGAATAAAATGAAATCCAGTCATTTCCAAGGACATGTGCCTGGGAAATGACACCTCTCACGAAATTTTGGGCGACAATTTCGCAAGAAATCGAGCCTGAAATTTCGTGCGGCCTACTCGAAAAAGTGGCTTGTCAATTTCTATCAATTGACAAGCCACTTTTTCGACAGTCTCAGGGCAGCCCCATCGGGGCTGCCCGTTATTTCTGATTTATTGTATTGGTTTGCCACAGTATTTGCAGCAGCTGGAAAATGTATCGCGTACATCCAGCCAATGGTTACAATGGGGACACCGACAGTAAAAATAGGACTGGAGAAATGTGGCTGCAAATATCAGGACAGCAAGGGATGAGGTAATCGGTCTGCCTGCAAAGAACAAGAACACAGTGACAAAGGATCCAATGATAAACAGAGTTCGACTGAAACGGAAATTCATAAATTTCTCCAGTTCATTACAGGACAGAAAACGTATGATGAGGTCACAAATTGAGGATGCCCATCGGCTTTCTCCTTTTTCGCACACGTGAGGATGGGATTACCTGTTTTCTGCGCTATTATATTACTGCGCTGAAATAAAATATCAACCATAAATGGAAAATATTTTTATAAAATTTACTATATTGCGCTGAACAGGGATAAGCGTAACATTTCCTCTTGCCAAGCCGGGCGGCACAGGCCAATCCAAAGCTGTTTGAAGTGTTCCAGCATGGCTTCACCGCCTTTCATGCAGCTGAGGCAGAAGGGCCGTATATTAAATTTTCTTTAAGATGTGGGGCCGGAAGATTGAAAAACACAGATATTTCCAGCTCCGAGAGAATGATTTTAACAAAAATCTGATGCAGCACCAAGGGTTAAACTATAAAAACAGACAAAAGCGCTGGGGCATATGCAGCAGGGTGCCGGAAAGGACACATTTCCCTTTGGTGAGTTTTCCCTTTTTAAGTGTTGCAAAAAAAAGAGGGATCTGGTACAATAATAAAACGTCTGGAAAACAGCCGATATTGTCAGCTCTGCCCACGGCATGCGGGGCGCGGCAGTAAGGAGATTGGAGTCACATGGATAAGAAGCAGAAAGAGGAGCGGCGGCACCAGGAGGATGTGGCGCTGAACAAAGGGCTCGTGTGGGTAGGCGCGGCCATTGTGCTGGAGGTACTCCTGCTGTTGGTGAAGCGCTTTTATATTGACGCGGATTTGTCCGACATGGGTGTGAACGTGATGCTGGCGCTGGACAGTGCGCTGCGCGGTATGCGCCTGGTGCTCCCTGCGGCCGCGGTGCTCTGCGCGGTTTGGGCCGTGCTGTGGTTTAAAAACGGGAAAAAGGTGATCCTTCCCGTGGCTCTGGCCGCCGCACTGGGGGCGGTTGGGATCTGTGCCCACGTGGTGGTGCGGTTCCAGGCCTCCGGAATGCAGATGCTGTTTTTGCTGGTGGCCGCCTGGGCGGGCCTGGCGCTGGTCTATTACCTGTATCAGAAGGAATTTTTCCTGTCCGCCTCCGCGGTGGGTATGTCGGTGCTGGGCCTGTGGATGGTCCGATACGGCGTGGGCTTTGGCCTGGAGACGGTTTTGGTGCTGGCGGGGATTCTGGTGGTGCTGGCCGTCTCCCTGTGGCTGAAAAAGAACGAAGGCGCCCTGCGGGTCGGCACACGATCGGCTCAGGCGGTACCCAAGGGCGCGGACTACCGGGTGACAGCGGTCAGCTGTCTGGCCAGCCTGGCTGCGGTCCTGGCGGCGCTGGTTTTGGGGAGCACTGTGGCCTACTACTTGATTTTTGCTATGGTGGCCTGGCTGTTTGCCCTGCTGGTCTACTATACCGTAAAAATGATGTAAGAAATCTGAAAAGGAAGCCCGTCGCTTTTGCGGCGGGCTTCCTTTTTCCATGTGCGGCGCGGTCGGGGGCGGAAGCCGGATACGCAATCCGCCGCGAAGAAACGCGGGCTGCCTGCCGGACAGCCCGCGTTTCTTGATTGCGTTTTGTAATTTAAATACAATATAAAACTTTAAGTCTTGATTTTTCGGGTATCCAGACCGGCAAACCGGGGCCTGCCAAGCGGATTCGGGCTCAGCGGGAAGGCAGCTCCATCTCGTGCTCCATGGGGAGAAACCCATATTTTTCATATAGGGGGCGCCCCATGTCCGTAGCCTCCAGAGAGATGGACGTGATGCCTCGGCGTCGGATCTCTTTGACCAGAAGGTCCAGGGTATGATAAGCGATTCCCCGCCTTCTGTATTCCGGACGTGTGTACATGTTCATGATATAGGCTTTGCAGCCGCTGGGATTGTGGAAGGTCGGCATTACCTGGAAGAAACTGACGCCGCCCGTACCGGCAAATTGCTTTCCGTCAAAGACCAGATAAGCGATATGGGTTCCGTCGCAAAGCGCGTTTTGATAGTAACGGAAGGACTGTGCCCGCACCTCGCGCATATCGGTGTCCCCGGGCAGCTGGTTGGCTGCCCGCAGCACCTGAATTCTCGTATCAACCAAAAGCTCCAGATCGTCCAGAGCAGCCTTATGATATTTCAGCTCCATCACAGCCCTCCGGACGCCGTTCCTATCGTATCAATCTTCTCCCGGCGCAGCTTGCCATAGAGGGCCAGAGAGACCGCACAGGTGGCCAGCTCAGCAATCAGGAAGGCCCCAAAGGACCAGTCGGGCAGCACCCGCACCAGCAGCAGGGCGGCGGGCAGCAGCAGAATGATATACCGCAGCAGCGATACCGACAGAGAGTAGCGGCTGCGCCCCAGGGACTGAAAAGAGGCCGAGCAGATGATGCTTACGGCGGCAGGGAGAAACGCCAGGGCCGTGAGACGAAGGGCGGGGATCCCCATGGCCAGCGCGGCCGGGCTGGCCTGGAAGCAGAACACCAGCAGGGGGGAGGCGAGGGTCCACATCAGGATACAGCCTACCCCGGCGGCAATCAGGGCGATGAGCAGGCCGGCGCGGACCGCGCCCCGCACCCGCTCCCGGCTGGACGCGCCATAGTTGTAGCTGATGATGGAGACCAGCCCGTTGTTGATGCTGAAGACGGGCATAAAGACAAAGTTCTGCAGCTTGAAATAGACGCCCAGAACCCAGACCGCCGTTTCCGACCACAGCCGGAAAATGGCATTGAGCCCCAGGGACATCACACTGGACAGGGACTGCATCAAAATGGCGGGCGCGGCCACCCGGGTCAGCTCGGCAAATGTCCCGGAATCCAGTCGGAAGCCCCGGGGAGAGAGGGGGAACTGCCGCCGGATGCGAAAGGCCAGAAAGACCCCGATGAGCGCGCCGATAATCTGTCCGGCCACAGTGGCTGCCGCGGCGCCTGCCACCCCCATGTCAAAACCGAAAATCAGAATGGGGTCGAAAATCAGGTTGATCACCGCGCCGGAGCCCTGAATAATCATGAACCCCATGGGGTGGCCGGTGGACTGCAGGATGCGCTCCAGGGGAAACTGGGCGCACATGCCGAAGGAGAAGCAGCAGCAGATCCGCAGATACTCCACTCCCATCTCCGCCACCTGGGCCGTGTCGGTGCAGAAGTCCATGTAAGCGCGGCAGGCAAACAGGCCGAACAGCAAAAACAGGATCCAGCAGCCCAGATAGAGCAGCAGCCCGTGGAAGACGGCGGAGTTGGCCTGGCGCTGATCCCCCTGGCCCAGCCGCTTGGCCAGGAGGGCGCTGAAGCCCACCCCGGTTCCCACACAGAAAGCGACCATCAGGCTTTGCACCGGATAGGCATAGGACAGCGCCAAAAAGGCGGCGTCGCTGATGCGGACAACAAAGAGGCTGTCCACAAGATTGTAAATAGCCTGCATCAGCATGGAAATCATGATGGGCCAGGACATGTGGATTACCAGCCGGCCCATGGGCATCGAGCCCAGAATATTCTCCTGTTGGGTCAAATCATCCCCCTGCCTTTCTCTCAGCAGGCTGCGCAGCCGGTGTCTCCCGCCGGCGGCATAAAAAACGGGCTCCCGCAGGAGCCCGTTTACCAACCGCGCAGCTGTTTCTCCGCGGGGACGTCGGGCGTGGGCGCGGAGAAAGTCAATTTGAGACAACTATAACAGGGATAGGGTGGAAAGTCAAGGTACAAACGGCAGCCGCGAAACTTTCTTTAAAAAGGGACGATTCAAATCAGGGATTTACAATTTGGCTGCGTTTATGATATAATTTTATTAAGAACCCCATTTTTGCAGTCAACAACGATATAACTATTTGATTTCGGTCAAACGAGGCGTTCTGAAGTTACCCCTGGGGTACGGCGTTGCTGTACGGTAGCTTCCAGAACGCCTCTTTTCCGGCCAAAGGAGAAACGAAGTGATTAGAAAACACAGTCCCACGGGCGATGCAGCAAAGGCCCTTCTCAATTTTACAATCCCGCTGATCCTGAGCGGACTGTTCCAGCAGCTCTTCAACTGGGTGGACGCCTTCATTGTAGGCAATGTGGAAGGGGAGCTGGCGCTGGCAGGGATAGGAGCAACAACATCCATCTACAACCTGTTTGTCACCGTGATCACGGGCTTCACCTCCGGGCTCTCAGTGCTCTCCGCCCAGCAGTACGGCATGGGGCGGGAGCGTGAAATCCGCAAAACCCTCGCCACCTATACCATTCTCCTGGGCGCGGTGTTCCTGCTGATCGCCGCCGGCGGTATCGCGGGCACAACACAGATTCTGAGGCTGCTGGACACGCCCCAGAATATCTTCTCCAGCGCCCATGATTACCTGCAGATTTTGCTGATCGGAATTCCGTTTCTGGCCGTCTACAATACCTACTCCGCCGTTCTGCGCGGGGTTGGAAACAGCCGGGCGCCCTTCCTGTCAGTGCTGGTGTCTTCAGCTGCCAATGTAATCCTGGACATACTCTTCGTGGCCGGGCTTGGATATGGCGCAGCAGGCGCTGCTATTGCCACTGTGATGGCGCAGGCAGCCATGACAATTTATCTGATTGCTTACGCGGTGGTCAAATATCCCGTCCTCCGGTTCCATCCCCTTGGAAGGATGTGGGAGAGGGAGAGCGCTGCCCGCGGAGCCGGTTTCGGCCTCCCGCCGGCGATTCAGTCCGGCGTCAGCTCTGCCGGGAACATCTTTCTGCAGCGGTTTATGAACGGCTTTGGGGAGCAGACCGTGGCGGCCATCACCACAGCCTATCGGGTGGACACAGTCATCTTTCTGCCCATTATCAACTTCGGATCCGGGATCGCCACTATTGTGGCGCAGAACATCGGGGCCGGGGATAAAAAGCGGGCGGAGCAGGTCCTGCGGATCGGCACAGTCATTATGGCCATCATCTCCCTGGCGCTCACCGGACTGGTACTGCTCCTGGGCGAGCACCTGATTGCCCTCTTCGGCCTGACGCCGGACTCGGTGGAGATCGGCAGGTCGTTTTTCTACTCCATCGCCTGGTTCTACCTGATCTACGGCATCAGTATGGCCATCCGCGGCTATCTGGAGGGCACCGGCGATATGCTGTTCTCCGGGGCCGCAGGAGTCCTCTCCCTTTTGGTGAGAATTTTGTGCTCCTATGCCTTCCGCCCGGTGTTCCAGAACATGGTGGTGGCCTATGCGGAGGCGTTTTCCTGGGTCTTCCTGATTCTGGTCTTTCTGGGCCGCTATTTCTGGAAAAAGCGGGAAGCAGGGAGCGCCTGCCGCTCTCAGACAGAGTGAAGCTGCAGACCCGGGATTCACCGGCGAAGACCCTCCGCAGGTTCTTCCCGGTTTTTGTCCCGGAGCGGGGATTCTCAGCAGCGGGGCTCCTCGACCTTCACAAACTTGTCCGCTCCCTGCCCGCAGACCGGGCACTTGAAGTCAGGGGGCAAGGGGCCCTCGTGGATGCAGCCGCAGACGGAACATTTCCACTTTTCCGCGTTTTGCCCCCCCGATTTCTTTCCGCTGGAATCCGGAAAGGGGATGGTTTGCAGCAGGACGTCCACCAGGTCGGCCGGGATGCCCGGATAGTCCTTCAGCCGCTTTAAAAATGCCCGGGAGTTCTCGCTTTGGGGGAGCATGTAGCCCGCCTCGCGGCACAGATCCTCCGCCATCAGGCGGCTGGACTTCTCCACCGCCGCGCTCAACGCGCCGGGAAGCTGGGAGGCGAGGCGCTCCGCCTTGGCCTTGCTCTGAATCAGGCCGCGCAGCGCCTCCGCCACTGTTTCTTCCTTGGGCTGCTGGGGCGGCATTTCTTTGGGAACCATAGAGATTGCGGAAGACGGGCAGGCATCCGCGCAGGCGCCGCAGCCGATGCACCTTGCCGCATCAATGACGCTGTCCTCTGTGTCGGTGGCCCCGGTAGGGCAAACATACAGGCACAGGCAGTCCTTGGTACAAAGCCGGAGATTTCTCACCGCATACTGTTCCGCCATGATCATATCCTCCTCTCCGCGCGCTCGAATTTCCAGCCGGGTACCTTGCACACCGGGCAGAGCTCGGGCGGCGCATCTCCCACGTAGACAAACCCGCAGACGGAGCAGACATAGACGCCGGAATGCGCCAGCATCCGCTCCCCCTCGGACTGATACCGCCTCAGCAGCGACTGGAGCATCCGGGTGACCTTCTCGCTCCAGACCAGCGCCCGCAGCGCGCCGCGGTCCGCCCTCTCCAGAGCTGTCCCGTTGGCATAGGGATATCCGGCCGACAAGTCCCACTCAAGCTGTTCCAGAAGCTTCTCTGTGCTGGCCTCCGGGGCCGGATCGGCCTCAGCCCGGAAAAACTCCGCCAGCTCCCGGAACTTCTGTTCCTGCTCGGGCAGGTACTGCTTCTCACAGCCCCGGGCCAGGTTGGAGCAGATGATGCTCAGCTCCATGGGGGAGAACGCCTGCTCCACATGGGGCTTTTCCGCCTTATCCGGGCCTGCAGGGGCGGGCTCTGCCTCCTTTTCCCGGAACATTTCTTTCCCGGCTCCACACCAGGGACATCTCCAATCGTCGGGGAGATCTTCCCATTTGGTGCCGGGCGCGATCCCGGCCTCCGGGATGCCCCTGGCCTCGTCATAGGTGTAGGTGCATACGGAACATACCATTTGCTTCATGGGGGCGCCTCCTTCTCTTTTGCAGTCCCATACTCTTTTGCAAGCCTTGACGGCGTTTTGCATAAGATGAGCGGCTTTTTAAAGAATAATTTATATGGTTCCTATAATTCCAAGTATAATGGAGGTACACCGCACTGTCAACGATTGGTTGACAGCAAAATGCCCGTTCTCTATACTAAGACCAGAAAAGGGGGATTACTGATGACGTTTCAGGATGCTTTTCCTGTCTGGGACAAACTTCAATCGGACCAGCAAGCTCGGATACTCCAAACGCTGATATTCCGCTCGGTAAAAAAGGGAACTATGCTTCACAACGGGGATGAGGACTGCACAGGTCTGCTTCTGGTAAAGAGCGGCCAGCTTCGGGCCTATATTTTGTCGGAGGAAGGCCGGGAGATCACCCTCTACCGCCTGTTCGACCGGGATCTGTGCCTGTTCTCCGCCTCCTGCATCATGCGCTCCATCCAGTTTGCTGTTACCATCCAGGCGGAAAAGGACACAGACCTCTGGGTTATCCCTGCGGAGGTCTATCAGGACATGATGGAGCAGTCGGCCCCTGTATCCAACTACACCAACGAGCTGATGGCCAGCCGCTTTTCCGAAGTCATGTGGCTGATAGAGCAGGTTATGTGGAAGAGCCTGGACAAGCGGGTTGCCGCGTTCCTGCTGGAGGAGGCCGCCATTGAAGAGAGCCATGAGCTGAAAATCACCCATGAGGTTATCGCAAATCATTTGGGATCCCACCGGGAGGTCATAACCCGGATGCTGCGCTACTTTCAAAAGGAAGGCGCCGTTCAGCTGCGTCGGGGTTCCGTTGAACTCACGGATTTTGCAAAGCTCCGGGAGATCGCCGGATAGCGGAAAGCCCCCTTCGCAATACCGTTTGTTTGTCCGTCTTCCCCATATGCCCTTTTCCTGCAGAATTCAATAACGTTATCACGCAGTGCCGCCGTTCTTTTTCCGTTTGGAGCTTTTGACCATGCAGATCAGCTGGGTCATCGTGCCCATAGGGCAGTAGACGCACCAGCTGCGGGGCTTGAACAGCGCCATCGTGATGAGACCCAGGATTGTGGAGGTCAGCATAACGCTGTAAAAGCCGAAGGCAAACTGCGCCGCTCCGGGGTGAAACAGGGTCCCGTGGCAGGCCCAGTGCCAGGGCAGCTTGAAGGTCCACAGCAGCCGCAGGCCACACAGAATGATTGCGCTGCCACGGCTGTGCGCCGTCTCTTTACTGCACACATAAAATACCTCCCTGTATGTTGAAGCTACTTTATCATAAGCATCTGGGGGCTTCCGTGATGAAATCACGCAAGCCCCGATTTGCCGGTCCGCAAGGAAACGGAAAGGGAAGACCAAAAACAGAGCGGCGGGTCAGCCATCTTATGCGGGCTTTATCGCTGCGGCGCTCCATCAGCGTGCTGCTGCCAAGGAAATGATCGGAACCTTAAATATTTTTCAGGGGGCCCCGGTTTTGGGCAAATAGGTCCGTATCCTATTATCAGGGTGCCAAAGCCAAAGCTTTTGCTGAAAGGGAAGGACCGGTATGCGAAGCAAAACAGCCTGAATCCGGAGCATTTTCATTTTGACCGGTGTGCCTGCCCCTGCCGCATTGGCCGGCTGCGGAGGAAGCTCCCGTGCGGCCGCCCCTGCCGTTGGTACCGCACCCCAGTTCAGAAGACGGAGCGCGGGAGGATGGCTGGCATAGGGGCGCTGGCTGGGATGATTCAAGCGGCGGCAGCCGGGACGATCAGGGGCCGGCACAGGCTGCGATTTTCCGACACTGTGCACCCCAAAGGGGAAAAGGGGGAAAATACATTTGCCGAACTGCCGCACCGGAATCAAAGAAACAATCAAATTTTATCGGAGTAACAGGAGGAAGCCATGAAACACCAATCTGTTATAATCGCTGCAGCCATTTGTCTGCTCGCCTGCCTTGGTGGCTGCGGCCAGCAAGGGCAGCCATCTGCGCCTCAAAATGAAGCGCCTGAAGCGGCGTCTCAAGGCAGTTCGTCAGAGCCCGCGCCGCCCTCTCCCGCAGGCAGTGCGCAGTTTGACACCCCGGCGGAAAGCACAGCAGGACCGGCGGAGAAAATTTCCGGGGAGGATGCTTTGACTATCGCCCTGAGCAATGCTGACGTTCCAGAGTCGGATGCCTATAACATCAAGTGTGAACGGGACGGCGACAACGGCGTTCCCATCTATGACATCGAATTTGAGACGGACTATGGCGACTATGATTTCGAGGTTGCCGTTGCGGACGGACGTATCGTGGGCGCTGATTATGAAGTGGATGAGGAATATCTGGATGCACTGGGCGGAGACGCCATCTCTCTGGAGGACGCACAGGTGCTGGTATCCGGAAAAGTCCCCGGCTCAGATGCAGGCGACGTGCGGGTCTGGGAAGAAAATGAAGACGGACGGGGCCGCTTTGAGGGCGAACTCTATTTTGACGGTATGAAATATGAGTTTGAAATTGATCCGGCTACGGGAAGGATCTTTGACTGGAACGCCGATCTGCGAGACTGACGGGGCTCAGATGAGTTCGAAAGGCCGGGATGCAGCCGGGGAAAACGCTGAGCGTTCAGCGTGCCGCCGCCCTCTCCCTGCGGGGAATTCGTCTGGGAGCACTGCAATATCTCCGCCCAGACCGGTTTCGGGTTTGATGCGATTGCATACGACGGGAAAGCCGGGAGCGGGCTGTTTTGCGCAGCCGCTCCCGGTTTTCTGTGCTTGCGTCATATGAAAAGCAGCAGCGGATTTTGCCAGGGTGACAATATCACGGAAGGATCGCAGAAATCGAGTATACTAAAGAGCATAATACAAAAATGCAAAGGAGATTGCTTCCATGTCAGTTACTGCTGTCAACCAAACCAATTTTCAAAATGAGGTACTCCGCGCGGACAAACCGGTCCTGCTGGACTTCTGGGCGCCCTGGTGCGGCCCCTGCCGGACGCTCAGCCCGGTGGTGGATGAGATCGCCAATGAGCGGACCGATATCAAAGTCGGAAAAATCAATGTGGACGAGCAGCCGGAGCTGGCGAGCCAGTTCAATATCATGAGCATTCCCACCCTGGTGGTCATGAAGCGCGGCAAGATTGTAAACCAGATAATCGGGGCCCGGCCCAAGGCCCAGATCCTGGCCATGCTGTAGGGAGGAACATTACAATGGGACTGTTAGACCTGTTCAAACGGCCGGACATCAACCAAGGGGTCCGGGAGTACAGCTCCGTCCCCGGCGCCCTGCTGGTGGACGTCCGCACCCCCGGGGAGTACCGGGAGGGCCACATCCCCGGAAGCCGGAACATCCCGCTTCAGGAGCTGGGCGGTGCGGAGTCCAAGCTGGGGCCCAAGGATACCCCGCTTTTTCTTTACTGCCGCAGCGGCGCCCGGAGCGCACAGGCGGCCGGCGCCCTGCGGCGCATGGGGTATGCCAACATCACGAATATCGGCGGCATCGCCGCATGGAAAGGAACGGTGGAGCGTTAAAATGAAGGTTGTCATTGTCGGCGGCGTGGCGGGAGGAGCCACAGCTGCAGCCCGTATCCGCAGACTGGACGAGGCGGCGGAGATTGTGGTCTTTGAGCGGTCCGGATACATCTCCTATGCCAACTGCGGCCTGCCCTACTACATCGGCGGGGTAATCCAGGACCCGGAGGAGCTGACCCTCCAGACGCCGGAGAGCTTCTTTGCCCGGTTCCGGGTGAAGATGAAGGTCCGCCACGAGGTGACTGCCGTCTACCCGGAGCGCAAGACCGTATCGGTGAAGAGACTGGACACCGGAGAGGAATTTGAGGAGTCCTACGACAAACTGCTTCTCTCGCCAGGGGCCAAGCCGGCCCAGCCCCGCCTCCCCGGCATTGGGCTGGATCGGGTGTTTACCCTGCGGACGGTGGAGGACACCTTCCGCATCAAGAAGTATATCAGCGCCCATCATCCCAAGTCTGCCGTTCTTGCAGGAGGCGGCTTTATCAGCCTGGAGCTGGCGGAGAACCTGCGAAAGCTGGGCATGGCGGTCACCGTTGTCCAGCGGCCAAAGCACCTGATGACCCCCTTTGACGGGGATATGGCGGCCCTGCTCCACGGTGAGATGCGCAGACATGGAGTCCGGCTGGCGCTGGGCCATACAGTGGAGGGCTTTCAAGAAAGGGACGGCGGCGTGGACGTACTGCTCCAGGGCGAAGCCCCGATCCACGGGGACATGGTGGTCCTGGCTATCGGCGTGTCACCGGATACCGGCCTGGCCAGGGAGGCCGGCCTGGAGTTGGGGGTCAAGGGGAGCATTGTGGTCAACGACAGGATGGAGACCTCTGTGCCGGACATCTATGCAGTGGGGGACGCGGTACAGGTGAAACACTTCGTCACCGGACAGGAAGCCCTCATCTCTCTGGCAGGCCCCGCCAACAAGCAGGGGCGCATCGCCGCAGACAACATCTGCGGCGGGGACAGCCGCTACGCCGGTTCCCAGGGCAGCAGCGTCATCCAGGTGTTCCGCATGACCGCGGCGGTCACCGGCATCAATGAGACCAGCGCGAAACAAGCGGGGCTTGCCGTGGATAAGGTCATCCTCTCGCCCATGAACCACGCCGGCTACTACCCCGGCGGAACGGTCATGACCATGAAGGTGATCTTCGAGCAGGGGACTTACCGCCTGCTGGGCGCTCAGATTGTCGGATACGGTGGGGTGGACAAACGCATTGATGTGCTGGCCACTGCCATCCGCGCCGGGATGAAGGCCACGGAGCTGAAGGATCTGGACCTGGCCTATGCACCTCCCTACTCCTCGGCCAAGGATCCGGTGAATATGGCGGGCTTCATGATCGAGAACATCAAGCAGGGCATCCTGCGCCAGTGGTATCTGGAGGACGTGGACACACTCCCCTGTGACGGCAGCGTGACCCTGCTGGACGTCCGAACAGCGCAGGAGTTTGCCGGCGGCCATCTGGACGGCTTCGTCAATATCCCGGTGGACGAACTGCGGGAGCATCTGGAGGAACTGGACCGCAGCAGGCCGGTGTACGTCATCTGCCAGAGCGGCCTGCGCAGCTATATCGCCTGCCGTATTCTGGCCGGGCACGGCTTCGCCTGCTGCAATTTCGCCGGCGGCTTCCGGCTTTATGACGCGGCGGCAAACGACCGCCGCCTTGCCGAGTTGTCCACCCCCTGCGGCATGGATATCAGGGAATGACGCCTTTCGGGAAACTTCCGACGACAATTTCCCAAGAAACCGAGAAAAATTTCGTGCAGCCAAACTTAGACGGGGAAGAGCGCCGTATGCTCTTTCCCGTTTTTACATGGTGCAAATCAGGGCTGGCCCTGCTGCCATGATAAAAGCTTCTTATGCTGTGAGCTTTGTGGAATGCTGCCGCCATTTGATTTTTGCAGCGGAGCACGCCGGCAAAATCCCCCTGCGGGCCACGATTCCAGTTTTTAAGGAATTTTAGAAAAATCTTAATCTTCCCTTCAAGGAGATTTCAGGGCCGGATGTTATCCTAAAAACAGGATAAGAGAGAGGAGGGCACAGACCATGGCGGAACACACGGTCTATATTCTGCTTACACGTTCGGGCTCCTGGTTTTCCCGGCTGATTCATCTGGCTACCCAGGACCGGTATACCCATGCCTCCATCGGACTGGACGGCCCTTCCGGCCCCTTTTACAGCTTCGGCCGGAAATATGAGCATTTTGCCCTGCCTGCCGGGCTGGTCGAGGAGCAGGTCACCCCCGGACGCACTGCGGTCCCCTGCTGTCTGTATGCGCTTCCGGTGGACGAGGATACTTACCTCCGCCTGCGTGTCCGGCTCCGGCACATGTATGCGCAGCGGGAAATATACCGATACAGCCTGCTGGGCGCTCTGGCCTGCTGGTTCCAGTTCCCCCTTCAGCGCAGCCGCCATTACTTTTGCTCCCAGTTTGTAGCCGCTCTGCTTCAGGACTGCGGCGCTGTGGAGCTGCCCAAGTCCCCCACGCTGCTGCGCCCCGCCGAGCTGTGCCTGCTGACCAGTCTGCATCCGGTGCACCAGGGGCTGCTGGGCGGAATCCTAAGCCGCCCGGCCGCCTGAACTGCTGTCAGCAATCAGAAAGAAGGTCTTTGCCATGAAACAAGCGGCCCTCCTGTGGGCGGCGCTGACATTGCTGCTGGGTCTGACCGCCTGCGGCGGATCCCCCTCCGACAGCACAGAGGATTCCTCTTTTTCTGTCCGGATCATCTGTGAAGCCCCTGACCTCTGCCAGATCTTTTACACCTACTATGTGGACGGCGTATCCCGCGGTTCCGGCGGCGTGGCGGATCTGAACGGCAGTGCATTGACCGCCGAATCAGACCTTACCCTTCCGTTTCCCCAATCCCGCTTTGAGCAGGGGGATGACATCGCACTGTTTTCCATCGATTTCTCCCCCTACGGCAGGGATGACACCGCCGAGCTTGCCACCACACAGCCGATCCGGATTGCCGCTCAGTATGGACAGCACTACACCGTTGTGCTGTCCGGAGACCGGGAACAGGGCTTTCAGGCGGTGCTTCAGGAGCAGCCGCCGGCCTGACCGGCCCGGCGGCCGGATCCGGTTCTCCGGTTTGGAGGGGAGCGGCAATTTCAAAGAAAACGGAAAATCGTCAGGAAGAATACATCAAATGGTATGCTCTGAATCGGGGCATACCATTTGACATTTCTGATGTGTTGCAGTCGTGCAATTCCGCAAATGCCGTGGGCTGCCTGAATCTTGAAATACGATATCTGATGTGGTAGAATAAACTGCTATACTGGCTTTCTTTGTCTCCTGCCAAAAAGGGAATCATAATGCGCAGAGGTGCAGAGACCGCAAGGGAGGCTGATGCGGAAGGGGGAGACGCTCAGCCTTGGGCGATGGGGCTGGGATATTGAAAGGGGCTTATCGCTTTACACCAAATGCTTGAGCCGGGAACCGGATTACACCTGAATTTGTACCGCAGCACTGAAACGTTACAGGAATTTGTAAGGGGTTATGTAAGCGCAGGAAGTCTTATACCCCTTGAGGATACGGGGAATCAAGAGGTTATGAGAAGGAAGAGGTGTGCTTATGTACCTTAAGGCATTAGAGATCCAGGGCTTCAAATCCTTCCCGGACAAGACGGTGCTCACCTTCGGCGAGGACATCACCGCCATCGTGGGCCCCAACGGGTCCGGAAAATCCAATATTTCCGACGCTATCCGCTGGGTCATGGGGGAGCAGTCCACCCGGGCCCTGCGGGGGGGCAAGATGGAGGACGTCATCTTCGGCGGCACCGCCCAGCGCCGGCAGACGGGCTATGCCGAGGTGTCCCTGGTGCTGGACAACACCTCCCACCTCTTTGACATGGAGGAGTCCGAGGTGATGGTCACCCGGCGGTACTACCGCTCGGGGGAGAGCGAGTACTACATCAACCGCCGCTCGGTGCGCCTGAAGGATGTCAACGAGCTGTTCATGGACACCGGGCTGGGGCGGGAGGGCTATTCCATCATCGGCCAGGGCAAGATTGACGAGATCCTCTCCGTCAAGTCCTCCGACCGCCGGGAGATCTTTGAGGAGGCCGCCGGCATCTCCCGCTACCGCCACCGGAAGGAGGAGGCCGAGCGCCGCCTGGAGCGCACCGACGAGAATCTGGTGCGGGTCAACGACAAAATTGCCGAGCTGGAGCTGCAGGTGGAGCCGCTGCGGGCCCAGAGTGAAAAGGCCAGAAAGTATCTGGTATTGCGGGACGAGCTGCGGGGGCTGGAGATCTCCGTCTGGCTGGACACGCTGGAGCGCATCCGGGCGGGCAATATCAAGCTGGAGGCCGACTATCAGCAGGCCGTGGGACAGCGGGAGGAGCTGAAAACCGCCCAGGAGAAGGCCTATGCCGCCGCCGAGGCCTTTTCCCAGCAGATGCGGGACAAGGATGTGGAGGCCGACCAACTGCGCTTTGCCATGCAGAGCGGGCAGGCCCAGGCCCACGAGCTGGAGTCGGCGGTGGCCGTGCTGAAAAGCAGCATCCAGCACAACCTGGAGTCCGCCCAGCGCATTCAGGCGGATTTAGAGCAGCAGGAGGGCCGGGAGGATTCTCTGACCGCCCAGATTGGCCAGCGCAGGCAGCGCCTGGAGGAGATTGAGGAACAGCTGAAGCAGGCCCGCTCGGCCCTGTCCGCCAAGAGCGGCGAGGCGGAGGAGGCCGCCCGGTCGGCGGGCACCCTGGCCCGGGAGCTGGAGGAGCTGCGCAGCCGGGCGGACCTGGAGAGTGCCGATGCCGCCGAGGCCAAGGCCCTTCTCTCCGCGCTGGCCGCCGCCGCCCAGGAGGTGCTGGACCGGGACGAGACGGTCCGGCGGGAGCTGCGGGAGACCCAGGAGCAGCTGGAGCAGGCCCGGGAACAGGCCCGGTCGGCCCGGAAGGCGCTGGAGGATGCCCGGGAGGAGCGGGACGCCGCCAAAAACGTCATCAGCGGCTATCAGCTGCGGTCTGAGTCCCGCCGGAAGAAGGCGGAGCAGGCCAAGGACCGCCAGGTCAAGCTGCAGATGGAGGAGAACGCCCTGGCCTCCCGCATCAAGCTGCTCACCGAGATGGAGAACATGCACGAGGGCTATTCCAAGGCGGTGAAGCTGGTGGTGGGCGAGGCCCGCCGGGGCGCCCTGAAAAATATCCACGGGCCGGTAGCCGACCTTTTGAAGGTGCCGGACCGGTATACCGTCGCCATTGAGACCGCCCTGGGGGGCGCTATGCAGAACATCGTGGTGGACCGGGAGGAGGACGGCAAGGCCGTCATCCAGTACCTGAAGCGCCGGGACGGCGGACGGGCCACCATTCTGCCTTTGAGTTCCATCCGCCCCGGCTCCCTGCGGGAGGGGGAGCGCCTGTCCCGCGAGCCGGGCTTTGTGGGGATTGGGGACCAGCTGGTCTCGTTTGATCCCAAATACCGCAATGTCTTCTCCAATCTGCTGGGGCGGGTGGCGGTGATGGAAGACCTGGACGCCGCCATTGCCGCGGCCCGGAAGTACGGCTACTCCTTCCGCATCGTCACCCTGGACGGACAGGTGCTCAACCCCGGGGGCTCCATGACGGGCGGCTCCGCCAGCCGCAGCGCTGGCATTCTCAGCCGGGCCAATGAGCTGGAGCGGCTCAGCCGGCAGAGCAGCGAGCTCCAGACCCAGGCGGCCCAGGCGGCCCAGGCCCTGGCCGAGGCGGAGCGGGAGGCCACCGCCGCCGCCTATCAGCTGGAGACCGCCCAGGGCCAGCTGCGGGAGTGGGAGGACGCCATTTTAAAGGCGGAGGCCCAGGCGGAGCACTGCAGAAGCGTGGTGTCCGGGCTGGAGAGCCAGCAGGAGAGCCAGCAGGCCGAGCTGGAGCAGCTGAAGAGCCGGGCCGCCCAGATCGAGACGGATACCCAGACCTCCCGCGGCCGCATCCAGGAGCTGGAGGGGACGGCCGCCGCCCTGAAGAGCGAGGCGGAGGGCAAGGCCAGGGGCCAGGCCGACCTGCAGGAGCGCTCGGCCCGCATCGCCAGGGAGGCCGCGGAGCTGACCGCCTCCCTGGCCGCCCTGGAGGCGGAGCGGGAGGCCACCCGATCCGGCCTGGGGGAGCTGGAGGACCTGAAGGCCAGTCTGGCCGGGGATCGGGATCAGAGCCGGGCCATGATGGAGGACTATCAGAACAAAAATCAGGCCCTTACCCAGGAGATTGCCCAGAAGGAGGCGCGGCTGGCCCACCTTCAGGAGGAAAACCGGGGGCGCAGCGAGGCCATCGACCGCCTGAACCGGGAGAAGCTGAGCCTGGAGGGGGAGCGGGTCAAGGCCACCCGGGAGAGCCAGAGCCGCAACGAGGAGCTGCTGCGGATGGAGGGAGAGGTCTCCCGCCTGGAGCAGAAGAAGATTTCCGCCTCCATGGAGGAGAAGCAGCTGCTGGACAAGCTGTGGGAGACCTATGAGCTCTCCCACGAGGCGGCCCGGCAGCAGCGGGTGGAGATTGAGTCGGTGCCCAGGGCCAGCCGCCGCATCGCCGAGCTGAAAAAGGCCATTTCCGCCCTGGGCAGCGTCAACGTGGGGGCTATTGAGGAGTTCCAGCGGGTCAACGAGCGGTACACCTACCTGACCGACCAGCGGGACGACGTGGAGAAGGCCAAAAAAGAGCTGGAGGAGGTCATTGCCGGGATTACCGGGGAGATGAAGACCATCTTTGCCCGGGAGTTCCAGAACATCAACGAGGCGTTTCAGCAGACCTTCCAGGAGCTGTTTGGGGGCGGAAAGGCCGCCCTGGAGCTGGAGGACCCGGAGGACATTCTCAACTGCGGCATCGAGATCAAGGTCCAGCCCCCCGGCAAGGCGCTGAAGGTGCTATCCCTGCTGTCCGGCGGGGAGAAGGCCTTCGTGGCCATCGCTTTGTACTTTGCCATTTTGAAGGTGCGGCCCACTCCCTTCGTGGTCATGGACGAGATCGAGGCCGCGCTGGACGACAACAACGTGGTCCGCTTTGCCCGGTATATGCGCGCTATGGCCGACAAGACCCAATTTATCGTCATCACCCACCGCCGGGGCACCATGGAGGAGGCCGACGTCCTCTACGGCGTCACCATGCAGGAGCAGGGTGTATCCCGGATGCTCACCATCAATCTGAACGATGTGGAGAAAGAGCTGAATATCCGGTGACGCCGTAGAGGATGTCGCCGGAGGAAATGGTGCCAAGCCGGAGGGACAGGCATTTCAGGTGAGGATATCCCCACCAGAGCGGAGCCCAGCGCAGCGGGTCCGATCTGGAGAGGAGGAGCAAGGAAATGGAGCGACCGATGCCCGCCAGGGCGTCGGGAGCGGAGTGGACTTTGCGACGACGAAGGAGCAGGGCGTGTCCCGGATGCTCACCATCAATCTGAACGATGTGGAGAAAGAGCTGAATATCCGGTGACGTCCCAGAGGAAAGACGCCAAGGAAGGACGGCGGGTGACGTTGGAAACAAAGGGCGCTGCGGAACTGTGGGGGATTGAAGTGAGGCGAGAGTAGCATGGAATATCCCAAACGAAAGCATGCGCGGCTGAAAGATTTTGATTACAGCCAGGCAGGGGTGTATTTTGTGACCATATGCACACAAAATCGCCGGTGTGTCTTGTCGCAAATTACGCCGCCGCGTGTCGTAGGGGCGGAAATGGTAGGGGTAGGGCGGGGGCTTGCCCCCGCCGCCCTTCCGCTCACCGCATGCGGCAGGCTGGTGGAAGAAGAATTGACGGCCCTTATGGTACGATATCCGTCTGTTTTAGTGGAAAAATATGTAATTATGCCCAATCATGTTCATGCATTGATCTACCTGCAAGGGGATACGGCGGGGGCAAGCCCCCGCCCTACATTGATGCAGGTTCTGGGGGCGTTGAAATCCTTGACAACGCGGCGGTGGAATGGGTTGATTGGACAACCTGGGGCAAAACTTTGGCAATCCGGTTACCATGACCACATTATCCGGGACGACAACGATTTTTTGAACCACTGGACCTACATCGACCAAAACCCCGCCCGATGGACACAGGACGAGTATTACCAGGAAGAACGGGAGAGACAGCCATGAATGACAAGAGAAAGCGCACCATTTTATCTGTTGTGGGGATGATTGTCCTTCTGATTGTATGTGCCTTTGGGGTCCAGGCGGTATTTGCCGGGCTGGGGATGGTAAGCACCCGGAATGGCGGCGTCTCCTCCAGCCAGAGCGCCCAGGCGGACGGAGACGGGAGCCGGACGGTTCAGGAGCCGGGAGCTTCTTCCGCACCGGGGGACACCGGTTCCGCCCAGCCCGCTCCCAGCTTCTGTCCCTTCTGCGGCGAGGGGCTGCCCTCCTCCTTCCGGTGGGGCCAGTACTGTCCCTACTGCGGGGAGCAGGTGGATCCATAAAAGGAGGAGACACTGAATGGAGAAGCGGATCAAGTGTCTGCGCTGCGGCCGGCCGATGGAGCTGCTCCGGCGGGAGCACCTTCAGATGGGCAAGACGGGGTGGTTTCTGGGCGGCCTGGACAACCTGCTGTCCGGCGGACTGGATGTGGACATCCTGGCCTGCCCCGGCTGCGGGAAGCTGGAATTTTTCCGGGGCGGCTGGTCCGGGGCGAAGGATTTGGAGGAGGGCGGGATTGCCCAAGTCAAATGCCCCGGCTGCAGCCGCAGCTATGAAATGGACAGCCCCCGATGCCCCTTCTGCGGGGAGAAGAACACCAAGCTGTTTTAAGGGAGCGGATGTTATGTCATTGCGCAGAAAACGAGGTATCATCTGGTGTGTTTTTGGTCTCGCATTTCTCTGTGTTCTGGCTTTATATGTGTGTCCGCCGGCTGTTCAGGGCCTGCTGACGGCGGTGGGCTTTCTGGCGCCCATAGCCGCCCTTGTGCTGCACGGCATTTGGATGCGGTGTCCGGAGTGCGGCGCCTATCTGGGGAGGTCTCCGGGGGCATACTGTAAAAACTGCGGCGGGAAACTGGATTGGGATGCGAATAAGAGAAAGGAATAAACAACTATGGGCTTTTTTGACAAACTGAAGAAGATCAACATTTTTGCCAGCTTCGGCTCGGAGCTGACGGACGACTTTTATGACGAGCTGGAGGAGTCCCTTATCCTGGCGGATACGGGGATGGACGTGACCCTGGAGCTGGTGGCCGAGCTGCGCCGCCGGGTGCGGGCGGAGGGCATCAAAACCTTGGAGGACGCCCGGGCCTGTATGTGCCGCGTCATCGCCGATGCCATGAATGTGGGAGAGGCGGGGCTGGACCTGTCCACCCGCCCCTCGGTGGTGCTGTTCATTGGGGTGAACGGAGTGGGCAAGACCACCACCATCGGAAAAATCGGCGCCCAGCTGCGCCGGGAGGGGAAAAAGGTCCTCTTCTGTGCCGCGGACACCTTCCGGGCCGCTGCGGCTGACCAGCTGACCATCTGGGCCGACCGGGCCGGGGTGGACATTGTGAAGCAGCACGAGGGGGCCGACCCGGCCGCCGTGGTCTTTGACGCCATGAACGCGGCCAAAGCCCGGCAGACTGACGCGGTGCTGGTGGACACCGCAGGCCGGCTGCACAACAAGCAGAACCTGATGAACGAGCTGAACAAGATTTCCCGGGTAATTGACCGGGAGGGGCCCGGCTGCGCCCGGGAGACCCTGCTGGTGCTGGACGCCACCACCGGACAAAACGGTCTGGTCCAGGCCAAGCAGTTCAAGGAGGCCGCCGGCATCACGGGCATCGTCCTGACCAAGCTGGACGGCACCGCCAAGGGGGGCATCGCCATCGCCATTGCCAAGGAGCTGGGCGTGCCCGTGAAGTACGCCGGCGTGGGCGAGGGCGTGGACGACCTGAAGCCTTTTGACGCCATGGAGTTTGCCCAGGCGCTGATCTGACGGAGAATACGGAGAAGACATGGGGCGTCCACGCCCTCAGCCGCCGGAGGCGGCCCGGCGCCTGCGCCGTCCAAGGGTTTTGCCGGAGGCAAAACCTTGCCGCAGGGCGGATTTACTCCGCCCGAGGATTTGAATGAAATGGGTCCCCAAACAAACTTCGTTTGTTTGGGTGTGGACGATCTGAAGCCTTTTGACGCCATGGAGTTTGCCCAGGCGCTGATCTGACAGAGAATACAGAGAAGGCAGGGGTCCCCGAACAAACGAAGTTTGTTTGGGTGTGGACGATCTGAAGCCCTTTGACGCCATGGAGTTTGCCCAGGCGC
Source organism: bacterium (assembly GCA_019424865.1). Lineage (GTDB taxonomy): Bacteria > Bacillota > Clostridia > Oscillospirales > Oscillospiraceae > Lawsonibacter. The sequence continues at coordinate 52,453 of JAHYYS010000006.1, forward strand.
TGATCTGACAGAGAATACAGAGAAGGCAGGGGGCCCCAAACAAACGAAGATTGTTTGGGCGTGGACGACCTGAAGCCCTTTGACGCCATGGAGTTTGCCTAGGCGCTGATTTAACCGGGGATTTTGGGCTCCTATGAAAAAGTGCCGTGCCGCCGGGTGAAAATTTCCCTCTGAATTTACATTCTATCTATACCTTCCGGCACAAAACTGTGATACAATATGGAAAAATTTGCGGAGAGGAAGTATTTTATGTCGCGCATTGACGGACGGACGCTGGATCAGCTGCGCCCGGTGGAGATCATTCCCAATATCAACAAATTTGCCGAGGGCTCCTGCCTGATCCGCTGCGGCAACACCCATGTGCTGTGCACCGCCAGCGTGGAGGATAAGCCGCCCCGCCACGTCCCGGAGGGGGAGGGCTGGGTCACTGCCGAGTACTCCATGCTCCCCCGGGCCAACCGGGAGCGGTCCCGCCGGGATATTTCCAAGCTGAAGCTGTCCCCCCGCTCCGCCGAGATTCAGCGGCTCATTGGACGCTCCCTCCGGGCGGTGGTGGACAGGAAAAAGCTGGGGCCCTGGAACATCACCGTGGACTGTGACGTGCTCCAGGGGGACGGGGGCACCCGCACCGCCTCCATCACCGGGGGCTATGTGGCCATGGTGCTGGCCTTCCGCTCCATGCTGCGCGCCGGGCAGATCCAGGAGCTGCCGGTGACCGGCCATGTGGCCGCGGTCTCCGCCGGTATTATCCGGGACGTGCCCATGCTGGATCTGTGCTATGAGGAGGATTCCTCCGCCATGGTGGATCTGAACTGTGTGATGGATGACCAGGGCCGCCTGATCGAAGTCCAGGGCACCGGCGAGGGCCGGCCCTTCACCCTGGCTGAGCAGCAGCGGCTGGTTGAGCTGTGCGCCGGGGGCATCGGACAGCTGATCCGGATTCAGAAGCAGGTTCTGGGCTGAGAGGGGGCGCGGGAGAGACATGGCACAGCTGTTTGAGACCATTATGCTGGTCTGCTTCGGCCTGTCCTGGCCGTTTAATATCGCCAAGTCCCTGCGCTCCGGAACGGCCAAGGGGAAGAGCCTGCAGTTTGAGATCTGCATTGTGATTGGCTATCTGTTTGGGATCGCCGGGAAATTTATCGGCGGAAATGTGACCTATGTACTGGTGGTCTATGTACTGGATGTCCTGATGGTGTGCACCGACATTGTGCTCACCTGCCGCAACCGCCGGCTGGACCGCCTGGCTGAGGAGAAAGGGGCCGCAGCATGATAAAATTTGTACTGGCATCCCGCAACCCGGGCAAACTGAAGGAGATGAACGAGATCCTCTCCCATCTGGGCATCCAGGTCTGCTCTGAGGAGGAGGCTGGCGTGGACGTGGAGGTGGAGGAGACCGGGACCACCTTTGAGGAGAACTCCCGGCTCAAGGCCGAGGCCGTTATGAAGGCCAGCGGCCTGCCCGCCATCGCCGACGACTCGGGGCTGTGCGTGGACTGCCTGGGGGGCGCGCCCGGGGTGTACTCCGCCCGGTACGGCGGGCCGGATCTGGATGACGCAGGGCGATACCGCCTGCTGCTGGAGAATATGCGGGGACAGATGCCCCGGACGGCTCAATTTGTCTCGGCCATCACCTGCTGCTTTCCCAACGGAGATGTGCTGACCGCCCGGGGGGAGTGCCCGGGCACCATCGCCTACGCCCCCATGGGGGAGGGCGGTTTCGGATACGATCCGGTGTTTTTTGTGCCGCCGCTGAAGAAGACCTTTGCCCAGCTGACCCCGGAGGAGAAGAACGCCGTCTCCCACCGGGGGAAGGCCCTGGCGGCCTTCCGGGACAAGCTGGAGGACTACCTGAAGAAGAATCAATAGAAGCTGCGTCCGCCGCCGGCGGAGGGAGCGGAAATGGAGTTTGTGAGGACGATATGGAAGATTTGACAAGCAAGCAGCGGGCCCAGCTGCGGGGGCTGGCCAACGGAATCGACACGATTTTGATCATCGGCAAGGACGGAATCGGGGACAACCTGGTCAAGCAGGCCAACGACGCCCTGGAGGCCCGGGAGCTGATCAAGGGCCGGGTGCTGGAGACCTGTATGCTCTCCCCCCGGGAGGCGGCCCAGGCCCTGGCTCCCCTTACCCGCAGCCAGGTGGTGCAGGTCATTGGAACAAAATTTGTCCTGTATCGTCCAAGCCACAACAAGGACAAAAAGGACAAGATTGTGCTGGTATCTGACCGAAAGGGCAGATGACAAATTTTGTTCCAATCACCGCCGGCAGGCGGAC
>JAHYYS010000060.1 GCA_019424865.1 bacterium
TCCGCACCGAGATGGACTCCATGCCCACCGAGCTGGATGTGATCCAGCGGAAGATTATCCAGCATGAGATCGAGGAGGCCGCCCTGAAGAAGGAGACCGACAAGCTGTCCCAGGAGCATCTGGCGGAGATTCAGAAGGAGCTCTCCGACATGCGGGACGAGTTCAATGCCAAAAAGGCCCAGTGGGACAACGAGAAGGGGGCCATCGGCAAGGTCCAGAAGCTGCGGGAGGAGCTGGAGGCGGCCAACGCCGCCCTGGAAAAGGCCCAGCGGGAGTATGACCTGGAGAAGGCTGCCGAGCTGCAGTACGGCCGCATTCCGGAGCTGAAAAAGGCACTGGAGGCGGAGGAGGCCGTGGCCAACGAGGGCAGACAGCGGTCCCTGCTGCGGGACAAGGTCACCGAGGAGGAGATCGCCCGCATCATCGAGCGGTGGACCGGCATCCCCGTGGCCCGGCTGATGGAGGGGGAGCGGGAGAAGCTGCTCCACCTGGAGGACATCCTGCACCAGCGGGTGGTGGGCCAGGACGAAGCCGTGCGCCTGGTCAGTGAGGCCATCCTGCGCAGCCGCGCCGGCATCGCCGACCCCAACAAGCCCATTGGCTCCTTCCTGTTCCTGGGCCCCACCGGCGTGGGCAAGACGGAGCTGGCCAAGACTCTGGCCGAGGCCCTGTTTGACAGCGAGAAGAATCTGGTGCGGATCGACATGTCGGAATACATGGAGAAATTCTCCGTGTCCCGGCTCATCGGCGCGCCTCCCGGATACGTGGGCTATGAAGAGGGCGGCCAGCTGACTGAGGCCGTGCGGAGAAAGCCCTACTCGGTGATCCTCTTCGACGAGGTGGAAAAGGCCCATCCGGACGTGTTCAATATATTACTACAAGTATTGGATGATGGCCGTATTACGGATAGTCAAGGCCGGACGGTGGATTTCAAGAACACCATCATCATCCTGACCTCCAATCTGGGCAGCCAGTATCTGCTGGACGGCATTGACGAAAATGGCGAGATCAGCCAGCAGGCCCGGGATCAGGTCAACGAGCTTTTGAAGCGCTCCTTCCGGCCTGAGTTCCTGAACCGGCTGGACGAGATTGTGTTCTACAAGCCGCTGACGAAGGAGAACGTGACTCACATCATCGATCTGATGGTGGCCGAGCTGAACCGGCGTCTGGAGGACAAGCAGCTGACCGTGGAGGTGACCCCTGCCGCCAAGGACGAGATTATCCAGGCGGCTTACGACCCCATCTACGGCGCCCGGCCTCTGCGCCGCTATCTGCAGCACACGGTGGAGACGCTGATCAGCCGGAAGATCATCGCCGACCAGGTGGAGGGCGGTCAGACGCTGACAGTGGATTGCAGAGACGGACAGCTGGTCGTGGAATGACTCGGGATAGATCGGCAGAAAACGGGGCTCAGAATGAATTAAGCGGGCCATGTGGACAGCAGCAGAGCGGAGATACCGCTCTGCTGCTGAGACTGTCGAAAAAGTGGCTTGTCAATTGATAGAAATTGACAAGCCACTTTTTCGAGTAGGCCGCACGAAATTTCAGGCTCGATTTCTTGGGAAATTGTCGCCCAAAATTTCGTGAGAGGTGTCATTTCCCAGGCACATGTCCTTGGAAATGACTGGATTTCATTTTATTCCGCCGCCTGCGGACGGCGGAACTCCTTGCAGGAGGGCTTTTTTGACACGCTGAGCAGCAGAGCGGAGATACCGCTCTGCTGCTATTTTTCGCCTAAATACTGGTACAGCGACCGGAAGAGTAAATCCTGCTTTTCAAATGAAGAATGATGTGATAAAATGCTTTGCTAAAGAATGATAATCTGAGAGAATCGCAGGTGTACCCAATGGATATTCGCGTCTTAAAGTACTTTGTCCAGGTGGCGAAGAGCCGGAACTTTACCCGGGCGGCGGAGCAGCTGTATATCTCCCAGCCCGCCCTGAGCAAGATGATCAAGAAGCTGGAGGCGGAGCTGGGGGTGTCCCTCTTTGACGTGCGCCCATCGGGGGTCAATTTGACGGACTACGGCCAGGAGCTTTACAGGCGGGCACTGCCGCTGATTGCAGAGTTTGACTCGCTGACCAATTTTGTGGAGGAGCTCCAGACCACACCCACGGGCAAGCTGCGGGTGGGGGTGACCCCCATGATTGCCACGCTGTTCATGGTGGACATTGTGACGGAGTTCAGCAGAGTCTGGCCGGAAATCGAACTTCAGATTGTGGAGGATGGAAGCATCGCCCTGCGCCGCTCCCTGCTGGAGGGGGAGCTGGATCTGATTTTGTGCATTACCGGCGAACAGGTGCCGGGGCTGCGGGACACGGTTTTGTTCGAGGACGAGATGGTTACGGTGGTCTCCACAGAAAACGCCCTGGCTCAGTATGATACCCTGCATTTTTCCCAGCTGAAGGATCAGCCCTTTAATTTATACAGTCAATACGCCTCGCTCTCACGCCAGATTACAGATCGCTGCATTGAGGCGGGCTTTGTCCCAAAAGTCAATATCTCCAGCTCGAAGGTGAATTTTATGCTGCAGATGACCGAGCATAACCGGGGTATCTGCATTCTTCCGCGCCCCTATGCCCTGCGGGGACTGAGGCCCGGCCTGAAAGCTATCCCCTTTGCCGAGAAGTTTCCCTGGAAAGGGTGCCTGGTGCAGAATCAAAATATGTATCAGTCCTATCTCTCGCATCTTTTTGAAACATTTATTTTTCGCTATTTTCAAAATAATTCTGACAAAGCAAAGACGTGATTCTCTGCTGTGCTAATACGATGAAACCCTTGGGCCGCAAGGCTCAGGGGCTTTGCTTTGTTTCTGCCATAACATTAGGTTATGCGAACATGATTTTTTCGTCTTGGACTTTGCAATTTGGCTATTATATGATACAGAAAATAAAAAAACGGCCGTTCCTTTAGTTAAATTGCAGATCTGCGTTTTGAAAATTGTGGAAAGGGAGGTGAAAATACCTCGGGATCATCCGCGCTTTGGCATGTAAAGTTCTGTGGGATCCAAGCACTGAAAACAGAGAAACTGATCAAAAAGGGAGGATATTTGATCTATGGGCATGGGTGGAATGACAATATTGGCCATCGTATTGCTGCTCGCGATTTTTATCGTGGGAACAATCATGAATGCAAATCTGGGCATTTTGGGCTTTGTTGCATCGCTGTTTCTGGGGTACTTTTTGAATGCAGTACCCATTGACGACATTCTGGGCGGCATTAACACGGAGCTGTTTGTAATCCTGGTGGGCGTGACCTATTTCTTTAACCTGCTGCGTGGAAATGGAACCATTGACCTGGTGGTATCCGGCTCGCTGCGGCTGGTGCGCGGGCGCGTGGCACTGATTCCCTGGGTGATGTATTTCCTGAGTTATATCCTGGCGGCGCTGGGGACTCAGGGAACTGCGGTAATCGTCATCGTAGCGCCTATCGCGCTGACCCTGGCAAATGAATGCAAGTTCAGCCAGCTGATGACCTCGGTCATGGTGGCCTTCGGCATGTTCGGCGGCCTGTATTCCCCGCTGAATGTAAACGGTATTGGGGCGGAGAATCTGGTGCTGAGCTATGGCGTGGACTTTTCTTTCCTGACAACCAATGCGCTGATGCTGCTGTTTACCACCTGCCTGGCGCTGATTTTCTTTGTGGCGTTCGGCGGCGTGCAGCTGTTCAAGAGAGGCCGCATCGATTTGTCCAGCGTGGAGAGCGGCAGTGCGAGCCTGGGCATTCTCCAGCGGAAAACACCGGTCACGCCTTACCGGGTGGTTTCCCTGCTTGGCTTGGCAGTGCTGGTGTTCCTGGGCATGTATCTGAAGCTGAACATGGGCTTCTCCGCCATGCTGGTGGGCTGTATCCTTGGCCTGGGCGAGCCGTCCAAGCAGAAGGAATATGTGAGCAATATTCCCTGGGCCACGGTTTTGATGGTAACCGGTATCATCTGCTACATCGAGACCATGTCCACCGTGGGTGTTATGGATTATTTGGAAAACGTGATCCAGAGCTTCAACAATCCGAAGCTGACCCTGCTGATTGCCTCTTACATCGGCGGATTTATCTCGGCTTTCTGCTCCACGCTGGGCACACTGACCGGCATCATCCCCATGGTTGGCTCCACACTGGGCGATCCTACCGTTTCCACACCGGCCGCTGTGGCCTGCCTGTGCATTGCCTCCACCATCGTGGACATCTGCCCCTTCTCTCCCACTGGCGCGCTGTTTGTGGCCAATTCTCAGGGTGAGGAGAAAAACGGCTTCTACAAGCGACTGCTGATCGTGGCCGGAATCATGGTTGTGGTTGGCCCGCTGGTGACCTGGGCGATTCTGGTGCTTCCGTTCTGATTGCCTGAACTGGCAACGGTAAACATAAAACCATGTCATAAGGAGTTTTAGCATGAAAGCATTGATCATTGACCGCGTTTCGCCTCTTGTAGCCTCAGGCCTGAAAGAGTACGGCGTGGAAGTGGACATTCAAATTCTGCCCGGCGTAGAGGAGCTGAAGCAGCTGCTTCCCAACTATGACCTGCTGGTCATGCGGGTGGATCCGAAAATCGATCGGGAGCTGCTGGATGCGGCGGCCAAGCGGGTCAAGATGATTGCGGTATGTGCGGTTGGGACAAACCACATCGATGTAGACTACGCCGGGAAGCTGGGAATTAAAATCCAGAATGCGCCGGGCGTGAACTACAACGCGGTGGCGGAGCTGACCATCTCCAAGATGCTGGATCTGTCCCGGTTCACCATGGAGGCCAACCGGGAGGTGCAGGAGGAGCACATCTGGAACAAGTATAAGTACACCGGCCACGAGCTGAAGGGACATGTGCTGGGCATTGTGGGCCTGGGGAAAATCGGAAGCCGGGTGGCCAAGCTGGCCCAGGCCTTCGATATGACCGTGGCAGCCTATGACCCCTATGTGGATGGGGAGACCATGCAGTCCAAGGGGGTTGCCAAGGTGGAGGATCTGAATGAGCTGTGCGCCCAGGCGGACTACATTAGTACCCATACCCCCCTGACCAGCGAGACCAAGGGGATCATCGGCAAGGAGCAGTTCGCCTGCATGAAGCCCGGGACCTATGTGATCAACTGCGCCCGGGGCGGCGTGGTGGACGAGGCGGCCGCCAGGGAGGCGCTGGCCTCCGGCAAACTGGCCGGCCTGAGCCTGGATGTGCTGGCAAACGAGCTGGCGGGAACGGGGCTGGGGGACAACGCGGGCCTGAACTCCGACCTGTTCGGCATGGAGCACTTCACCGTCAGCCCCCATATCGGCGGAAGCACTCACGAGGCCTACGACGGCATCGGCGTGTTTATCGTGGAGAAGGCAGCGGAATTTTACGGGTTGAGCAAGTGATCAAACCGGCTGCCCCGCCTGTTGCAGGAAGACTCGCCCCGCTGGAGCGCACAAAGAGGAGTTTGAAATTATGAGAGCACTGATTATTGACCGTGTGGCTCCGTTGGTCGCTGCTGCGCTCCGTGAATACGGTGTAGAGGTGGATATCAGGATTCTGCCCGGCGTGGAGGAGCTGAAGCAGCTGCTTCCCGACTATGACCTGCTGGTCATGCGGGTGGATCCGAAAATCGATCGGGAGCTGCTGGATGCGGCGGCCAAGCGGGTCAAGATGATTGCGGTATGTGCGGTTGGGACAAACCACATCGATGTAGACTACGCCGGGAAGCTGGGAATTAAAATCCAGAATGCGCCGGGCGTGAACTACAACGCGGTGGCGGAGCTGACCATCTCCAAGATGCTGGATCTGTCCCGGTTCACCATGGAGGCCAACCGGGAGGTGCAGGAGGAGCACATCTGGAACAAGTATAAGTACACCGGCCACGAGCTGAAGGGACATGTGCTGGGCATTGTGGGCCTGGGGAAAATCGGAAGCCGGGTGGCCAAGCTGGCCCAGGCCTTCGATATGACCGTGGCAGCCTATGACCCCTATGTGGATGGGGAGACCATGCAGTCCAAGGGGGTTGCCAAGGTGGAGGATCTGAATGAGCTGTGCGCCCAGGCGGACTACATTAGTACCCATACCCCCCTGACCAGCGAGACCAAGGGGATCATCGGCAAGGAGCAGTTCGCCTGCATGAAGCCCGGGACCTATGTGATCAACTGCGCCCGGGGCGGCGTGGTGGACGAGGCGGCCGCCAGGGAGGCGCTGGCCTCCGGCAAACTGGCCGGCCTGAGTGTGGACGTGCTGGCAAACGAGCTGGCGGGGAAGGGCCTGGGGGACAACGCGGGCCTGAGCTCCGACCTGTTCGGCATGGAGCACTTCACCGTCAGCCCCCATATCGGCGGCAGTACCTATGAGGGCCTGGACGCCTTGGGACAGTATGCGGTGGATCGGATCGTGGAATTTTATAAGCTGAGCAAATAAAAAGACGATACCATTTTATCAGATTGATTTTAGGAGGAACATAACGTATGGAAGCGCGCAAAAAGGTAACTCTGAGCTACATTCTGGAGAAAAAGGCAAACGGGGAGAAGCTCTCCCGCACGGCCCTTTACGACTATCCCATGGCGGTTCTGGCGGAGGAGGCCGGCATTGAGATCATCAACATGGGCGACTCCATCGCCACGGTTATGCTGGGGCACAAGACCACCAATGAGGCGGATCTGGACGTGATGATTGAGCACGCCAAGGCGGTCCGCGCCGGCACGCCCAGCGCCTTTATCATGGGTGATATGCCCTTCCTGTCCTATCAGATCAGCGACCAGGAAGCCATCCGCAACGCCGGCCGCTATATCCGCGAGGCGGGAATGGACTGCGTCAAGATTGAGGGCGGCATGGAAATTGTCCACACCATCGAGGCGCTGACCAAGGCGGGTATCCCGGTGATTGCCCACACCGGCCTGACCCCCCAGAAGGCTCTGCAGATGGGCGGCTACAAGACCCAGGGCCGGGACACGCTGGCTGCGGTGGAGCTGATCAAAGAGGTTGCTGCCTTTGAAAAGGCCGGCGCTATCGCCGTGGTAATCGAGGCGGTTCCCGCTGAGGTGGCCAAGATTATCTATGAGCGCAGCAATATTCCCATTCTGGGAACCGGCTGCGGCCCGTACAGCGACAGCCCCATGATCAATTTCTACGACATGCTGGGCTTCTACGACCGCAATCCGAAATTCGTCAAGAAGTATGCCAATCTCCGCCAGGTGATTCTGGAGGCGGTCGGCCAGTTCGTGCAGGAGTGCCACGACGGCACCTATCCCGGCCCCGAGCACTGCTATAAGATGAAAGAGGGCGAGGAGGAGAAGCTGCTGGAGCTGCTCAAGGAGCAGGAAGGCTGATATTCTGTATGCCGCCGCAGGGGGCCTCGGGTTCCCTGCGGCGGTTTCCCAACTGGAGCGGGCGGCAACGGTTCTGCCCGCAGACCTACGCAAGGAGGAAACGATATGGCTGAATTGCTGAAGGGGGCGCCGGTCGCCCAGGCGCTCAGCGAGCGCATTCAAGAAAACTGCAGGCGGCTGGAGGAACGGGGTATCACGCCTACCTTTGGGATTGTGCGGGTGGGCGAGCGGCCGGACGATCTGGCCTATGAGCGCGGCGCCTGCAAGCGGGCGGAGAAGCTTGGGGTCCGGGTGAAAAAGATCCAGCTGCCCGCCGATGTGACGGAGGAGGAGCTGATTGCGGCCCTGCGCCGAATCAACGAGGACGGGGAGATCCACGGGTGTCTGCTGTTCCGCCCGCTCCCGCCGCATCTGGACACCAATGCGGTGAGCAAGGTGCTGAGCCCGGAGAAGGACGTGGACGCCATTACCATCACGTCTATGGGCGGGCTGCTGACCAACACGCAAATTGGGTTTGCACCCTGTACCGCCACCGCCTGTCTGGAACTGCTGCGGTACTATCAAATCCCGCTGGTGGGCAAAAAGACGGTGGTCATCGGGAAGAGCCCCACTGTGGGGCTGCCCACCGCCCTGCTGCTGATGAACGAGGAGGCCACCGTCTCGGTGTGCCATATCCTGTCAGACCCGGCGGATACCCTTCGCCTGTGCCAGGAGGCGGATTTGATTGTTTCGGCTGCCGGCTGTGCCAATTTGATCCGGGCGGAGCATGTACACCCCGGTCAGGTGATTGTGGATGTGGGCGTCAACGTGGGGCCGGACGGAAAACTGTGCGGCGACGTGGCCTTTGATGAGGTGGAGCCCATTGTGGCGGCCATTACGCCGGTCCCGGGCGGAGTGGGCGCGGTGACGTCCACGGTTTTAGTGGGACATGCGGTAGAGGCGGCAGTGCGCGCCTGCCTGTAGCGAATATGGATTCCCTGGCAAGCGGCCAGCACCTCCTTCGGGTGCTGGCCGTTTGCTGTCTGGGCGGGCTGTTGTTTATGGCGGACACGCCTCCGGCGGAGGTGGCGGTGCGGGACGGGGGGAACCGGGCGGTGACAGCAGGCTGGAGGACAAAATAGCCAGCAGCTGGGCAGGACAGGGCTTTTGGGCGAGCGGCCTGCGGGCCAGCTGCTCCAGCAGCGGGCGGCTGCGCGTCCAAATGACGCCGCCCACGGTTCGGATATTTCGCTCCACTGCCTTCCAGTTTGTGTCATATTGCTTGGCTACGTCGGGATAAACCTGTTTGGTGACCAACAGCAGCGCTTCCGGGGAATCCAGACATAGCTTCAGGGCGCTGGCTGTGTGAAAAAAGCCCGTGTAATTTGAGGTCACACCCAGGCGGGAGAGCAAGTCATAGATTTCGCGCAGAGAGACATCCATTTTACACCACCCCCTTATGTGTGGCCGGCCCCGCTGAGTTCCCTTTGAGAGGGTGCATGGCGGCCAGGATTTCTGGTTCCTCCCAGGAGAGCACGAAAAATGTGGCGAGGGGGACGTTTAAGGTTGCCGCCAGACGGGACAGCGCATCCAGTGTGGGATTTGCTCTGCCGTGCTCGATGGCGCGCAAGTAGGAGACGCTCATCTCAGAACCCAGCGCCAGCTGCTCCTGAGATATCGGTTTGAGCTTGCGCAGAGAAACAATATTTTTTCCGATTTCGACTTTATATGACAAGAAAATCCCTCCTTTTCCATTAGAATAGGAAAGAATTTCCTTGAATACCAGACGATATAGAGATGGTTTTATAAAAATGTAAAAAATTAGGCTATTTATACAATTGGAATACAGGGCGGCTCCTGAATGCAGAACGGGACGGCGGCCCAAACTGGGCCGCCGTCCCGTTAGAGAGGGTGTGCTGTTGTGACGCAGCGGCTGCGCGGATAAGGAGGCAGGCGGTATGCCTACAGCTCCGCGATGACCTCGATTTCCACCAGGACATTTTTGGGCAGCGTTTTCACCGCCACACAAGACCTCGCCGGCTTGCTGACAAACTTTTGGGCGTACAGCTCATTAAACACGGCGAAATCCCCCATGTCGGCCAGGAAGCAGGTTGTCTTCACCACCGCGCTGAAGTCGGTGCCGGCCTCCTGCAAAAGTGCCTGGATGTTCTCCAGCACCTGCTTGGTCTGGGCGGTAATATCGGTGCCCGCCACAGCGCCGCTTGCGGGGTCCAGCGGGATCTGGCCGGAGAGATAGAGCATGCCGCCGGAAATTTTCCCCTGAGAATAGGGGCCGATGGCCTGGGGAGCGTTTGCAGTTTCGATAGTCTTCATCATGGTTCCTTCCTTATTTCAAGACTGATAAAAGGGGGTGAACTTATACGTTTTTGGCGGTCTTATGTCCGGATCTCAGATGAACTTCGGGCTCGGTGGGGATCTTAAAGCCGGGGAAGAAGCGATCCCAGCCGGTGGCGGTCAGGACGAGCATGGAGACCACCGCGATAATGCTGAAGTAGTTGGCGGAAATAATCTTGGTGGCAGTGAACTGATACAGGGGGTACACGGAAGCGGCCAGACCCGTGAAGTAGATCATATAGCCGTGCCAGGGAATCAGCTGAGAACCGATGGTGCCGAAGGCGTCGGAGAAGGTGGAGTTGCGCAGCCGCAGCTGGTACATCTGCTCCGGCGTGGCCTCCACTTCCCGCTCGGTCATGTCCTTGATGATGGGCCCCATGGTGACGATCTGGCCGGTGCAGTCGCCCAGAACAGCGTTGCAGAGCAGGGAGAGCAGGGCGTTGCACACCATCAGCTGGCGCACGCTGCGTACAATTTTGGAAACTCCGCTGACAATGGGGTCAAAGGCGTTCATGGTGGACATAATGCCGCCGAAGGCCCCGGTCCACAGCGTCATGGCCACAGTCCAGGAACTGGCCTCGGAAAAGCCGCCGTAGATCAGATCTCCGAAAGTCGGGATGGTCATCGTGCCGGCCAGCAGACCGAAGATCAGGGCCAGGCCGATGCCGGCGCCCAGACAGATGACTGTGCTGGCGCCAAAGATTGCCAGGACCACAACGGCGACCAGCGGGATCAGCAAATAGATGGGAACACCCGTGCGGACCTGCTCCAGCAGGGTCACGGCGGTCGCATTTTCTTCCGCCAGGGTGGTCCAGACATCCTCGGGGATGGCGTCGATGGCGGCGCTGGCGCTGCCCACCGCTCCGCCCAGGCCCTGGGCGCTGGAGACCACGAAGAAGACCACGATGCCGATGATCAGGCAGGTGATGGACCAGGAACCCTGGTGGCGCACGCGGTCGGTGACCTCCACCTCGTGCACGCCGGAGGAGAGCACGGTGGTGTCGGAAATCAGGCCGATGTTATCGCCGAAGCAGCAGCCGCCGGCGATGGCCGCCACTGTGAGCAGGGGGGAGCCGCCCACAATGTGGGAGAGCCAGAGAAACACCGGAACGCAGGCGGCGAAGGTGCCCCAGGAGGTGCCGGTAGCCACCGAGAGAACAGCGGTTACAATAAGGGCTGCGCTGGCCACGGTGGAGCCGGTCAGGCCGATTTTCAGCGCCACTTCGATGACGGCGGCGCCTACGCCGCTGGCCATAAACACGTCGGCCATGGCGAAGGAGATCATCAGCAGAAAGGCGATCTCAATCAGCTTCTTGGCGTTTTCAATAGCGGCAGAGTAGATTTTCTTGTAGGGCTGCCGGTCCAGGGCAAAAGCCAGAACCGCGGCCCAAACTGTAGCGGCAGGCGCGGCGAGTAGGATGTCAATCCCGCTCAGCAGCATACCGGCCAGAAGGATGACGGGCGTAAGCTTTAAAAATGCTTTCATAGAACGGTACCTTCTTTCTGTCAAAGTCGTTTAATATTGGGCGAACAGAGAGCCGAATCCGCCGGTATGGAGATAGCAGGCCGGCCCGCTGATTTTCCGTTTTTGGATATAGTCCTGCATGCCCACCATGGCCTTGCTGTTGTAGACATTTTCCAGCAGGATGCCCTCGGTCCGGGCGAAATCCGGGATGATCCGGCTACTCTCGGGGGTGTTGGCCCCCCAGCCGGCGCCCCGGTAGCTGTCGTCCAGGATGCAGGCATCCTCCAGCTGGTGCTGGAAGGGGAGCCCCAGGACCTCCTGCAATTCGGAGATTGTATGGAGGATGTGCTCCCGCAGGGTGTCCCGGTCGTCCTCCACGCTGATAATCACCACCCGGAAGGGGAATCCCAGCAGCGCATTGCCGTAGATCAGGCCGGTGGCAACGCCGCCGTTTCCGCCGGGGGCAAACAAGGTGACATCCCGCAGCCCCTGCTGCTCAAACTGTCCGGCCAGTTCCAGTGCCGCGTTGGTGTAGCCCAGCGCGCCGGTCCCGGTTGTGGCGCCGTTTTCAATCACATAGGGATTGCAGTGGGCGGAAAGGGACTGGGCCAGCTGGTGGACATAGTCTGTCCGTTCCTGAGCGGATACATTGCCGATGTAGTGGGACTGTGCGCCCAGCAGCTGGTTGAGCAGGACGTTTCCTGTGGGGTGTTCGGGCTCGGCACCGTTATGGACCAGAACGCAGCGCAGCCCCGTGCTGGCGCAGGCCGCGGCGGCCAGGGTACACAGATTCGACTGCAGCGGCCCGGAGGCAATCAGAGTGTCCCTGCCCTTTGCGGCCGCCTCTCCCACAATAAATTCCAGACTGCGCAGCTTGTTTCCGCCGGGGCCGAGGCCTGTGAGATCGTCCCGCTTGATGTACAGTCCGTCATAGCCAAGCTGCCGCTCCAGATTATGCAGCCGCATCAGCGGCGTGGGCAGGCAGGCGAACTGCGTCCGCGCCACCTGCTGGAGGGCTGTTTCCAAATCCTGTTTGATACTACCATCTCCCATTCCGTTTTTTTTGGTGCACCTGTGCTATATATTTAAGCAAGCAGCGTGCCAACTGTGTAACAGGAGAAAAATTATTTCTCCAGAGGCGGTTTTCACCCCGAAAATCCGGGTATCGGGGGCGTGAACATGCCCGGGGGAGGGGAAAGCCGGAGGGAAAAAAGAAAAACTGGTTGGTAAACTGGGGCCTATTTACCCAGTTTACCAACCAGTTTGTTGGCTGCCTGCACGCCCAGAGGCGTCAGCGTGGTGCCGCGCCGCCCGGATTGGATTGCGACAAAATGATAGCGCTGCAGAACCTGAAGACTGCTGCGGACCTGCTGCTCGCTCAGCGGGAGCCCCATCTGCCGCAGCCCCTGGCTGATCCCGGCGCGGCCGCATCCCGACTGGCCGCTTTGGAGCAGAAGAGACAAGATGGCGGCATACTGCTCCAGACGGCTTTGCTCCGCGCGTATAAACTGCTCCAGCGGAGTGCCGCGGTCGGCGGCGGAGTCCTCCGGCCAGTCATCCAGCTGGCTTTTTGCCACCTCCAGGGAGATGGAGGTGGTGCCGAGATAGGAAATCCGCTCCACAAAATTGCCCAGCTCCCGGATGTTGCCCCGCCAGGGGTACTGGGAGAGAAACTCCATGGCCTCCGGGGAGAGCGAGAAGGAGGTGTGCATTTTGGACTGAAAGTCCGAGATCAGCAAGGGGATATCCTCGGCCCGCTCGCACAGGGGCGGGATCTCGAGGGAGAGGACATTCAGCCGGTAATACAGGTCGGGGCGGAAGCGGTTCTGCCGGACCAGATCCAGCAGACGCTTGTTGCTGGCGGAAATGATGCGGACGTCGACGCTGATTACGCTGTCCCCGCCGATCCGGGTCACCTCTTTCTCCTGAAGCACACGCAGGATCCGGGATTGAAGGGACGGCTCCATCTCCCCGATTTCATCCAGAAAAAGCGTGCCCTTGTGGGCCAGCTCGAAATACCCCCGCTTTCCGCCCTTTTTCGCGCCGGTGAAGGCGCCCTCGCTGTATCCGAACAGCTCGCTTTCCAGCAGCGTCTCGGGAATGGAGGCGCAGTTGATTGCGATGAACGGGTAATCCCGCCGGGGGGAGGCGTTGTGGATGGACTGGGCGAAGAGCTCCTTGCCCGTGCCGCTCTGACCGTAAATAACAATGGAAGAGGAGGACTGGGCCATGCTCCTGGCGGCCTCCTTCAGCTGGATCATTTTGGGGGACTGGGTTTTGATATCGGCAAAGGTGTGTTTGGCTACGTGGCCTTTCCGCATCACCTGGCGGCGGATCTGGTATTGATTTTGCTCTACCTCCTCCACCGTTTTGAGCATCAGCAGGCACTCGCCCCTGTTGCCCCCCTCCACCAGGGGATAGAAGGAGATGTCCACCTGCTGCCCGTACAAGGTGATAACCTGATCCCGCAGGGCCTGGGTCAGCCGGAGAATGTGAAAGGGGACCAGCTCCGGAATCACGGTCTCCACAGGCTGACCTACCAGGGAGAAGGAGGTCCGCTGCAGCAGCTGCTCGGCGGCGGCGTTGAGAAAGGAGATGGTGCCCTCCTTGGATATCATCATGATTCCGCCGTCAAAAACCTGGGTGACAATATCCAGCTTCCGCTCCTGCTCCCGCAGCTGGTTGAGCAGGTGATCAATGCCCAGGTCGCTCTGGACAAGTCCGCGGACATAGGCCTTGATGTGCTCCTGCTGCAGAATATCGGTGAGCTCCAGCTTGGCTGCAAGGTTGGTAATGGTCTGCATGGACAGCACCCGATCATCCAGATCAATGACCTGTGACACCTGGGCGGGGACCAGACCGGGCTCTCCGGGGGTAATGGCCAGGTCCAGCTTTGGAATTTCTTCCATGCCGGGGTAGACCGGGACCAGTTCAATGTGATTGATTCCCGCGTTGTGGATCAGGCGGATGGTGTCCACCGCCATCTCCAGGGTGGTATTGACCAGCATGGCCTTTGTATCGGTGGGGAGAGACCGCAGGGGCTCCAGAGAACTTTTGCACAGCGTGATATCTGCAATTACAACGTGCCTGCAGTTTTTCAGCCGGGACTCCAGCAGACTGTATATGGAGTGGGTGGAGACCAGGACCACATCGGCGGTAATCTCCTCCGGTACGGCGCCGTCCAGAGAGTAGGACTCCACCCGGACACGGGACCCGAAGAGGGAAAGAATCAGCTTGGTGTAGCGGTAGGCGGTCCTTGCGCTGTGCGCAATCAGAACGATATTTTTCATAAGACACCAGTCAGAGAAAGGCGGCCTCAGCCGGAGATCTTCCTCAGGTCGTAGGGCGTGGTCTGATAGACGTAGTAATTGAGCCAGTTGGTATAAAACAGCTGTGCTGCGGAGCGCCAACGCACAACCGGCTTCTGATACGGATCGTCATTCGGGAAGTAGTGGGCGGGCACATCGGGATTCAGCCCCTTGTTTACGTCGCGGAAATATTCGTTGGCCAAGGTGTCCGGATCGTATTCCGGATGCCCGGTAATAAAGAAACGGCGGTTGTCGGCGCTCTTGACAGCGAACACGCCCGCCTCCCGAGAGATGGCCAGCAGCTCCAGTTCCGGACGGGCCAGGATATCCTCCATCCGGTTGGCGGTGTAGCGGGAGTGGGGCGCATAGAAGACGTCGTCAAACCCGCGGAAAAGAGGCGACTGCTTTTTTATAATAGTATGGGAGAAGATGCCGGAGAGCTTTTTGGGGAGGCTGTACTTTGGAATGCCGTAGTGGTAATAGAGGCCGGCCTGTGCGCCCCAGCAGATATGGAGGGTGGAGTGGACGTGAGTGCGGGTCCAGGCCATAATATCACACAGCTCGTCCCAGTAGTCCACGTCGGTGAAGTCCAGATTTTCCACCGGTGCGCCGGTGATAATCATTCCATCAAACTTCCTGTCCTTGATCTGCTCGAACGTGCGGTAAAAGGAGGAGAGATGGTCGGCATCCGTATTTTGGGAGACATGGCTGGAGGTGTGCAGCAGTTCTACCTCTACCTGAAGGGGTGAATTGGAGAGCTTGCGCAGAAGCTGCGTCTCAGTCACGATTTTTGTGGGCATCAGGTTGAGAATCAGGAGATTCAGCGGACGGACATCCTGGTGAATGGCCCGGTACTCGGTCATGACAAAGATGTTTTCGCCCTCCAAGGTGGCTCTGGCGGGCAAGGAATCGGGGATTTTAATGGGCATAACAGTTTTCCTACCTATATAGAATCAAGTATTTCAAAGAATAACACAA
This sequence comes from bacterium, assembly GCA_019424865.1. GTDB lineage: Bacteria > Bacillota > Clostridia > Oscillospirales > Oscillospiraceae > Lawsonibacter. Next base: position 15,358 of record JAHYYS010000060.1, read on the forward strand.
CCTCCGCTGTTCTGCAAGGAGCAATTGTTCGGAGAAACAATGGTAGGAGGGGAGAAAGGAAATGCCGGAGGAGAATAAACGGCATCAGAGAGAAAGGCAGAATATATATAGTGGGGAATGGGCGAAACGGGCGCATATCTAGTGCATGAAGAGAGAGGGATGAAAAAAGACGAAAAAAAGCGAAAAAAGGTGTTGACAAAGCGGGGTGAGTCTGCTAATATAAGCA
>JAHYYS010000061.1 GCA_019424865.1 bacterium
CCACGTCCTCGATGATGGCCACGTTGTCCCCGTCCTGGGGCTTATAGCCCACCATGGAGCCCCCCTCGCCGTGGTCCTTGACCTCCTTGCGGTTGAAGCAGTAGGGCAGATCCCGTCCGTAAGTGCGGTACAGGGAGGCCGCGGCGGACACCGCCAGGGGGATGCCCTTATAGGCCGGGCCGAACAGGCAGGTGATGCCGTCGGGCATGTGCTCCTGAATGCAGGCGGCGTAATAGTCGCCCAGCTTGGCGGCCTGGGCCCCCGTCTTATAGTTGCCGGTGTTGACGAAATAGGGGGTCTTGCGCCCCGACTTGGTGGTAAAGTCCCCGAAGGTCAGCACGCCGGAGCGCACCATAAAGGTGATAAATTCCTCTTTGTATGTCATCGCTTGCAACCTCTTTTCTCCAGTCTGTCCGGACAACGCCGGAAAATCATATTATTATATCATTTTTCCCGTTCGGATACAAGGAATCCCCCCGATTTTACAGGCAAAAAAAGTACGGTCCCGCTGACGGGCCGTACTTTAATCAGGTTATCAGGAAAAGCCGTACGCTCCCCCTCTTTGCCTCCCGGATCCCCCCTCATGGCGTAAACAGCTCATCCACGGTGGTGTCCAGCTCCCTGGCCAGGTGGAAAGCCAGGGACAGGGTGGGATCATACTTGTTGTTCTCAATGGCGTTGATGGTCTGCCGGGAGACGCCGCACAGCCTGGCCAGCTCCTCCTGGGACAGCCCCCTCTCTTTTCTCCGGGCTCTGATCCTGTTTTCCACCGTCAATCACCATACTTCTTTTTGTAATACAGCAGCGCAAGGAAATAGATGATGGCCGTCGCCCCCAGCTGCGTAAAGGGGTTGTTTGCCAGGGCCTGGCCGCGGAGCAGATCCTCCGCAATCTCAACCACCATCGCCCCCACGGTTCCCAGCAGCGTCCAGGTGCTGGCCTTCCAGACAATCATCTTCCTGCGCTCGTCCCCCGGCCTCACCAGCGAGACGAGCATCGCCACATCCAGTCCAATCAGTACCAGCAGAAAAACCGCAAATAAAACCAGTCCCACTTCTGTCATATGTCCGGCCCCTTTCTTCTTTTTCGTCGTTCCATTTTGTCAAATTCTTTTTACATTTTGAGTGTAGCATCTCTCATTCAAAATGTCAAGAGTTTTTTACTTTTTCTTTCCCAAGCCTGCGGCCCGGTTCCTCAGAACCAGTCCGCCCCTCTCTTTACGCCCCTTGACTTGTCTGCTATAATGGAATAACATAATTTGTTACAAAAAGCGGAAAGGGGATCTGTCCATGGACGCACTGCTCCGGTGCCGGCTTCTGCTTCGGCGTCTGCGGGATTTGGTTCTCCGCGTGCCGGGCAGGATCCGCGACCCGCTGGTAACGGTTCTGTTTCTGGTGACAGCCTATGGCACCGGCTGTCTGCTGGTCTACTTCACCAACAACGAGCACAACGCCTCCTTGATATTTGTTCTGGCCGTAGCCGTCATCTCCTGTCTGACCACAGGCTATCGGTACGGCATTCTGGCCTCTGTCATCAGCGCCTTTTGCATCAATTATTTTTTCATGTACCCCTACTCCGCTTTTTCCCTCAGCTACACCGGATATCCGGTGACCATGCTCTCCATGGTGGCCGTGTCCTGTCTGATCTGCGCCCTCACTGCCCGGATCAAGCATCAGGCGGTGGAGGCTGTCCGGCGGGAGAAAAATACCAAGGTGCTGTATGAGCTCAACGAGCGCCTGAACGAGGAAAAGGCCGCCATTGAACTGCAGTCCGCCCGGGAGCTGATCCGCAGCGACATTCTGCGTGCCGTCTCCCACGATCTGCGCACGCCCCTGACTTCCATCTCGGGCGCGGCCTCTGTCCTGCTCGCCAGCCCGGACATGTCACCCAAGAACACGGCCATGCTTCAGGACATCAAGTGCGACGCGGACGCTCTGATCGCCATGGTGGAAAATCTTCTCTCTGTCACCCGCATTCAGGACGGGACGCTGCCCCTGAAAAAGGAGGCGGAGATGCTGGAGGAGGTGGCCGGCGACGCCGTTCTCACCATCCGCCGCCGTTTTCCCGCGTGTCACATATCGCTGGATCTCCCGGATGACATTCTCTGTCCCCCCATGGACGCCATGCTGATTAAGCAGGTCATGGTGAATCTGCTGGAAAACGCCGTCCGGCACTCCGGCGACCTGGAGCATATCTGCCTGCGCCTGTTCCGCCAGGATGAGTGGGCCATGGTGGAGGTCCGGGATCATGGGAAGGGGCTGACGCCCGAAGTGTGTCAGGCCGTACGGGCCGGCCGGCCTCTGGAACGGAACCTGTCCGGGGACAGCACCCGGGGCATGGGCATCGGCCTGTCAGTCTGTCAAAGCATTATCAAGGCCCACGGCGGTTTTGTCGCTGCGGGCAACCATCCGGAGGGCGGAGCGGTGTTCCGCTTCGGCCTTCCATTGGAGGAAGCCACTGATGAATGATAAACGCACCATTCTCCTCGTCGAAGACGAACACGCCATCAGCAATTTTATCTGCCGCGCGCTGGCCGCAAATGATTACAGGGCGCTGACCGCCTCCACCGGCAAGGAGGGGCTCTCCCTGTTCTTTTCCCACAGCCCCGATTTGGTCCTGCTGGACCTGGGCCTGCCGGATATGGACGGGCTGGAGGTACTCAGCCAGCTCAGCGGGCTGCCCCATGAGGTACCTGTGATTATTATCTCCGCCCGGGACCGGGAATCGGAAAAGGTAAAGGCCCTGGACATGGGGGCGGACGACTATGTGGTCAAGCCCTTCGGCGTGTCCGAACTGCTGGCCCGTATCCGCACTACCCTGCGCCGGGCCGACCGGATCAAGCTGTCTCAGGGCGGACACCGGGACATCTATCAGATTAAAAACCTGACGGTGGACGTGGCCCGCCATGTGGTGCTGCTGGACGGGGAGGAAATCCACTTCACCCAAAACGAATTCAAGATCCTGGAGCTGCTGGCTGTCCACGCGGGGAAGGTGCTGACCTACGACTTTATTCTGGAGCATGTCTGGGGCCCCTACGGCAGCAACAGCAGCAACCAGATCCTGCGGGTCAACATGGCCAACATCCGCCGCAAGCTGAAGGAAAACCCCTCCGACCCCAAATATATCCACACCGAGCTGGGCATCGGCTATCGCATGCTGGATGACTAGGTTTTCTTCCCAGCCTTGCCCGGCCGCCTGTCTTTCATTGGGCCAGCCCCGTTTTACAGCAAAACCGCAGCCCGCCGCACAGTTTGTGCAGCGGGCTGCGGTTCTATAAAGGCGGAAACCGGGACGCCCCTGTCCTCCGGCCCGTCCGGAACCGGCGCTTTCTTTTCCTGCTCCGGGCATTGCGCTGGAATTTCTGTCCATTTTCACCCGGTTCTTAACACACTTTTAGCGCCAGTTCCGTTTCATTTACACCCATTTTATTTGTCTCCTGTTATAATAAAACCGAAACAGGGGAGCCCCGTGGATGTCCCCCCTCTTTAGACGTCCGTGTCCCCCTGTTTCCCAGCTTTGCATCTGGGTTTTTTCTTACTTTTCCCAGGTGCCTTCAGACGGAGCGCTTCTTCCGGCCTCTACTCTTCTCGGTCGGTGTTTGCCGCGCTCCCTATCACACAAAGCGCCCCCTTCCGCCAAAGGGGGCGCTTTTTATGTCAATTCCCGCCGCAGCCGCTCCAGGGCCCGCCGCTCCAGGCGGGACACCTGTACCTGGGACACCCCCAGCACCCGGGCTGCGTTCACCTGGGTCATGCCGCGGTAATAGCGCAGCAGCAGCACCTGCTGCTCCCGCTCCGGCAGTTTGGACAGTGCCGCCCGCAGAGTCAGGCGCTCCACCAGTCCCTCCTCCTCATCCCCCGCCCCCAGCATGCCCTCCAGGGTCAGGCCGCTCTCCCCCGTCTGGGCCTGAAGGGAGATAACGGGTTCTGCCGCTGTCTCCGCCGCGGCGATGTCTTCCGGGGACAGCCCGGTCTCCCCGGCCAGTTCGGACAGGGTGGGCTCCCGCCCCAGCTGAGTGCACAGCCTGCCCCTGGCATTTTTGATGGCGCTGCTCCGCTCCTTCAGTCCCCTGCTCACCTTTACTGGCCCGTCATCCCGGAGGAAGCGGCGGATCTCTCCGGCAATTTTAGGCACAGCGTAGGTGGAAAACTGGGTTCCAAAGGCGGGATCAAAGCCCTGAACCGCTTTGAGAAAGCCCAGGCAGCCCAGTTGATACAGGTCGTCCGGCTCCACGCCCCGGCCATAGTACCGCCGCACCACGCTCCAAATCAGGCCGTTATTTTCCTGGAGCACCTGCTCGCAGGCCCGGCTGTCCCCCTGGCGGGCGGCCTCCAGCAGGTCGGCGGAGGAGATCCCGCTCACCGCCCGGCCCGGCGGGCGATCTTCCGCCGCATGGTCACCGTGGTCCCCTTACCCGGGACGGAGCGCACCTTCAGCACGTCCATAAAGCTCTCCATAATGGTGAATCCCATTCCGGAGCGCTCCTCCCCTCCCGTGGTAAACAGCGGGGTCCGGGCCCGTTCCACGTCCTCAATCCCTATGCCCCAGTCCCGCACCACAATCTCCAGGCTGTGGTCCTCCCGGATGCGCAGCTTCATGACAATTTTCCCCAGGGTATCCGGGTATGCGTGGACAATGGCGTTGGTCACCGCCTCGCTGACAGCAGTCTTCACATCGTTCACCTCTTCCAGGGTGGGATCCAGCTGGGCGGCAAAGCAGGCTGCAGCCGTCCGGGCAAAGCCCTCGTTGGCCGAACAGCTGGGAAATTCCAATATTACGTGATTTTTAACATCCATTATGTAGCGCTCCTTTCTATGGTACATACGGGTGCAGGTGGGCTATTCAAATCGGATCAGGCGGTGCAGTCCGGCGGCCTGAAACACCTTGTCCGCCTGACTGGGCGTATGGATCACCCGCATGGCCCCCCGCACCTGGCCCATTCTGCGCCAGGCCCGCAGCAGCACTGCGATTCCCGAGCTGTCGGTAAAGCTCAGACCCGCCAGATCCACTGTCAGCTGGGTGGGAAGGGCCTCGTCAATCCAGCGGTCCAGCTCCGCCATTACCTCCTTGGCCCGGTGGTGGTCCAGCTCCCCGGAGATGGCCGCCGTCAGTCTGCGGTTTTCCTGGATACATGTGACTGGCATACAATTCCCCTCTTTTGCCGCCCGGTTTAAAACGTACCGGGCTTTTTTGTTCGTCCGCACGGTTGGCGGGACAGCCTGTCCTGCGCCTGTCCGCTCTGCTGTCTCCTTCATTATAGGACAGGCCCCGGGTCGGACTTCGCCGTTTTCTGTCCCTTTTCCCTTTTTCCTTTTGCAATAAAATCACACTGCAGCTGCAGATTCACGATTTACAAACCGAACAAATTCGTTTATGATAGTAGCGTAAAAAATTTATTTCCATCAGGAGGGTTCCCCTGTGTCCCGTCAGCTCCACCTCACCTCAGGCAGCATTGCGCCCCAGCTGATCCAGCTGTGCCTGCCCGTACTGGGCGCCAACGTGCTGCAGCAGCTCTACAACATCATGAACTCCCAGGTGGTCATCCACTACATTGGGGACAGCGCCTTTGCCGCCCTCGGCGTGGCGGAGAGCGTTATGAATCTGTATATCTACGTCATAACCGGGGCCTGCATGGGGGCCGGGGTCCTGATCGCTCAATTCTACGGGGAGGAAAATCTCCCCCGCCTGCGGCGGCAGCTGTACGTCTCCGCTGTCCTCATCGGCGGCTGCACCCTGGCCGCGGTTTTGCTGGGTCAGCTCTTCCTGCCCCAGATCCTCCGGCTGATTCAGACGCCGCAGGCCCTGATGGCGGACGTCTCCGCCTACCTCCGGGTTATTTTGTCCGGGATGGTCTTCACCTTCACCTATAACTATCTGGCCGCCGCCCTGCGGGCCATCGGCAACACCCGGGCGGCCTTGTACTTCCTGCTCATCTCCCTGGGCTATAACCTGGCCGCCGCCTGGCTGCTGGTGGCGGTGCTGAAGCTGGGCATTATGGGAACCGCCCTGGCCACCGCCTCGGCCCAGCTGCTCTCCACTCTGCTGTGCCTGCTGTATATCCGCCGCAAGCTCCCCTTTCTCACCATTACGCGGCAGGATATGTGCATGGACCCCGTTCTCATCCGCCGCACCAGCAGCTATGCCGCCGTGGCGGCTCTGCAGCAGTCCAGCCTGTACCTGGGCAAGCTGCTGATTCAGGGGGCGGTCAACAGTATCAGCCTCACCAGCTCCGCCCCCATCTCCGCCTTCACTGCCGCCAATCGGATTGAAAACTTTACCCAGGCCTTCGGCATCAGCGGCTGTGAGTCCATCGCCATCTTTGTGGCCCAAAACGAGGGGGCCGGGCATCACAAACGTGCGCTCCGGGGCTTTGCCCGGGGCGGCGCCATGGTGATTGGCATGGGGCTTTTGTTCTCCCTCTGGATGATGCTGTTCTCCTCCCCCCTGTCCGCCCTGTTCCTCAGCAGCGAGGCGGAGGCGCTGCCCCTGTGCGCCTCCTATCTCCGGATCATCGGCGGGTTCTACTTCCTCTCCTTTACCGGACATACCTTTGTGGGCTGGTACCGGGGGAGCGGCCGGATGAATATCACCTTTATCGGCACCACCCTGCAGATTGTAACCCGGGTAGTCTGCACGTATCTGCTGGTGGGCGCCATGGGTCTGGACGCGGTGGCCCTGTCCACCGGCCTGGGCTGGGTGCTCATTGTGGTGTTTCAGGTCTGTGTGTTCCTTCTGGAGCGCCGCCGGGACCGCCGCGCCGCCGCCTGACTGCAAAAAGGAAATGCCCCCGGCAAGCGCATGAGCGCTTGCCGGGGGCATTTTTATTCCCAATGGGTTTTGTTTTGTGTCAGCCGCCCAGATAGGCCTTTTTAATTTCAGGGCTCTCAATCAGCTCCGCGCCGGTCCCGGTGGTGACAATCTTCCCGGTCTCCAGCACATAGCCCCGGTGGGCCACGGACAGGGCCATCTGGGCGTTCTGCTCCACCAGCAGAATGGTGGAGCCCTGGTGGTTCAGGTTCTGGATAATTTCAAAGATCTGTTCCACCAAAATAGGCGCCAGACCCATGGAGGGCTCGTCCAGCATCAGCAGCTTGGGGTGGGACATAAGCGCCCGCCCCATGGCCAGCATCTGCTGCTCGCCGCCGGAGAGGGTGCCCGCCACCTGGCGGCGGCGCTCCTTCAGCCGGGGAAACAGCTCATATACCATCTCCAGATCCTTGGGCACCCCCGCCGGGGACTGGGTATAGGCCCCCATCTCCAGGTTTTCCTCCACCGTCATCTGCAAAAAGACCCGCCGCCCCTCGGGCACCTGGGCCAGGCCGTGGGCCACCAGCTTGTCCGCCCGGACGCTGGTGATATTGTGCCCTTCAAAGGTAATGCTCCCGGTCTTGGATCGCAGCAGGCCGGAAATGGTCTGCAGGGTGGTGGTCTTGCCCGCGCCGTTGGCTCCAATCAGGGTGACAATCTCCCCCTCATTCACATGGAAGGAGATATCCTTGATGGCGTGGATGGCCCCATAGTAGACGTTGATGCCCTCTACATTCAATAAGGTCTCCATGTGCCTCACGCCCCCTTCTTTTTGCCCAGATAGGCCTCGATAACCGCCGGGTCATTTTTAATCTCGTCCGGCGTGCCCTTGGCAATGATCTGGCCGAAATTGAGCACCGCGATGCCCTCGCAGATGCCCATGACCAGACTCATGTCGTGCTCGATGAGCAGGATGGCGATGCCGAAGGTGTCCCGGATCTTGACGATGTTCTCCATCAGCTCGGCTGTCTCCGAGGGGTTCATGCCCGCCGCCGGCTCGTCCAGCAGCAACAGGCTGGGGTTGGTGGCCAGGGCCCGGACGATCTCCAGCTTCCGCTGGGCGCCGTAGGGCAGGGATCCGGCCTTGAACTTGGACAGATAGCCCATGTCGAAGATGGACAGCAGCTCCATGGCCCGCTCGTGGGCCACCTTCTCCTCTTTCCAATAGCTGGGCAGACGGAAGATGCCGCTCCACATGCCATAGCCGATGTGGTTGTGCAGACCCAGCTTCACGTTGTCCTCCACCGTCAGGTTGTTGAACAGACGGATATTCTGAAAGGTCCGGGCGATGCCCGCCTTGTTCACCTGGACGGTGTTCATGTTGTTGGTGTCCACGCCGTCCAGCAGGATGGTCCCCCGGGTGGGCTGGTACACCTTGGTCAGCAGGTTGAAGACCGTGGTCTTGCCCGCGCCGTTGGGGCCGATGAGGCCGGCAATCTCGGTGCGGCCGATGGCCATGTTGAAGTCCTTCACGGCGGACAGTCCGCCGAAGTCGATGCCCAGATGCTGGCACTCCAGAATGGGGCTTTTATCAATGTCCCGCTCGGGGATCTTGTTGGGGCTGGGCACCGGGACCAGCCTGGTGGGTTCCTTGGGAATCCGGCTCATTGCTTGGCACCTTCTTTCTTCTCCTGGGCCTGCTCACGCCGCTGGGCGATAAAGTTCCAGATGGTGGAGTTGTTGGTCAGCAGCATCACCAAAATCAGCACAATGGCATACACCAGCATGCGGTAGTCCCGGACTTGGCGCAGCGCCTCGGGCAGGATGGTCAGGGCGGCGGCGGCAATAACCGAGCCCCACATGTTGCCCAGGCCGCCCAGCACCACAAACACCAAAATCAGGATCGAGGTGTTGAAGTCAAACTTGGTGGCAGCAAAGGTCACCTGACTGCAGCCGTACAGGGTGCCTGCAGCCCCCGCCAGGGCGGCGGAGGTGGCAAAGGCGATCATCTTGTACTTGGTGACGCTGATGCCCACGCTCTCGGCGGCGATGCGGTTGTCCCGGGTAGCCATGATGGCCCGGCCGGTGCGGCTGTTCACCAGGTTGAAGATAATAAACAGGGCCACCAGCACCAGCACCACCCCCATGGTAAAGGTGGAGATCCGCGCGGAGTTGGTGACGCCTACCGGGCCCCGGATCAACTCAATGCCCGTCTCAGACAGCTGGTTCTTATCGCTCAAAAAGCTGAACTGGAAACCGTTCTCATCCACGCCCAGATAGATATTGGTGACCAGACTCTTGATAATTTCGCCGAAGGCCAGCGTGACAATGGCCAGATAGTCCCCCTTGAGGCGGAGCACCGGAATGCCAATGAGAAATCCGAAAATGCCCGCGAAGACGGCGCCCAGTATCATGGCCAGCGCCAGGCGCAGCGGCTGGGAGGACACCATCCCCTGAAGGGCGGCGGCCGCGGAGCAGCCGGCAAAGGCGCCGATGCTCATAAAGCCCGCGTGGCCCAGGGACAGCTCGCCGGAGATGCCCACCACCAGATTCAGGGCCAGGGCCATGGTCACATAGGCGCAGATGGGGACCAGCTGGCCCTCCAGCACGGAGCCCACGCCCCCCTCCCGAAAGGTCCGCAGCAGCTGGATCACCAGATAGGCCACAATGACCAGCGTATAGGTAAACAGACTGTTCCGGGTGGATTTTTCCATCTTTAACATACGTTTCATCCTTCCACCCTCCTTACACTTTCTCCTGGACCATCTTGCCCATCAGGCCGGCCGGCTTTACCAGCAGCACCACGATCAGCACGGCAAAGACGATGGCGTTTTGCAGCTGGGTGGAGATGTAGGCGCCGGCGAAGATCTCGATGACGCCCAGGAGCAGTCCGCCCAGCATGGCTCCGGGGATGGAGCCGATGCCGCCGAACACGGCGGCGGTAAAGGCCTTGATGCCGGGCATGGAGCCGGTGGTGGGGGTCAGGGTGGGATAGGCGGACATGTACAGCACGCCGGCCACAGCCGCCAGGGCGGAGCCGATGGCGAAGGTGAGGGAGATGGTGGCGTTGACATTGATGCCCATCAGCTGGGCCGCCCCCTTGTCCTCAGACACCGCCCGCATGGCCTTGCCCAGCTTGGTGCGGTTGGTGAAGGAGGTGAGGATCACCATGATGACGATACAGGCGGCGATGGTCAGCAATGTCACATAGCTGACGGACAGCGGCCCGATCTGAAGGCGGCCCCGGCCTGTCACCGGGGTAAACACCTTGGGGTTGGAGGACCACAGCAGCAGCGCCGCGTTCTGCAGGAAGTAGCTCACGCCGATGGCGGTGATCAGCACAGCCAGGGAGGGCGCCTGCCGCAGCGGCTTATAGGCCAGCCGCTCGATGACCACGCCCAGCACCGTACACACCGCCATGGCCAGCAGGGTGCCGGCAATGGCGGGTACCGCAATGGCGGCCGCGGAGCCCTCCGGGAAGCTGCCGGACAGCCTGCTCATGGTGAAAAAGCACACGTAGCCGCCCACCATAATCACGTCGCCGTGGGCAAAGTTCAGCATCTTGGCGATGCCGTAGACCATGGTGTAGCCCAGGGCGATGATGGCATACACGCTGCCCAGGCTCAGGCCCTGGATCAGATAATTCAGGATAATCGTGATATCCATATTGATTCCCCTTTTTTCGTGGGGCACACCGGAAAAAAGCCGGCCGGTCCGGCCGCTTTCCGGTGCGTCCCCTCTCTCTTTTCAGGCAGTAAAATCCCCCATCCCCCGGGGCCGAAGCCCCGGGGTGGGAGAAAACGGGACAAAAACTTCCGTGGGGACAGACCTGTTTCTCAGTCCATGCCCACATAGGCGCCGTCCTGGATGACCATGCCCTTGGGGGCCTTGGACACCGCGCCGGTGGAATCCCAGGTGATGCCCGTGCCATCACCGGTAAGACCATTCAGGGTAATGGTGGGGAAGGTCTCGATGAGGGCGTCGTTGATGGCCTCAGCCGCCATGTCGGGGGTGCAGCCGGCGGTCTCCAGGGCCAGCTTCAGAGCGTAGATACAGTCGTAGCCATCGGCGGCGAACTGGTTGGGCGTCTCGCCGTAAAGGCTCTCATACTTCTCCACAAAGGCTACGGTGGCCTCGTCGGTGGCGTCGGCATTGAAGGGGGTCAGCAGCATAACGCCCTCGGCCAGGGAGGTGTCAAAGTTCTCCATGGTCAGGATGCCGTCCATGCCGTCCACACCGAAGAACTTGGGCTCATAACCCATGGAGTCGGCCAGGGTCAGGATCAGGGAGGCGGGCTGATAGTACATGGGCAGGAAGATCAGGTCAGCGTCCGCCTGCTGGGCCTGGGTCAGCTGGACGGTGAAGTCGTTGGAAGTGTCGGTGGTGAAGGTAGCGTCGCCCACCACGTTCAGGCCCAGCCTCTCGGCCTCGGCCTCAAACTGCTCCTTGATGCCGGTGGAATACACATCATCATTCTTCCAGATAATGAAGACCTTCTCCCCCAGGCCCTGCTCGGCGATGTACTGGGCGGAGGCCAGGCCCTGGTTGGGGTCGGAGAAGCACATCTGGAACACGTTATCCTTATCCGCGATGACGTCCGGGGAGGAGGCGGAGGGGGTCAGGGCGAAGATACGGTCCTGATAGTTGAACACAGATGTGGAAATACCCGGCTGGGTGGTAACGGAGCCCAGGGAGATCTGCATGCCCCAGTCCTTCAGCGCATTATAGGCGTTATTCGCGGCCTCGGCCTGGTTCTGGTCGTCCTCATAGCGCAGCTCGAACTGGACGGCGCCACCCTCGGCGTTGATCTCGTTCACAGCGATCTGGGCGCCCCGATAGGCGGCCAGTCCATAGATGGAGGCGTCTCCAGTGAGGGGGCCGGTGCCGCCCACCTTGAAGGCCGCGCCGGTGGGATCCACAACCTCTTTCACTGTGGTCCCGCCCGTGCTGCCGCCAGTAGCGGTATCACCGGTGGAGGTGCTGGAATTGCCGGCAGAGGAGTTGGAGCCTCCGGCGCTGGAGCTGTCCCCGCCGCAGGCGGCCAGAGACAGGGTCATGGCAGCCGCCAGGGCAAGGGCAAGAAACTTCTTGTTTTTCATTTCATATCTTCTCCTTTTCTTTCAGATACTCGTCAGAGTTTTTATAAAAAAGCGGCCTCGTCCCAAAGAACGAAGCCGCTCTTTTACCACATCTTATATGATGGCAAGCGGTTGTTCCTTTGGACGCTTCTCCTGCTGCGCCAGGGCCAAAATCATCTTCCCCGCGGCCCCCAGAATCATCAGCCCAAACAGTACAGCGGCGTTCTCCGCCAAAATAAGAATAAAAATGGACACCATAATCATGGTGTCCATCACGATTCGCGCAAAAGTGCCCTTCCCACTGCACTGGGCACTGGGGCAGGAGGAATCGGACTCTGCGCCGCAGGCCGCAGAGCCTTCCATGAAACGCCAGCAAGATGCCCGCTGATACATGGCCAGGTCCTCCCCTTTTTTCCGTTCTTCTGCCAGCTAAACTGGCTAATTTTGTTTTATTTTAAAGCACGGCCCGGGAATAGTCAATGGTGGTTTCCAACAGAATCCGCCCGCTCTCCCCCCGGCTTTCTTCTCTGTTCTGCACAGAATTTTGTCCGTCTGCTGCGGTCACATGTTTTTTTAAGGCGTTCAGAGTTCCATTTAATTCCAGTGCAAAGGGGAGGGGCTCCCCACGAAAAAAATCAGGCCGCCTGTACGGCGGCCTGATTTTTTCCGGCAGTCTGAATTCTTAGAAGAACAGGGGGCACAGACATGCCAGGATGAAAATCGGAATATCAGACGCAATAAACGTAGGTACGCAGGTATCCCAGATGTGGTCGTGCTGACCGTCCGCATTCAGACCGGCAGTGGGAGCCAGGGTGGTGTCGGACACGGGGGAGCCGGTGTCGCCGATGGTGGAAGCCGCAGCGATCAGCATGGTGGTGGCAGCCACGCCCATGCCCAGCTCGGCGCACAGAGGCACGTACAGAACGGCCAGTACGGGAACGGTGCCGAAGGAGGTGCCGGTGCCCATAACGATGACCAGGCCGACCAGCATCATCACGAAGGCGCCCAGGAACTTGTTGCCGCCGATGAAGGCCAGGGAGCTCTCAACCAGATCGGCCACGGCGCCGCTCTCGCTGAGCACCAGGCTGAAGCCATTGGAAGCCAGCATGACGAAGGCGATGAAGCCCATCAGCTTGACGCCCTCATCCACGATCTGGTCCATGTCGGACCACTTGACGGCCCGGGTGATGAACATGATGGCCAGGCCCGCGACAGCGCCCATGGGCAGGGAGTCGGTAGCCAGCTGGACCACCATGGTGGCCACAGCGCCGACCAGGGCCATCCAGTGCTTGAAGGTCATGGTGGTGTCAACGGTATCCAGATCCACCGCTACGCCCTCCACGTCCTTATACTCGCGGGGCTTGCGGTACAGAACCAGCACGGCGAAAATCAGGCCGACCAGCATGGCCAGGCCCAGGGGCCAGGTGTACTTCCAGACTTCCATCTCGCCCAGCGGCATGCCGTTCTGGGTGATGTTGGTGGACAGGATGCCATGATACAGAGCACCGAAGCCCACGGGAATGGTGACGTAGGGGGCGCGCAGACCGAAGGCCAGGGCGCAGGCAACCGCGCGGCGGTCGATCTTCAGCTTGTTCATGACGATCAGCAGCGGGGGAATCAGAATGGGAATGAACGCCACGTGAACAGGAATCAGGTTCTGGGAGAAGCAGGAGAAGAAGGCGATCAGGAACACAAAGGCCAGCCGCTTGCCGCTGATTCCCTTGGCGATTTTAACCGCCAGGATGTCGGACACGCCGGTATAGCTGATGGCGGCAGCCAGACCGCCCAACAGCACATAGGCAACAGCTGTCTCAGGATCAGTGCCGCAGCCCGTGATAAAGGTGTCAATGGTGGTCCCGATGTCCATCCCGGACACAAGGCCGGCCGCCACTGAGGCAATCACCAGGGCCAGCAGTACGTTGACCCGCAGAAAGCACATCACCAGCAGTACGATAACTGCGATAACTACTGGGTTTGTCAAAATCATAAAGTAACCTCCTATTTCATTTCCGGACAATTGTATGTAGCTAATCTCGCTGCACTACAAACTCATCTATCCCTCCATTCTGTCTGGCTCCGGACAGCACCGCATGCCCATCGGGCAGCGCACTGCCGGAAGCTTTTGAATCTGTACCGGCTGCGGCCCCCTCGCAACAGCAGGAAAACGGTTCTCCCTCATACGTGATACTGCTGGTTTCTCTTCTTCAAAATCGTCAATATCGCTCCGCTTTTCCTCCAATGAACCACGCGGGAGGAAACCTATCCAGTACTAGTAGTAATTATAATATATCCTTCATTCAATTTCAACAATTTTCTAAATCTTTACGGAAAATTTATGTATAAAATGTCTATACACTATTGTGCTAAACTGCTGCTTAGAAACCCAACTAAACTCTATTTTCTCAATTCTACCGCTGACGGGCTCTTCTGAATTGGAGATTTCCTGCGGCCGCAGGAAGTCCCCGCAACTTTTCCCCCAGGAGATTTTTAACCCTCTCAGCAAAGCCGCCCGTTGGGCGGCTTTGCTCAGTCTGTCGAGAAACCCGCCTATGCGTCAAGCATAGGGCGGGTTTCTGTGGTATAGAGGCCAAAGAAGGAAAAGTGCAAATGGAGCAAGCTTCTCCTGCCATAACCACCTGGCCAGTTTTTTGAGATTCATGGCAGCAAATTTCAGCTTCACCCAGTTGGATACCTGGGCCAAGCCTCTATACTGTGTATAACGCATGGCGTGTTTTTCCTTGGCATCGGCAAAAACCCGTTCAATGGTTTCTTTTCGCCGCTTGTAGAGTTCCTGGTATTGGGGGGTATAGCGGGCGTCGTCGGCTAAGTCCTCATAATCCCTCCAGATGTGCCGCTGTACCGTTTTGACACAGCATCCCTCTCACCACCTCCGCTATTTTACCTCATATAAACGAAATAGCCCAGCATTTGCTGGACCTTTTCGACAGACTGAGCGGCCCCTCCCAAAAAGGGAGGGGCCGCTGGCGTTCAGTTGGAATGCAGATCCGTCAGGCTTAGAAAATGCCCTGAGCCATCATGGCGTCGGCAACCTTCTGGAAGCCCACGATGTTGGCGCCGGCCACCAGGTCATAGCCCAGGCCATAGCGCTCAGCAACCTCGACAGAGGAGTGATAGATGTTCTTCATGATGCCCTGCAGCTTGGCATCCACTTCCTCGGCGCTCCAGTACAGGCGCTCGGCGTTCTGAGCCATCTCCAGCTCGGACACGGACACGCCGCCGGCGTTGACAGCCTTGGAGGGGGCAACCACCAGGTGGGGCTGCTTCTTCAGGAACTCCAGAGCGTCGTTGGTGGTGGGCATGTTGGCCACCTCGATATAGTACTTCACGCCGGACTCGGCAATCTTCTTGGCCCACTCCAGGTTGACGTCGTTCTGGGTAGCGGAGGGCATGTAGATGTCCACGTCCTTGACGCCCCAGCACTTCTGGCCGGGCACGAACTCGCAGCCGAACTTCTCGGCATAGGGCTGGCAGTGCATGGGATCCTTGGCGCGCATCTCCAGGATGTAGTTGAGCTTCTCCTCG
>JAHYYS010000062.1 GCA_019424865.1 bacterium
CTTTTCGTGAATTTAATCTGCCTCTGAACAGCGAAGGACCCCGGCCGGAGCCGGGGTCCTTCGCTGTGTGTGTTGTAAAAGGAGAGGGAGAAAAATAGGAGATACGTTATGATGATTGGCTACGGTGTTATCATACCCAATGATTGCGGCATTTTTATGACTTCCATATGAATTTTTTGAAAACAGATTCCGCTGCCCCAAGCGCGGCGCCGGCAGACGCGGGGCCCCGGCATTTGCCGGGGCCCCGCGTCCATCTTGTGAGAAGAGAGAAAAGGAAGTGTGTCTGTTCAGGCACAGGTTCAGTGTACCTGATAATTGCGGCCGCCTTATGACATCCCTATGAACTTTCTGAAAACTTCCCCGCCCTTCCGCAGCAAAAGCCCCGGCGCCTGGCCGGGGCTTTTGCCGTGTGTGTTGTAAAGGAGAGGGAGAAATAGGAGATACGGAATGATGATTGGCTACGGTCATAGAATATCGAAGAATTACGGCCATTTCATGACGCTGCCATGAATTTTTTGTGAATTTCCCGCCGCCGTGTTCCGCCATCCTTTTTCTTGACGAACCCGGGAAGCTATGGGATAATAGATTGATTGTATATCCCTGCCCTGTGTGGGAAAAGAGGTCTTTCTGCTTTGAATTTTGTCATTCGTTCCTGTCTGGGGAACCGGGATCCCCGCTCCCCAGAGGCCAGGCAGCGCTGCGGCACCCTGGCGGGCGGCGTGGGGATTCTTTTGAACCTGCTGCTGTTTCTGGCAAAGCTGATTGCCGGTCTGGCCGCCTCCTCCGTGGCCATGGTGGCCGACGCGGTGAACAACCTGTCCGACGCCGCCGCCTCGGTGGTCACGCTGGTGGGCTTCCGCCTGGCCGGTCAGGCGGCGGACGCCGACCACCCCTTCGGCCACGGCCGCATCGAGTATGTCTCCGGCCTGATTGTGTCCCTGGCAATCCTGTTGATGGGGTTTGAAATCGGCCGTTCCTCCGTGGAGGCGCTGTTTGAACAGCGGGAGATTGACTTCTCCCCCGTCTCCCTGGTGATTTTATGCGCCGCCATCGGGGTAAAGCTGTGGATGTTCTGGTTTAACCGCAGCCTGGGGCGCGCCATCGGCTCGGCCGCCATGGAGGCCACCGCGGCCGACTCCCTCTCCGACGCCGCCTCCACCGGGGTGGTGCTGCTCTCCACCCTGGCCGGCCACTTCTGGAACCTGCGGGTGGACGGCCTGGCGGGCCTGCTGGTGGCCGCCTTTATCCTGAAAACCGGCTGGGACGCCGCAAAGGACACCCTGGACCCCCTGCTGGGACGCCCCATGGACCCGGAGCTTGCCGCGGACATTGACCGGATTGTGCTCTCCCACGACAACATTCTGGGCATCCACGACCTGGTCTATCACGACTATGGGCCGGGCCGGGCCATGATGTCCTTCCACGCCGAGGTGCCGGCCGACGGAAACATGCTGGAGCTCCACGACCTGATTGACCACATCGAGCGGGAGCTGCAGGAGCGCCACCACATCGAGACAGTCATCCACATGGACCCCGTGGTCCGGGACGAGCGCACCGACGCCCTGCGCGCCCAGGTCGCCGACCTGGCCCGGCAGCTGGACCCCGCCCTGTCCATCCACGATTTCCGCATCACGCCGGGCCCCAGCCACACCAATCTGATTTTCGACGTTCTGGTCCCCTATGGCTTCCGCCTCACCGACGGACAGGTGTGCGCGGAGCTGTCCCGGGGCATCAAGCAGCTCTCCCAGCGGTATTATCCCGTCATCCAGGTGGACCACTCCTATGTGGACCGGCGGAGCAGCGCGGGCTAATTCACAGATTATTCACCTAAAATTGTCTGTTTTGCGCTATAATAAGGAAAATTCCTTGATTTTGCGGGACGCGCTTTTTCTGGTTCAGAACTGATTGTCTATTATCTCACGAAAGCGGGAGGTCTTATCCGTGCCCAAGAAGGTTTTGATTGTAGAAGACGACGGAAATATTGCCGAGCTGCTCCACCTCTATCTGGAGAAGGAGGGCTTCGAGACCCAGGTGGCCAAGGACGGCGGAAAGGGCGTGGAGCTGTTCCGCTCCTTCCAGCCCGACCTGGTGCTGCTGGACATCATGCTGCCCGTTATGGACGGCTGGTCCGTCCTGAAAAAAATCCGGGAGACGGACAAAACCCCCGTCATCATGCTCACCGCCAAGGGCGAGACCGAGGACAAGGTCTCCGGTCTGGAGCAGGGGGCCGACGACTACATTGTCAAGCCCTTTGAAATGAAGGAGGTGCTGGCCCGCATCCACGCCGTGCTGCGCCGCACCTCGGGCGAGGAGGAGCAGAAGGAGAAAAAGCTGACCTTTGACAAGCTGGTCATCAACCTGGACTCCTATGAGCTGCTGGTGGACGGGCAGCGGGTGGACACCCCCCCGAAGGAGCTGGAGCTGCTGTTCCATCTGGCCTCCTCGCCCAACCGGGTCTTCACCCGCAACCAGCTGCTGGACGAGGTGTGGGGCTTTGACTACTTCGGCGACAGCCGCACCGTGGACGTACATATCAAGCGCCTGCGGGAGAAGCTGGAGGGCGTCAGCGATCAATGGCGGCTGAAAACGGTCTGGGGCGTGGGATACAAATTTGAGGTCGGGCCCGCCAACTGACCCCCTCCCGCCGGCGTTCCAGGGAAACAGAAAGCGAGGTGATCTGCGTTGAACTCCCTTTATAAGCGCCAGATGGCGATGATGGTCGGCGTGATGCTGCTGTCCTTCTCCCTGCTGGCGGCCGCGTTTATGCTGCTGTCCTACCGCTATATCATCTCGGAGACCCGGGACTCGGTGGAGCGCAACGCGGGCTACATCGCCAATTTCACCGCCGACAACTATCTGGACGTCAGCAGTGAGTTTTACAGCGGGTACGTGGCCTCCATCGCTCTGATTTCCAACTCCTATATCATCATCTCCGACGCGGGCGGCAATATCCGCTATGCCACCGACGGGGTGTACTTTTACTCCTATGAAAACGCGGCTATCCCCGAAAATGTGGTCAACCAGGTCTCTGAGCAGGGCTCCTACACCGGCATGACCCGCCTGGGCGGCATCTTCTCCGAGCGGCGCTATACGGCCGCCCTGCCCATCTCCGTCACCATCGGCGGCTTCCCTGTGGCCCAGGGGCTGGTGCTGGTGTCCGCAGACGCCTCCAGCCTGAACGAGATGTGGTCCTCCACCGCCACCATCTTTTTCTTCTCCGCCGTGGTGGTGCTGCTGATCTCCTTCATCGCCAGCTCCCTCACCTCCGCCCATCAGGCCCGGCCTCTGAACGAGATGGCGGAGGCCGCCCGAAAATTCGGCCGCGGGGAGTTTGACGTGCGGGTCACCGGCTATGAGGACCGCTGCGACGAGATCAGCACCCTGGCCGAGGCCTTCAACTCCATGGCCAACTCTCTGGAAAAGGTGGAGAGCCAGCGGGCAGAGTTTATTGCCAACGTCTCCCACGAGCTGAAGACCCCCATGACCACCATCTCCGGCTTTGCGGAAGGGATTCTGGACGGCACCATCCCCCCCGAGCGGGAAAAGGAGTTCCTGCAGGTCATCGTCTCTGAGACCCGGCGGCTGTCCCGGCTGGTGCGGCGGATGCTGGACCTGTCCCGGCTCAACGCCCTGGCGGAGAACGCTGTCACGGCCCAGGAGCAGTTTGACCTGGTGGAGGTGGTCTCCCAGGTCATCATCAGCCTGGAGAGCAAAATTACCAGCCGCAGCCTGGATGTGGACGTCCAGATGCCCGAGGACAAGGTTATGGTCTGGGGCGACCCCGACTCCATTACCCAGGTGTGCTACAACCTGCTGGACAACGCGGCCAAGTTTGCCGCGTCCGGCACCGCCATCACCCTTCAGATTACCAAAAAGGACGGCAAGGCCTATACCTCGGTCCGCAACCTGGGGGCCACCATCCCCGCCGAGGAGCTGCCCCTGCTCTTCGACCGCTTCCACAAGGCGGACTACTCCCGCTCCATGGACCGGGACGGCGTGGGCCTGGGGCTGTATATTGTGAAAACCATTCTGGGCAATCTAAAAGAGAACATCACTGTTACCAGTGAGGATGGCGTCACCGAGTTTACCTTTACCCTTACTCTGGCCTGAACCCCGCCCCTTTGCCTGTGATGTTCTCTTTGGGGCCCCGCCTTTGGCGGGGCGGCGCGATGCGCCGTAAATTCCGCGCCCTGCGCGGGATTTGCGCAGGGCGGATTCACTCTACCCGAGCATATTGATCCCCAGGGGCTCCCGCCGGGAGAAGCCCGGCGGGACGGAACATCACCGTTACCAGTGAGGATGGCGTCACCGAGTTCACCTTTACCCTCACCCTGGCCTGAACCCCGCCCCTTTGCCTGTGATGTTCTCTTTGGGGCCCCGCCAAAGGCGGGGCGGCGCGGCGCGATGCGCCGTAAATTCCGCGCCCTGCGCGGGATTTGCGCAGGGCGGATTCACTCTACCCGAGCATATTGATCCCCAGGGGCTCCCGCCGGGAGAAGCCCGGCGGGACGGAACATCACCGTTACCAGTGAAGACGGCGTCACCGAGTTCACCTTTACCCTTACTCTGGCCTGAGCGGCCCATGTTTGGAGGGATCCTTTTGAATTATCAACCGGACGATCTGTGGCAGGGCGGCCCCTGGGAGCAGCCCGCCCCCAGCTTTCCCACCCCGCCCGCCGTTGTCATCCCCTCACAAGCCATGCGGCCCCGCACCCGGCGCCCCGCCCTGCAGCCCCGCCGCCGGGGCAGGAAGTGGCCCTGGTTCGCCGGGCTGCTCACCCTTGTTCTGGTCTGCTGCCTGGCTGCGGCCCTGCTGAAGCTCCCCCTCTCCCCCCGGCAGTTTTTCAGCTATTCCCCCTCCGAACCGGACAGCGGCTATCAGCCTCAGGAGCAGGAGTACAGCACCGAGCCCCCCTCCATCCCCCAGGCAGAGACCGGCACCGGCGTCACCCTCTCTCTGCTGCCGGCCTCCGGCCCGGCCCTCACCTATACCCAGATTTATGAAAAGAACGCCCCCTCCATTGTCTCCATCGAGTCCGTCTCCTCCCAGGAATACGGCACCGGGACCGGGATTATTCTGACGGAGGACGGCTATATTGTCACCAACGCCCATGTGGTGGCGGGCGCCCAGTCGGTCCAGGTGGCCCTCCACGACAATCAGGTCCTCCCCGCCAGTCTGGTGGGCTTTGACGCCAACGAAGATCTGGCCGTGCTGAAGGTGGACGCCCAGGGGCTGACGCCGGCGGAGTTCGGCGACTCCGCCGCCCTGCGCATCGGCGACCCGGTGGCCGCCATCGGCGATCCCCTGGGCTATCGCTCCACCATCACCGACGGCATTGTCTCCGCCCTGAACCGGGAGGTGGACGTGGACGGCGTGACCATGGTGCTGATTCAGACCAGCGCCGCCATCAACTTCGGCAACTCCGGCGGAGCCCTCATCAATCAGTACGGCCAGGTGGTGGGCATCACCACCGTGAAAATTGTCACCGACGACGGATCCACCGAGGCCCTGGGCTTTGCCATTCCCTCTGTGCGGGTGAAATATGTGGCAGACGCCCTGATTGCCGGGGAGGAGATCCGCACCGGCGCCTTCGGCTTCACCGTGTACACCTTCCCCTCCGAGGGGGGCGGGCTGGAGCTGATGGAGGTCCACCCCAGCAGCGACGCCTGGGCCAAGGGCCTGCGGGCCGGGGATATTCTCATTGCCGCCAACGGCCAGCCTGTCACCAGCACCCAGGACCTGACCCAGCTGAAGCAGGCTCTGGGCCCCGGGGATGTGGTGACCCTCACCTATCTGCGGGACGGCCAGTCCTATACCGTGGAGGTGGCCCTGGTGGACGCCCAGCTGGTGCAGTAGGGCGGATTTCCGCAAACAGGTTCCCTCCCGTCCGGTTTTCCGGGGCGCAAATACTTTGACGAAACAGGCGAGGCCGGGACATTCAAGTCCCGGCCTCGCCTTTCTGATAGATTCCGGCGGGTCTTCCCTCTCCCCGTCCGGGACAAGCTTTCCCGATCGCGCGCAGGGGGATTGCCCCGCGGGCTTCTCCGTGCTATACTGGGTACAGCGAAACAGAGGAGAGAACGCCAATATGATCAACACCACGCTTTGCTACATTCAGCGGGGCAGCGACTATCTGATGCTCCACCGGGTCAAAAAGCACAACGACCTCAACCACGACAAGTGGATCGGCATCGGCGGCAAGTTCGAGGACAAGGAGAGCCCGGAGGACTGCCTGCTGCGGGAGGCCCGGGAGGAGACCGGCCTGACCCTCACCCGCTACCGCTACCGGGGTCTGGTCACCTTTGTCTCCGACCGGTGGCCCACCGAGTATATGCACCTGTTCACCGCCGACCGCTGGACCGGGGCGCTGAAGGAGTGCGACGAGGGCGTGCTGGAGTGGATCCCCCGGGACAGGCTGCTGAAGCTCCCCCACTGGGAGGGGGACGCCATTTTCCTGGACCTGATCGCCCGGGAGGACACCCCCTTCTTCTCTTTGAAGCTGTGCTATCAGGGGGACACCCTGGTACAGGCCGTGCTGGACGGTCAATCTTTAAAAGGGGCGCCCACCGCCGCGCCCAAAAAGGAGGAAATCCCATGAAGCCGCAGTATGCCAACACCTTCGGCATCCGCAAGGTGTCCGACAAGGAGGGCGAGGTCCTGGAAGTCACCCTGGACATCTCCTACAAGTACATGGAAAACGCCGTCACCGTCACCCCCAAGGGCCTGGAGAACGTCTCCACTCCCAACGCCGACCAGGTGGCCTCCATCGTCATGAACCGGCAGAGCGCCATCTCCCTGCGCAACCTGCTCATTCAGACTCTGGGCGTGGAGAACTGAACCTAATAAACACGGGAAAAGGCTGTGCCGCCGAGCGGCACAGCCTTTTCCTGTCAGGAATTAAGGGCGAAAGTCTTCCATATTGCTCCGCCGCTCTATTGACAAATCACAAAATTATGATATAATTTAAATATATAATTTGGTTAATTTGACGTTTTCTTGGGTGTGGGAAGCGAGGAGGGGATGCTTTGTCCAAATAATCTGTATGTTGAGGCGTTGGCCGTTTAAAAGGAGAATAAGCTATGTCAAAAAAAGTACATGTACTACAAGGATCCGGTTACTACTTCACGTCCACAAAATGCAAATATGTACGTTTTTTATGAAGACCCCGAATATGAAATATATCTGATGACCATTGATCTGAGGCCTGAGCTAAATTAACTTCATCCAGTGGAAGGACAGTACTTTATGGATGGCGCAACCTTTCTGTGGCACATATATTTTCTCTCGCTGGCCGGAATCGACCGTTATATGTCTGTAAATCCCGCTACCCCCAAAAACGGCTTCCTGCCTATGCTTCTCTATATTCTCGAGATGCACTGGGTGATCCATACCTTTCTCTGCCAGGTATATCAGTGGCGGAGGGCCGTTGCGGCCGACCGCCGCAAAGCAGGAGAATCCGTCTCCGCTCCGCCCCCGAACCGGCTTTTTTCTCTGACGTTTCCCGCGAAAAGCTCCGCTTCGGCGCTGGCACAGATATGGGCATTCGGTCTGCTGGGTGTGCTGGCAGCTTTTGAATTGTTCCCATCCTGAACGGCCCAAGATCCTATAGTCAGCACAAAAGGCCTCTATTCAGGGAAAATGGATTGAAATTGGCACGCCGTTTTTTCGACAAGCTGAATAAAGGTTGATTTTCAGAGGGATATGTGGCTGCCTTGAAGCCGTCAGAGAAAGTGCGGTATGTGCTGGCGGCATTCCGTTACCCGTTTTAGTATGAAGTTTTTAGCGGAATGCAGTTGCGGCTGCAAAAACAGATAGAAAAGGTGCGTCACTTGTCAGAAAGTGACGCACCTTTTTTAACTGTCCGGACCGCCCGCCGGGCTGCCCTTCCGTTTTTTAATCCGGCTCCATCAGGTGGAGATCCTCCTCCGTCAGGGGCATGTTATAGGGGTTGACCTGCTCGTTGAGGACGGGCAGGATATCCTCCGCCTCATACACAAAACAATACCGCACACCGTTGCAGACAGCGGTCCCGTCCCCCTCCAGGGTGCCCTGGGTGACTCCGGTGGTCAGGTCCACCTGAAGGGCCTGGGTGGCAAAGTAAATCATGTCCGTCAGGGACAGATCCGTTTTGACATACTCGTTGAAGATGCTCACAAACTCCGTCACCTTGGTCACCGAGTTCCAGGAGATCACCTTCTTGGCCAGCTGGGTCAGCACCTGGCGCTGCATCTCCCCCCGCTGCACGTCGCTGTACCACCCGTTGGCCCGATAGTTGGGGCTGTCCGAGTTGTCGTGGCGGTAGCGTACCACCTCCATGGCCTCCTGGCCGCTGAGGGTCTGTACCCCCTTGCTGAAGTGGATGTGCAGGTTCTGATAGGGGTCGTCATAGTTCATATCCAGGGGGATGTCCACCTCCACCCCGCCCAGCTCATCCACCAGGGCAATGAAGCCCTCCAAATCCACCAGGATGTAGTAGTCAATGGGGATGCCGAAGGTGTGTTCAATCTCCTCCTTCAGCACATCGGGCCCCGCCCCGTAAAAGGCGCCGTTGATTTTGGGGTTGCTGCGCCACTCCCGCTCCACCGCCGTGTCCCGGGGGATGGAGATCATGCCCACCTTCTGATTGGGCACATCATAGCTGACCACAATAATGGTGTCGGTATTGCCGCTGTCCACATCCTTGCCCAGCAGGACAAAGTTGTAGACGCCGTCCCGGCGGACGCGGGTCTGGCTGTCCTCCCGGCTGCTGTCCACAACGGGCACGGTCTGCCCCGTCTGCCCCTGGCCCGTCGTCTGGCTGGGAATCTCCGGCGGACGCAGGGCCACACTCAGCCCCACATAGCCGAACACAATCAGGGCCGACAAAACCACCGCAAGCTTGTAGAGGCCCCAAAACAGCCCCCTGATGCCGGATCGCTTTTTCGCCTTGGGCCGCTGGACCGGCTTTGCCCGCCGCTCCGGCTCATATCCGCCGGAATGCCGGGGCACTTTTATATATCGCTGTTCCAGGACTGCTCCCTCCTGCTGTAAACCGATTCTCTCCTAGTATACCGGCTTCGACCCCGTTCGGCAAGGGGAAGGATGTCCGTTCATGAAAATTTAAGAAATTATTTTTTTCCAGTTCCCGCCCCTAGCCCAGGGTCTCGGACACCATGTCCCACACCTGCTCCACGCTCAGCCCCTCGCAGCTGTAGTCCACCAGAGCCCCGTCGGCGTGGAGGACGGCAAAGCCGATGCGCAGGCTGTTGGTATCCCCCTGCTCATTGGGGGTATAGGCCCGGGCCTCCACCACCGCCCGGCTCATGTCCTCCGCCCGGAATACCGGATTGTCCACCGTCTCCCGGTGCGCCTCCGGCACGCTGTCCGCCCAGGGGACGGGGTACAGCCGCAGGTCGTAGGTCTCCGGGGCGCCGACGTCCACCACATTGCCCCACACCGTGTCCCCTTCGGGCAGTTCCACCCGGATGGTCACGTCGTCATAGCCCCAGCTCCACCGCAGGTGCAGAATGTGCTCATTTCCCTCCTGATAGGTCAGCCTGCCGGCAAACTCGTCATAGCCGGAAAAGTCCTCTGTGGGGAGATAGGGGGCAAACTCCGCCTCCTGCCGGGCCTCCTCCAGGGAGGAGAACTCCGCCGACCGCCACTGGGGCACCTCTTGGGCCGTCATCAGATGGTCCAGGTACAGCCCGCCGTCCTGGGACAGGGCTTCACGCACCAGCAGGCTGTTCTGAAAGATGGCCTCATCCCGGCCGGAAGCCCGCACCTCGAAGCGCACCCCCACCTCCCCGGCCATGAACTCGCTGACGCACAGGCAGGTCTCCTCGGTCCCGTCCCCGTCCCGGTCCTCCCAGGCCGACCAGCCGGTGACCTCAGTACCAAACACGTCGGTGGTCTCCAGATCAGGATAGAGGCAGCAGTTGAAGGGCAGCTCCCCCGGCCGCAGGGTAAGGGTGAAGGAGGTCTCCGTCTCCCCGTTTTCCCCCCAGAGGTTCAGCCACAGCAGGTCCCCGCTTCTGTCATACAGGGCGGAGCCGCTGAGGGTGTAGCCCCCCCAAAACAGCATCCAGGGCAGGTCGCCCTCCGCCCCCTCCGGCTTCCCTTCAGCGCCCCAGAAAATGTTCTGAATGTCCGCCCGGGTCAGCTCCTCCGAGAAGGAGCCCTCCAGCAGATCCCAGGCCGGGGCGGCATCTGCCGCCAGCTCTCCGTCCACGCTTTGGTAGTTCACATAGGGAATAGCGAACAGATTGACTGTCTGCTCCCTTTCCGCCCCCTCCACCACAAAGCTCTCCTCTCCCGGCGGGGTCTCTCCTGAGCCGTAGGTATCCGGGATGCCGTGATAGAGGGCGTCATCTACGGTTTCTCCTCCCGGCTGTTCCGGGGCCGCCGCCCGCCATATCCCCAGTCCCAATACCAGGGCGCAGCAGGCGGCCAGGGCGGCCCACCGCCCCACCCGCCGGCCCGTCCGGGGCTTCGGCCGGGCGCGCGCTCCCTGCTGCTGTCCGCCCAGCGCCAGCAGTCTCTCGTGGGCCTGGGCGGAGATGGTCTGCCGTTCCATATACAAATTGTAATATTTCATCAAAATACTCCTTTGACACCTATCAGTTGTCCCTCTGATCCTCTATCAGCTTCCGAAGCCTCTGCCGGGCCCGGGTCAGCCGGGCCCGCACTGTCCCGGGGCGCTGGCCCGTCATTTGGGCAATCTCCCCGGTGGAGTAGCCCTCGTAATAAAACAGATGGAGCACCGCCCGGTCCTGGGGCGGCAGGGAAAACAGCTCCTCCACCTCCCGCCGCTCCTCCGGCCCCGGGGCCGGAAGGGTTTCGGGCAGGGGGCACTCCCGCCGCCAGGCCAGCCGCAGCCGGCTCCTGCATCCATTTACCAGCACCCGCATCAGCCAGGCGCCGGGGTGCTCCAGCTGGGCGGGGGCCTTCTCCAAAAACGCCACAAAGGCGTCCTGCACCGCGTCCTCCGCCTCCTGGGGATCCCCCAGAATGGCCAGAGCCGCCCGGTACAGGCGGTTTTCCTGCTGCGCAACAAGTGTCTCCCAATCCACCGGCCGGTTGGATCCCTCCGACATAGTCAGCGCCACCCCCTCTCATGAATATAGACGTCTTGCGGGGTCCTTTTGCTGCAGGGGGAAGCGCAGTTTTTTGCCCTTTTTCGGGGGCAGGCATAAAAACGGGGGGCAGGCGCACCCCGTGCGCCTGCCCCCGGCCTGTCAATCCCGTCGGCGGAAAACCGCCGGCCGCTATCGCTTCTCGCTTCTTCCTACCAGATAGTCCAGACTGACCTGATAAAAGTCAGCCAGCCGGATCAGAATGTCAACGGGCACTAAAATTTTGCCCAGCTCATATTTGGAATAGGTGGTCTGCTTCACGCCCAAAAGCTCCGCCATTTCTGCCTGTGTCAGGTCATGGTCCTCCCGCAGATCCCGGATTCGCTCAAACCGCATCGTCTCACCTCATCCGGCCGATCCCGGCAGCGGGCAAAGAGCGGCAGTTCCAGATGGCCGCTCCATTGTCTCCCAGGTTAAAAAATCAGCTCCCGGCTGATTTCCTTCAGGGAGTGGACCCCGCACATGGCCATGGCGTCCTGCAGCTCTCCCTTCAGCCTCTCGGTGAGCAGGCGCACACCCTCGGCCCCGCCGCCGTAGACGGCGGTGACATAGGGCCGGGCCAGCAGCACCCCGTCCGCCCCCAGGGCCAGGGCTCGGAGCACGTCCACCCCGGAGCGGATGCCGCCGTCCACCAGAACGGCCATCTGCCCCTTCACCGCGTCCGCGATGGCGGGCAGCACCTGGGCGGTGGCGGGCACCCCGTCCATCACCCGGCCGCCGTGGTTGGACACCACGATGCCGGCCGCGCCGGCCTCCAGGGCCTTCCGGGCCCCCTTCACCGTCATGATGCCCTTTAACAGAAAGGGCACCCCGGCGTAATCCACAATCTCCCGCAGCTCCGCCACCGTCTTGGACCCGGCCGGGGGATTGAGCCCCTTCAAAAAGGGCAGGCCCGCCCCGTCGATGTCCATGGCGAAGGCCCGGGCCCCCGCGGCCTTGGCCGCGTCCATCTTGGCAAAGATGGTGTCCCGGTCCCAGGGCTTGACGGTGGGGATCCCCCTGCCGCCGCTGCGCCCGATGGATTCGGCGGCCGCGGCAAAGACCTGGGGATCCGTGCCGTCCCCGGTAAAGGCGGCGATGCCGGACTGGGCACAGGCGGGAATCAGAATGTCGTTATACTCCAAATCGGTGAACTTGTCCCCGTAGTGCAGCTTCACCGCCCCCACCGGTCCGGCAAAGACGGGCAGGTCATAGGTCTCTCCGAACAGGGTGAAGCGGGTGTCCACCGGCTGATTGTCACAGATGGTATCCATATTCAGGCAGACGCTCTGCCACGCCTCATAGTTGCGGATGGCGACTGTGCCGCTGCCCTTTGCCCCCGGCCCGGGCATGGCGCTGCCGCAGGCCCGGCCGTTGCACACCGGGCAGGCTCTGCAGTGGGGGCCGCTGCAGGTGCGGGCCGCCTGTAACACGTCCTGATAGGTCAAAACAAATCCCTCCTCGCATTCTCCTCCAAATCATACCGTCCCCGGCACAATTCGTCAAGAGGATGCAAAGAGGGATTTGCCGCTCAGGCCAGACTGGTCTGAACCTTGGTCAGCTCCTGGGCAATATTCAGCACGTGGTCGCCGATGCGCTCAAAGTCGGTGAGCAGCTCGGAGTAGATGATGCAGGCCTCCTGGTCGCAGGAGCCCTCCTTCATCCGCACCAGCTGGCTGCGGCGGTACTGGGCCGTCATGTCGTCAATGCGCTGCTCCATCTCTTCCACTCCGGTCAGCCACTCCCGGCTGCCCGCCTGGGGCTGGAGCAGCATGGCCACCGCGTCCAGGGACACGTCCCGCATGGAGCGGATCTCCCCCTGGGCGGCCTGGGAAAAGCTGATATCCTTGCGGGACAGCAGCCGGGTATAGCCCGCCAGGTTGTCGGCGTGGTCGCCGATGCGCTCGATATTGCCGGAGATGGTGAAGAAGCTGCTGACAGTGGCCGAGCCCTCCTCGTTGGTCTCCACGGCGATGAGATGGGAGACATAGCGGGAGATCTCCTTGTTCAGGAAATCAATATACTCCTCCCGCTCCTCCACATGTTCCAGCTGATCCACGTCCCGGTCCAGCACGGCCTGGAAGCTGTCCGACACGTTGTCCTGGGCCATGGTCAGCATGCGGTGCAGCTCCTGGCGCAGCTCGTCCATCACAATGGCGGATACGCCCAGGCCGCCCTCCTTGCCGCTGGCCTGGATGGGGGTGAGGTAGGCCAGGTGCATGGTGCTCTCGTCGTACTCGGGCAGGGGCTGGTCGGGGAGGATCTTCACCGCCAGCTTGGCCAGATAGTTGCCCAGAGGCAGCAGCACCAGAGTGGTGACAATGTTGAAGCTGGTGTGGGTCAGGGCGATCTGTCCCGCGGGGGTGCCGGGCAGAATGCCGGCCAGGAACTGCCCCGCCGCCCCGGGCAGCACCAGAGAGCCGTCCACCACGGAGGCAATGGGGAAAACCAGGAACAGGCAGGTGAAAATCAGGGTACCGATGAGGTTGAACATCAGGTGGATGATGGTGGTGCGCTTGGCGTTGCGGTTGGTGCCGATGGAGGCCAGCACTGCAGTGATGCAGGTGCCGATGTTCTGTCCGAACAGAACAAACACCGAATTGGCATAGGCGATGACCCCGCTGTTGGCCAGGGCCTGGAGAATGCCCACCGAGGCGGAGGAGGACTGGATAATGGCGGTAAACACGGCCCCGGCCAGAATGCCCAGCAGGGGGTTGGAGAAGTTGGACATGATGCTGATAAAGGCCTCCGACTCCCGCAGGGGGGCCATGGCCGCGCTCATCATATCCATTCCGATGAACAAAACGCCCAGGCCGGCCAGAATCTGGCCGATGTGCTGCAGCTGGGGCCGCTTTACAAAGACGGCCAGCACCACGCCCGCAAAGGCGATGAGCGGGGCCAGCTCGCCCACGTCCAGGGCAATCAAAAGGCCGGTCACCGTGGTGCCGATGTTGGCGCCCATGATAATCCACACCGCCTGGTTCAGGGTCATCATGCCCGCATTGACAAAGCCCACCACCATAACCGTGGTGGCGGAGGACGACTGGATCACGGCGGTAATGGCCGCCCCCACCAGAACGCCCAGAAAGCGGTTGGCGGTCAGCCGCTCCAAAATCTGCTTCATCCGGCTGCCTGCCGCCGCCTCCAGGCCCGAACTCATCATCTGCATCCCGTACAGGAACAGGGCCAGGCCGCCCAACAGGCTTAAAAAGTCTGTCATCTGCATACGCTGGAATCCTCCTTGTTTCTCTCTATCCAGTGTTTTTCCAAGATACTGTCTATTGTTTCATGGTTTTAGTACAAATATAAAAAAGGCATAGCCCGCGGGACAAAGGCAGCTTCGTCCCGCAGGTTATGCCTGCAACCTTTTATGTTCTTCAGACCGATCCCCGCCGGTCCGGGCGCAGATGCTCCCATGGCATTCTACCTCTCTGTACGCCTCATTCGCAACTTCTTCCAAATAACATTATAGGGAAGCCCCGCCCCGCCGTCAATACATTTTACCTGTTCTTTTTCTGTTTCAAACATTTTCCCATGATTGTCACAAAAAAGCTCCCCCGGCCCAGGGCCGGGGGAGCAAAATCGGACAATGCAGGCGGCGGGGGGACGGCGCCCTCACTGCGCCTTCTGGCTCTCCAGATACTCGTCATAGGTGGTTTTCCGGTCGATGAGCTTTCCCTCGGGGGTAAAGTCAAACACCCGGTTGCAGACGGTCTGAATCAGCTGATGGTCGTGGGAGGCCACCAGGACGTTGCATTTGACGGCCTCCAGGCCCTTGTTCAACGCGGCGATGGACTCCAGGTCCAGGTGGTTGGTGGGCTGGTCCAGCATGAGCACGTTGGCCCCGGAGAGCATCATCCGGGAGAGCATGCACCGCACCTTCTCGCCGCCGGAGAGGACCTTCACCGGCTTGTACACCTCGTCCCCGGAGAAGAGCATCCGGCCCAGGAAGCCCCGCAGGTACTGCTCCTGGGGATCGG
>JAHYYS010000063.1 GCA_019424865.1 bacterium
GGAGGCCACCCCCGCCGAGTCCACCACCTACCGCTTTGCCAAGCACGACAAGGCGCAGTTCCCCGACATCATCACCGCCAATGAGAACGGTACGCCCTACTATACCAACTCCTCCCACCTGCCTGTGGGGTACACCGAGGACATCTTCTCCGCCCTGGACATCCAGGACGAGCTCCAGACCCTCTATACCTCCGGCACCGTGTTCCACGCCTTTTTGGGCGAAAAGCTGCCCTCCTGGCAGGCGGCAGCCGCCCTGGTGCGGAAGATTGCGGAGAACTACAAGCTGCCCTATTACACCATGTCCCCCACCTACTCTGTGTGTGCCGACCACGGCTATCTGGCCGGGGAGCAGCACACCTGCCCCATCTGCGGCAAGGAGGCCGAGGTATACAGCCGCATCACCGGCTACTACCGCCCGGTGAAGAACTGGAACGACGGCAAGGCCCAGGAGTTTAAGGACCGGAAGGTGTATGACATCAGCCACTCCCATCTGCGCCGGGCCGGGATGGCCGGCTCCCCGGTGACGGCGGAGGGCTATACCGCCAGGCCGAAGGCCGGGGAAGCGCTGATGCTCTTCGCCACCAGGACCTGCCCCAACTGCCGCCAGGCGGAGGAGCAGCTGCACCGGGCCGGCATCCCCTACCGCAAGGTGCTGGCCGAGGAGAACCCCGACCTCACCGTCCGCTACGGCGTCCGGCAGGCCCCCACCCTGGTGGCCGAGAACGGCGGCGCGCCGGTGAAAGTGGTGGGCTTGGGGGCGATCCGGACCTTTATCCAGGAAAACCGGGTGGCCGACGCGGGCTGAGCGTTGCCTTTTTCTGAAAACTGCGGTACAATCAAAGCGGCCCCGGGGCACCGGGGCCGCTTGAGGCTGTCGAAAAAGTGGCTTGTCAATTTCAATCAATTGACAAACCACTTTTTCGAGAAAGGCTGCACGAAAGACAGTCCTCGATTTCTTGAGAAAAAGTCGGACTGTCTTTCGTGAGAGGAGTCATTTCCGACGTACACGCCGCCGGAAATGACGGATTCAATTTTATTCCTGCGGCTGCGGCCGCAGGAACTCCCTGCGGGAGGGCTTCTGTATCAAAATGACCAGGGAGGGGCCTTTTATGTATGATATTATAGTAGTGGGCGGCGGGCCCGCCGGCCTCACTGCCGCGCTGTATGCCGCCCGGGCGGGCAAGTCGGTGCTGGTGCTGGAGGGGGAGACGCTGGGCGGTCAGATCGCCTTTGCCCCCCAGGTGGACAACTACCCCGGCCTGCCGGGCATGAGCGGCGGGGAATTTGCCCAGCAGCTGACGCAGCAGGCGGAGGTCCAGGGGGCGGAGATCCTTCCGGAGCCGGTAACGGCTATGCGCACCCGGGACGGGCTGGTGGAGATCACCGTGCCCCAGGCCCGCTATACCGCCCGGGCGCTGATTCTGGCCACCGGGGTCA
Organism: bacterium; assembly: GCA_019424865.1. GTDB lineage: Bacteria > Bacillota > Clostridia > Oscillospirales > Oscillospiraceae > Lawsonibacter. The sequence continues at coordinate 1,438 of JAHYYS010000063.1, forward strand.
GCCACCGGAAGCTGGGGCTGCCCGGGGAGGACGAGCTGGTAGGGGCGGGAGTGTCCTACTGCGCCGTGTGCGACGGGGCCTTTTACCGGGACCGCCCGGTGGCGGTGGTGGGGGGCGGCGACACCGCCCTGCAGGAGGCGCTCTTTCTCGCCCAGAGCTGCGCCCAGGTGACGCTGATCCACCGCCGGGACCAGTTCCGGGGGGAGCACCGTCTGGCGGAGCAGGTGCTCAGACGGGACAACATCCAGGTGCTGCTCAGCCATGTGCCCGCCGCGCTGCTCCAGGAGGACGGCCAGCTCACCGGGCTGAAGGTGCGCAGCGTGAAAGACGGCCGGGAGCAGGTGCTGGCGGTGGACGGCCTGTTTGCGGCCGTGGGCCAGCAGCCCAGAAATCAGATTTTTGCCAATCTGGTGATGACCGACGACGACGGCTATTTTGTGGTGCGGGAGGACTGCTCCACCAGCCTGCCCGGCGTCTTTGCCGCCGGCGACTGCCGGGCCAAGCCGGTGCGCCAGCTGACCACCGCCGTGGGAGACGGGGCGGTGGCGGCCCTGTCCGCCTGCCGGTGGGTGGATGCCCATGGAGCGTGAGGCCGGCGGGGCGGCCGGGCCGCTGAAAATAGACTTTGCCCCCATGGAGGGGGTGACCGGATCGCAGTTCCGGCAGGCCCACCACCGGCACTTTGCCGGGGTGGATCGGTACTATATGCCCTTTATCAGCCCCACCCGGGACCACGTGTTCACGCCCCGGGAGCTGCGGAACGTGGATCCCCAATACAACCAGGGGCTGACCGCGGTGCCCCAGCTGCTCACCCGGTCGGGAGAGGACTTCCTCTGGGCTGCCAAGGCCCTGTGGGACATGGGCTATGACGAGGTCAACCTGAACCTGGGCTGCCCCTCCGGCACGGTGGTGTCCAAGGGGAAGGGGGCGGGCCTGCTGGCGGACCGGGAGGGGCTGGAGCGGCTGCTGGATGCGATCTTTCAGGGGACGGAGGGGCCGGTGTCGGTGAAGACCCGGCTGGGCATGGAGGATCCGGAGGAGTTCGCCCCCCTGCTGGAGCTCTTTGGCTGCTACCCCATCCGCCTGCTCATTGTCCACCCCCGGGTGCGCCGGGATTTTTACCGGCATCCGGTGCGCACGGAGTATTTTGACCTGGCGGTGCAGACCTATCCCGGGCCCCTGTGCTTCAACGGGGGCCTGGTGACGGCCGGGGACTGCGCCCGGTTTCAGGTGCGGTACCCGGCGGTGGAGCGGGTGATGATCGGCCAGGGATTGCTGGCCAACCCGGCGCTGGCCGCCCAGGCCGGGGGCGGGGCCGGGCCGGAGCGGGAGACCCTGCGGGCCTTTCACGACGAGCTGTACCAGGGCTATCTGGCCGCCTTTGCCAGCGGGCGGAACACGGTGTTCCACATGAAGGAGCTGTGGAGCTATCTGCGCCGCCTGTTTGACGGCGGGGACAAATATTTCAAGCAGATCCGCAAGGCCCAGGACACCGCGGCCTATGAGGGGGCGGTGGCGCGGATCTTCGGCGAGCTGCCCCTGCGGCAGGATGCGGACTGGACTGCTTCGACATAACAGAACATGCGCCCCATGGCCGCGGCCATGGGGCGCATCAAATTTTCAGACAAGGGCGCGGAAAGCTCAGGCGATCTGCAGCAGCCGCTGGGCGTTGCCGCCCAGGATGGCGGACAGCTCCTCGTCGGTGAGGGGCAGCGCGCGGATATGGGCCAGGGCCTCCGCCTGTCCGTCCCAGGGGCTGTCGGTGCCGAAGAGGATGCGCTGGGGGCCAAAGGCCCGCACCAGCCCCATAAACTGCTCCGGCCCCATCAGATCCAGGTCGGCGGGGGCATAATAGCCGTCGTTCAGGGGGGTCATGCGGCCCAGGGAGAAGGAGGTGTCCAGATAGACGCTGGTCTGGGGCAGCAGCTGCTCCACCTCGTCCCAGTTGCGCCAGCCGCCCATGTGGGCCAGAATCAGCTGGACGGGGCCCACCTGCTCCACGGCCCGGAGGACCATCTGGGGGGAGCAGTTCACCCGGCCGGGGAAGCCCACGTCCAGCCCGGCGTGGACCAGAACGGTGAGCCCCAGCTCGCCGCACCGGTCCAGAATGCGCAGATAGCGGATGTCATCCAGGTCCACCTCCTGATAGACGGGGTGGAGCTTGACCCCCTTCATGCCAAGGGCGGCGATGCGGCCCAGCTCGCCGCGCCAGTCGTCAAAGTCCGGGTGCATGCAGCCGAAGGAGTAGATGCCGGTCTCGCCCGCCTGGTCGTTGATGCGGGCGGAAGCGTCGTTGACGTGGGGCACCTGGCGGGTGTTGGTGGCCACGGGGAGAATCACCGAGCAGTTTACGCCGGCCGCTTTCATCGAGGCGGCCAGACCGCCCACCGTGCCGTCAGAGAAGGTACAGGTGTGGGCGGCCAGCCGGAGCTTCTCCAGCGTGCGGCCGGCAATGGCGTCGGGAAAGGTGTGGGTGTGAACATCAATGACCATGGAATCAGACCTTTCAGGAAAAGTGGCAAAGCCGGCGGCCCGGAATACCAGAGCCTGCGGCATACTGGTTACAGCATACCACAGGCTTTGGATTTTTGAAAGGGAAACTTTACTCCCGGTCGCCCAGGGCCTCCCGCTGGCGGACCAGGACCCGGGTCTCATAGCAGGAGAAGGCGTCGTTCACCAGGGCCGCGTCCGGCTTGGCGGTGAACAGGGACACCACCGGTACAATTATCAGGCCGGCCAGCATGCAGAAGGCGCCGCAGTTGATGGAGGACTGAAGGACGGCGGGGAAGAGAGAGCCCACAAAGATGTTGGCCAGCATCACCACGGCGGAGAACAGGAAGCTGGCCCAGCAGGCCGCCTTGGTGGTCTTCTTCCAGTACAGGCCATAGAGGAAGGGGGCCAGGAATGCGCCGGCCAGCGCGCCCCAGCTGATGCCCATGAGCTGGGCGATGAAGGTGACATTGGACTTGTACTGGACGATGGCCAGCACCACCGAGATGGCGATGAACACCACGATGAGCGCCCGCATAATGGATACCTGCTTTTTCTCGCTCATGTTCCGGATGACGTTGTCCTTCAGAAAGTCCAGGGTCAGGGTGGAGCTGGAGGCCAGGACCAGCGAGGACAGGGTGGACATGGAGGCGGACAGCACCAGGATGACCACAATTGCGATTAAGAAGTCGGACAGGCCGGAGAGCATGGTGGGGATGATGGAGTCATAGCCGTTGGCGGCCACATCAATCTGGTCGGAGAAGAGACGCCCGAAGCCGCCCAGGAAGTAGCACCCGCCCGAGACAATCAGGGCGAAGACGGTGGAGATAATCATGCCCTTGTGCACCGCGGTCTCGCTCTTGATGGCATAGAATTTCTGGACCATCTGGGGCAGGCCCCAGGTGCCCAGGGAGGTGAGCAGCACCACCCCCAGCAGGTTCAGCGGGTCGGGACCAAAGAAGGAGGCGAAAACACCGGGGGCGGAAGAGACCGCGGGATCGCTGACCTGGGCCAGCCCCTCCAGCGAGGCCATAAAGCCCCCCTGGCTGCCCAGCACCGCGGCAATCACGGCGACGATGCCCACAATCATAATGATGCCCTGGATAAAGTCGTTGATGGCGGTGGCCATATAGCCCCCGGCAATGACGTATACCCCGGTGAGGACCGCCATGACCACCACACAGATGGAGTAGTCGATGTTAAAGGCCATGCCGAACAGGCGGGACAGGCCGTTATAGAGGCTGGCGGTGTAGGGAATCAGGAAGATGAAGATAATGACGGAGGCCGCGATTTTCAGCGACTTGGAGCCGAAGCGCTTGCCGAAAAACTCCGGCATGGTGGCGCTGTCCAGGTGTTGGGACATAATGCGGGTGCGCCGGCCCAGCACTGCCCAGGCCAGCAGCGAGCCCAGAATGGCATTTCCGATGCCCGCCCAGGTGGCCGCGATGCCGTATTTCCAGCCGAACTGCCCCGCATAGCCCACAAAGACCACGGCGGAGAAGTAGGAGGTGCCATAGGCGAAGGCGGTGAGCCAGGGTCCCACCGAGCGGCCGCCCAGCACAAAGCCGTTGACGTCGGTGGTGTGCCGGCGGCAGTACAGCCCGATGCCCACCATAACGCTGAAAAATGCCAGCAGCATAACTGTTTTGATTACCATGGGGATCCGTCCTCTCTTACGCAACTTTTCTACTTTGCTCCGTTGCAGTTTAACGCAAAGAAGTCAAAAAGTCAAGAAAATTCTGCCGTTGGCAGGAAAAAAGGGAAAATAAACAAAATTAAAAAAGAAAACAGCGAGAAAGAAGACAAAACAACTAAAAATGGGGCGGGCGTGTTGATGCTGGAGACCTGGCCGCTCCGCTGAAAAGGGCCGGAGACAGAAAAAACGGCCTGTGGCGCAAGTGTGAAAGCGCCGCAGGCCGTTTTTAGCTTACGCCAGGACCAGCAGATACAGTGCCAGAAGAGGGATCAGAAAGGCCAGGTTGCTCCCGGTGAACCAGGCCAGATAGTGCCCTCGCAGTTGGGGCCAGCCCCGGGCAATATACTTGTAGGAAATCAGACTGGCCATAGAGGCGATCAGGGTTCCCAGCCCGCCCAGATTGGTTCCGGCCACCAGGGCGGGGGCGTCGCTGGTAAAGCCGGAGAGCAAAAGGGCGGCGGGTACGTTGCTGATGATTTGGCTGGCAGCCGCGGCGCACAGGGCTTCGTGGTGGAGCAGCAGAGCCTGAAACAGATCATGAAGGGCGGGAATGCGGCCAAGGTTGCCCACAAACAGGAAGAAGCCCACAAAGGTGAGCAGCAGGGAGTAGTCCACCCGGGCCAATACCCCTCTGTCCACGGCCAGCACGCACAGCAGAACAGCCCCGGCGGCCAGAGCCACCGGAATCAGGCGGGCCACTGCGGCCAGACACACCGCAAACAAGGTGCAGTACAGGGCAAGCTGGGATTTGGGGCAGGGGCCGCCGGCGCCGGTGCAGGGGCGGGACAGCGCGGACAGAGCTTTGGAGGGCTCCCGGAACAAGAACAGGGCCAGCAGCAGGAAGGAGGCCAGAGCCAGCGGGAAGGTGGCCTGGAAAAAGGAGGGGAGGGAGATCTGATAATGGGAATATAAGTACAGATTTTGCGGATTGCCGATCGGGGTGGCCATGCTGCCCAGGTTGGCGGCGATGGTCTGCAGGGCGACCACGGGGACAGCCCTCTGCTCCAGTCCGGCCAGGGAGAGTACCTCCAGGGCAAAGGGAACGAAGGTGATAAGAGAGACGTCGTTGGTGACGAGCATGCTGAAAAAGAAAGGGAGAAAAATCAGCACACACTCCAGCTGCCGCGTGGTGGCGGTGCGCGCCAAAAGCAGCCCGCCCATACGGTGAAACAGCCCCAGCCCCTGAAGCCCTGCCATTACGGTCATCAGCGAAAACAGAAGTCCCAGCGTGCGGAAGTCCACATAGCCGCCATAGGCGCGGTCGGGGGGCACCAGAACCATGGACAGCAGGGCCAGGCCCCAGGCCGCTGCCAGCACAGTTTCCTGCTTTAAAAACCTTTTCAAACGCTCCAACGTACACTCACATCCTATTGTCAAAAGCAGTTCTGCCGCAAAAACTCCGCCCTGCCGAAGCGGGGCGGAGCGGAAAAGCGAAGGAACCTTACATCGCGGCCTCGTCAATTACCTGGGCCTTGATCAGGTTGGTGGAGCCGCTGCGGCCCAGCGGCACGCCGGCGGTGATAACAACGGTGTCCCCGTTGTGCACCAGCCGCTCCTTCAGCGCCACCTCCACAGACAGGGAGAAGATGCGGTCGGTGGAGTTGACCTCGCCGGTGAGGAAGGGGATCACCCCCCAGCAGATGGCCAGCTGGCGGCGCACCTTCTCGTGCATGGTCAGGGCGGCCACCGGACAGGCGGGGCGGAAGCGGGAGATCATCTGGGCGGTGTGGCCCGAGTTGGTGGCGGCCAAAATAGCGGTGGCGTTCAGGTCCTTGGCGGTCAGGCAGCAGGTATGGGTGATGGCGTCGTTGATGTTGGAGGCCGGGACCACCCGGTTTTTCTCAAACTGGCGCCAGTAATGGATGGAATGCTCCGCCTCTGATACGATGTCGACCATGGCGGACAGGGCCTCGACGGGATACTTGCCGCCGGCGGTCTCTCCGGAGAGCATCACGCAGCTGGTGCCGTCGAAGACGGCGTTGGCCACGTCGGACACCTCCGCCCGGGTGGGACGGGGGTTGCGCATCATGGAGTCCAGCATCTGGGTGGCGGTGATGACAGGCTTGCCCGCCTGCAGGCCCTTGCGGATGATCTGCTTTTGCAGCACGGGCACCTTGGAGGCCGGAATCTCCACCCCCAGATCGCCCCGGGCCACCATAATGCCGTCGGCGGCCTGCATAATCTCGTCGATGTTGTCCAGGCCCTCCTGGTTTTCGATTTTGGCGATAATTTTCACATCGTCCCCGCCGCAGGCGTGGAGCACCTCCCGCACGGCCTGTACGTCAGAGGCCTGGCGGACAAAGGAGGCGGCGATAAAATCAAAGTCGTTTTCCACGCCGAAGCGGATGTCCTCCACGTCCTTGTCCGTCAGGGCGGGCAGGTGGATATGGACGCCGGGGATATTGATGGACTTGTTGGCGGACAGAGTACCCCCGTTTTCCACGGTGCAGATAATGTCCCGGTCCACAATTTTCTCCACCCGGATGGCCACCAGGCCGTCGTCAATCAAAATTTCCTGGCCGGGGGAGAGCTCCTGATGGAGCTGGGGATAGGTGACAGACACCCTCTCCCGGCTGCCCACAATGTCCCGGGTTGTCAGGGTAAAGGTGTCCCCGGCTTCCAGCGCAACCGATTTGGTGTCAAAAGCCTTGATGCGGATTTCCGGCCCCTTGGTGTCCAGAATGGTGGCCACCGGGCGGCTCATAGAGTCCCGGACCCCCTTGAGCTTGTTCAGCCGGGCCAGGTGCTCCGGGTGGCTGCCGTGGGAAAAGTTGAAGCGGGCCGCATCCATGCCGGTGCGGATCAGGGTGCGGATCATCTCTTCGTCATCCACGGCCGGACCCAGAGTACAGATAATTTTAGTTTTCCTCACATCCATATGATTTCCTCCTGTGGGAATCAGAGTAATTGTTTCTTCCAGTCTCACACGCCTATCTTACCTGAAACCATCGTCCCTGAACAAGCCTCCAAATCACTGAAATTTTAGGCGCAGGGGAAACAATTTTAATCAAAGTGCAAAAGCGGGCGCGGCCCCTGTCAGTCCTGCGCCCGCAGCCCAAGCACGGGAAGACCCCCCGTTTCAGCGGATAATGATGTTCTCTGAAATTTCGCACAGGGCCTGGGCGGCCTCCATGTCCAGACGCCGGCTTTTGGCCAGGTCGGCCAGGGAAACGATGCCCACCAGCCGGCCGTCCTCCACCACCGGAAGCCGCCGCACCTGCTGGGCGGACATCAGACGGGTGGCCTCCCGGCAGTCGTCGCCGGGGGCGACGGTGGTACAGTTGCGGGTCATGATGTCCCGCACCGGGGTCTGGGCCGGGTCCTCCTCCGCCGCAACGCACCGCAGCACAATATCCCGGTCGGTGACCATGCCCCGCAGGCGTCCGTCCGGGGTACACACGGGCAGGGCGCCCACATTGTGCCTGCTGAGCAGGCGGGCGGCCAGGGCCGCGGAGGAGGTGGGCTCAATGGTGACAACGCCGGGGTTCATTAATTCTCTTACCAGCATGAAAAAAACCGCCTTTCCGGTAAAAATTGGTCTGCGGTCAGTCTGCCCGGAAAGGCGGCGGTTTATTCTGTTACAGCCCGGAAGCCTGAAAAGTGAAAGTGCGGCTTGGGGTTTTGGCATCCGCGCCGTCGTTATCTCCCCTGTGCGCTTATCCTCCGCGCTTCTTGGACAGCCACTGGGAATAGTCCTGGGCGGGGCGGACCCGGCCCAGCGCGGACAGGGAGGCCCCCTCCGGCACAAACAGGGCCTGGGCCAGATCCCGCAGCTGCTCCCGGGTGACGGCGTCGTACAGGGCGATAATCTCCTCCGTCTCCCGCACCCGGCCGAACAGGAGCGCGGAGGAGCCCAGGTGGCTCATGCGGGCCTGGATGGACTCGGTGCCCATCAGCAGGTTGGCTTTGGCCTGTTCCCGCACCCGGTCCAGCTCCTCCTGCGTGGGGCCGTGCTCAGCCAGCTCCTCAACCAGGTGATAGATGGTCTCCAGGGCCTGCTCCTCCTGCTCCTGTCCCAGGGCGGTGTAAATCCCCAGCAGGCCGGTGTCCTCGTGGTCCGCTGCATAGGAGTAGACGGTGTAGCACAGCCCCCGCTTCTCCCGCACCTCCTGAAACAGGCGGGAGGAGCAGCCGCCCCCCAGCAGGGAGTTGAGCAGCAGCAGCTGGGGCCGGCGCTCGTCCAGATAGGAGGGGGCGGGGAAGGCCAGAATCAGGTGGTTTTGCTCCATGGCCTTCCGCCGGGCCGTGACGGCGGGGCGGTAGGCGGCAGGGCGGTACTGGGGGACCGGGCCGGGCTCCAGCTGGGCCAGGCAGTCAGACAGCTTGTCCACCTGGGCCTGGGTGAAGCTGCCCGCCAGAGCGGCCACCAGATTGCCGGGGCGGTAGTGCTCCCGCTGCCACCGGGCCAGAAATTCTCCCGTCATGGGGGCCAGCGTGGCCTGGCTGCCCAGAATGGGGCGGGCCAGGGCGGTGCCCTTGTAGACGGCGGCGGACAGCCGCTCGGACACCAGATCCTCCGGCGTGTCCTCGTACATGCCGATCTCCTCCAGAATCACCCCCCGCTCCGTTTCCACGTCCTCCTGGCTGAAGCAGGAGTGGAAGAGCATGTCCGACAGCAGATCCAGACTGTAATCCAGGTGCCGGTCCAGGCTGCGGGCATAGAAGCAGGTGTGCTCCTTGGTGGTATAGGCGTTGACCTGTCCGCCGATGGCGTCCATATCCCGGGCCAGCTGGGCGGCGGAGCGGCGGGCGGTGCCCTTAAACAGCATGTGCTCAATAAAGTGGGCGGCGCCGTTGTCCTGCCGCCGCTCGTGGCGGGAGCCCACGCCCACAAAAAAGCCCAGCGCGGCGGACCGGGCCCCGGGGACAGCCTCCGTCAGGATCCGGGCGCCGTTGGGGAGTGTAATCTGTTGATACATAGCAAGTTCCATCCTATGCGGCAAAATATTCTGTGCAGGACAGTATACCACAAAGGGGGACGGACGTCCACTGGGAACAGGGTCCCGGAGGGCGGCCGGACTGTCTCCGGCGGAAAGCACCCGAAAGAAATGCAATGGATGCCATGCCCATGCCGCAGATATGATATAATGGAGAAAATAAGAACAGGGAGGGCGTGTCATGGCATATTTTCAGTATCAGGGGAAATCCGTCTTTTATGAGACATGGGGAAGGGGCAAACCGATCCTTTTCCTGCATGGAAACACCGCGTCATCCAGAATGTTTGAACTGCTGCTGCCGCTCTACCGCCCCAATTTCAGATGTGTTGTGATGGACTTCGTGGGAAACGGGCGGTCGGAGCGGGTGGAAGAGTTTCCGGCGGATCTATGGCACGACGAGGGGCGGCAGGCCGCGGCGCTGGTGGAACACCTGCACTGCGGAAAGGTCGGCATTGTGGGCACAAGCGGCGGGGCGTGGGCGGCGCTGAATGCGGCGCTGGAGCGCCCCGAGCTTGTGGACGCCGTTGCAGCCGACAGCTTTGACGGGCGTACGCTGAATGAAAAGTTTTCGGACAATCTGGCGGCCGAGCGGGAGGGGGCAAAGCGCGATCCCCAGGCGCGGCAGTTTTATCAGTGGTGCCAGGGCGCAGATTGGGAACAGGTCGTGGATCGGGATACAAAGGCGCTTCTGCGGTGCGCAGGAGAGGGGCGCCCCCTGTTTATAAAGCCCCTGGACGAATTGCAGGCGCCCGTTTTGCTGATGGGGAGCAGAGAGGATGCCATGTGCCGCCGAGAGCTGGAGCGGGAGTACAGGGAGATGGCGGCAGTCATCCCCCGCGCAGAAGTCTGCATGTTCGCGCATGGCGGGCATCCTGCCATTTCATCCAATGCGGAGGAGGCGGCCAGAGTGATTACCGGATTTTTTTCCGCGCATCCGGCACAACTGCCCTGAGCGGTGCCCGACCGAAAATTTTCCCAATAAAATTTTGCCGGCCAGGTATAACCGCCGCCGGGCCTGTCCACAATAGGCTTCGGAGGTGGTTTCTTGAAAAACCAAAACTTTTTAAAGAAACTGGGCGATTTTGCGCTGGGAAAGGGCTTCTACATAGTCCTGTTCCTGTGCGTCGCCGCCATAGGAATTTCGGGCTATTATTTGATTCGCGCCGTGGCCGTCCCCGAGCAGTCGGAGCCGGTGACCGGAAACCCAACCGTTGTGCTCCCTGATTCAGAGGCCAACGGCCCGGATCCGGCCGGGAGTATCCAGACCCCCGCGGAACCAGACAAGCAGCAGGCTGAGCCGCCGGAGCCGGTCCAGGAGCAGCCGGACGACCCCGAGCCCCTGGCCCCGACGGTCCAGCCGGAGGAGCCGGAGCAGCCCCAGACCGTGGTGTATACCTGGCCGGTCAAGGGGGCAATCCTCCGGGACTTCCAGGTGGAAACCCTGGCGCTGGACCCCACGCTGGAGGACTGGCGCACCCACGGCGGGCTGGATTTGGCCGCCGCCCTGGGCACCAAGGTGCTGGCCATGGGGACAGGCACCGTGGAGCAGGTCTATGAGGACGGCCTGATGGGGATCACCGTGGTCATTGAGCATCCCGACGGCCTGACCACCGTATACAGCAATCTGAGCCAGGAGACCACCGTGGAGGCGGGGCAGACGGTGGAGACCGGGACTGTCATCGGCACCGTGGGGGAGAGCGCTATTGCGGAGAGCGGCCTGGCCCCCCACCTGCACCTGGAGGCCTGGAAGGATGAGACGCGGGTCAACCCGGCGGACTATCTGCCTGCGGTGTGACCCGATGAACAAGACCAAAGCGAAAACGCAAAAACAGCAGCCGGACCTGATGGCCCGGCTGCTCAGCGTGTCAAAAAAGCCCTCCTGCAAGGAGTTCCGCCGTCCGCAGACGGCGGAATAAAATGAAATCCAGTCATTTCCAAGGACATGTGCCTGGGAAATGACACCTCTCACGAAATTTTGGGCGACAATTTCGCAAGAAATCGAGCCTGAAATTTCGTGCGGCCTACTCGAAAAAGTGGCTTGTCAATTGATAGAAATTGACAAGCCACTTTTTCGACAGTCTCAGCAGCCGGACCTGATGGCCCGGCTGCTGTTTTCTGTCTGTCGGGTGTCTTCAGCGGGGGGCCCCGCTGGCGGGGGCGGAGAGCAGGGTGGCGCGGATGTTGGCGGCGAAGGCGTCCAGCCGGGCCTGAATGCCGGGCTGGGTCAGGGCCTCGCCGGGATTGTTGGCCGTCTCCATCAGGGCAAAGCGGGGCGGGAGATAGAAGGACTTGTTCATATTCATGGCGGAGATCAGCTGCCGGGCCAGAATGTCCCCTCCGGAATAGCCCGATACCACAATGGCAAAGAGGGCCTTGTCATAAAAGCGGGTCTGGCGGAACAGCGCGGTGAGCCGGTTGATGCAGGCGGTGAGATTGGCGGACAGGGCGTCGTTGTAGTTGGGACACAGCATCACCACGCCCTGACAGCGGCGTATGGCGGGGTAGACCTCCTCCGGCATCAGCCCGCCGTAAAAGCAGCCTCCCCGCTCGCCGAAGTGCAGGCACATGGTATAGGGGCAGCCGGAGCAGTCCCGCAGGGTGCCGTTGCGCAGGCCGATCTCGGTACAGATGAAATCCTGGCTCAGCCGCCCCCGCACCTGCTCCCAAAGAGCCATGGTGTTGGAGGTGTGGTGGCTGGAGGCGTGGAGGACCAGCAGCTCCGGGGAGTCGCAGGCCAGAGACACCCCCGCCTCCAGCCGGTCGGCCAGCTCCCGGGCGGCGGCGCGGTACGCCCCCAGACAGTCGGTGCCCAGGTTCTGGGCCTGGATCCTGAAATTGGCCAGGGAGCCGGTGGCCTCCACCAGAGGGCGGCCCACCAGCGCGCACCCGGCGCAGTTCAGTGCAAGGGCCAGCTCCGCCGCAGTGGACTTGGTGTAAAGCTCCCCCGGCCCGTCCACCAGCAGGCCCCCGGTGCAGCCCTCCAGCAGATGCTGCTCCCGGCGCAGGCGGCCCAGCATGCGCTGGTACTCATTATTCTGCCCCGCCTCGTCCAGGGGAAGGGCGAAGAGTACCTTCTGCCCCGAAAGGCCGTTTAGATCCTCTGCCCGCCGCAGGGTGCGGACCTCGCGTCCCCCCAGAGCGCTGCGCAGTACGCCCTCCAGCCGGGTGCCGGCCCCGGCGGCATCGGGGGCGGGGTGAATCAGGACAAGAGACATGAGATTATCCTCTCCTTTTGGACAGGGCCGTTTGAAAGCCGTGGAATATACAGGCAGACAGGGCGGCGGCGAGCCCGTTTAAGATGACGTCGTTGATGTCAAAGCTGCGGCCAAAGACCGGCTGAAGCAATTCAATTCCCAGACAGGTGACAAGGCCTGCGGCGATGGTCCGCTTCAGGCCGCTCTGGGGCCGGAACAGGGGATAGAAGATTCCGAAGGGGAAAAACAGCAAAAAGTTTCCAATCTGCTCCGCGTCGAACGCAAAAGTAGGGATCAGGTTGAACGCCCCGCAGAACCGGCAGATGTGTCTGCCGCTGGGCGCGTGGTAAAAAAGGAAGTAGTACACAACGCCCATGACATCCAGGAACAGGGTAAGGCATAGCAGCCCCGTGAGATAGCAGACGAACGGGGCGGGAACAACCGTGCTGGCAAGGCCGCCTGTGCCGTCCCGCTTTACCCGGTACAGCACAAAGAACAGCCCGGCGAGCAGGGCAAACGGGAGTGCCTGAAGGAAATAGCCCGGGTATGTGTCGAAGAAAAAATACTGGGCGGTCATGTCGCCGGGGAAGTACATACGCCGCTCCTCCTTCGCTTCATTCTCTGCACACTCTGTAGGGGCGCACAGTGTGCGCCCGCCCGTCTGCGCCCACTTCTGCGGGTCACAAAATGGCTTTCAAATGCTCCGCCGCCTCCCGGATATGGCCGAAGAGCTGATCCGGGATATGGGGCAGCAGCTCCGTCTCCACCCCGGCGGGGGTATAGCGGTTTTTCACTCCCATGAAGATTCCGTCCAGGAACACCGAGCCGCAGTGCCATGCCCCCCGAAGGGTGAGGAGAATGGACAGGGCCCCGGAGGACAGGGCGGGGGCCACATAGGGCTTGAAGCCCAGCTCCCGCATCCACAGATTGGCGGTGACGGTGAGATGGGTCAGCTCCTGGGAGATCGCTTCGTCATAGTGCTCGATGGAGTTTGCGATAAACAGCCCGGTGCCGTGGGGGCCGAAGGAGCGGCCCTCGGTGAGGAAAGAGGCCAGCCTGGGGTCCCGCTTGGCGTAGTAGGCCGCCCGGGCGTTCATGACCCCCAGGCCAAAGCCCTGAACCTGTTCGGGCCGGAGCCCCTGGCCGTCCCACTGGCCGTTCTCGTCCTTGTTGCTCTCCAGATAGGCGGTTTTGGCCAGGGGGTCCACCGGGTCGGA
>JAHYYS010000064.1 GCA_019424865.1 bacterium
ATGGGGAAGTCCCCCATGAAAATCTCCTGCTCGTTGATCTGGTTGTTCTGGGTGTTGCGCAGGTGGACCTTCACCTTAATGGGGGCGGCATAGGTGGCGTCCCGGGCCTTGCACTCCTCCACGTCGTACTTGGGCGGCTCGTCCATGGAGTAGTCAATGAAGCTCAGCTCCAGGTTGCCGGCATAGTCGGTGATGGAGCCCACATCCTTGAACACCTCCCGCAGGCCGGTGTCCAAAAACCACTGATAGGAGGTCTTCTGCACCTCCAGCAGGTTGGGCATCTCCAGGATCTCCTGATACCGGGCAAAGCTCTTGCGCAGGGTCTTGCCGTACATTACGTCCTTGACCATTCTAAAAATCAACTCGCTTTCTTCGTGACTAACGGTTGGTTCTCATGGGGTTTTCTCCCCGGATGCAGGGAAAAACGGTCGAATCCGTTGTCGTTTTGCACAATTCCGGTTCTGCTCCGCTTTTCCGCACACCCGGGCCGGTTGGTTGTTTCCCCGCTGGTTCCCTTGCCAATTTCCCCCGCCTGTGGTAGACTAGCACCGCAGAGTGGCGAGGACTCGGCTTTTGAAACAGGGATATAAAAGCATTTTATTGTACCACGTACGGATAAGGGCTGTCAAGTCTTTATCCGTATTTTTTCCGCATATTTCCTCCCGCCCTTTCCGCCCTGCCCCGGGCGCTGCCGCCTCCCATTTTTCTTCGCCGGCCGGTCCGTTTCTGTCCGGTTTGCCGGCTTCAGGCGTATTTTTCCATCTGAAACCCGCGAAATAAGATTTGACAACCGGTAACAAATATGTTACAATTCGGTTACAACTTCAATCTCAGCACACAAGCAAGAAGGAGGAGTACAATGGCTGATGAGCGCATCCCTCTTTCCTACAAGGGACATCCCCTGCGCCGGAAAGACAATTTGATTTATTACGGAACGATGGCCGAAAAATATATTATTATGCTTCAAATTCTCTCCACCAAGCAGGTAAACGGCCTGGCGATGGCCGACAAGGTGGCCGTTCAGCTTCAGCTGACCGACCCCGACCTGAAAAGCCGGGACCGGGTGGTCAAGAAGAGCGAAAAGGACAGCCTGTATGCCGCCATGGACGTGGCCTGTGTCTGGCTGGACCGGGCTTTGAGCAGCAAGTAAGATATTGTTTCCCCAGGAAACGCTCCGCCGACTAGACAGAAAAATGGGAGGATTACCAGCTATGCACCTGAAGAAAACCGCCGTACGCCTCACTGCCAGTCTGGTGCTCCTGAGCACCCTCGCCGTTCCCGCCCTGGCCGCCTCCGGCACCGTCAACGCGGAGGGCAGCTCCCTGCGCGTCCGCTCCCAGGCCAACACCAACAGCGCCGTGCTGGGCAGCCTGTCCCACGGCACCCAGGTGGAGGTCAACGCCGTTACCGAGAGCGGCTGGTACCAGATCTCCTATAACGGCGCCGCCGGCTATGTGTCCGGCGACTATCTCACCGTGGCCGACGCCGCCCAGCTCCCTGTGGAGAAGGAGCCCGTATACGCCCGGGTTACCGCCTCCGCCCTGAACGTCCGCTCCGGTCCGGGCACCGACTATGAAAAGACGGACAAGCTCTCCGCCGGCACCGTGGTCGAGGTGCTGGAAGAGAGCAACGGCTGGTACAAGATTGACTCCGGCTACATCAGCGCGGAATACGCCGTGATTGTGGACGCGGCCAGCGCCACGCTGGGCAGTGAGATTGCCAATTACGCCCTCACCTTTGTGGGCTATCCCTATGTGTACGGCGGCAGCAGCCCCAGCGGCTTTGACTGCTCCGGCTTCACCTCCTATGTCTATGCCCAGTTCGGCATCTCCCTCAACCGCTCCGCCTCCAACCAGCTGGACAACGGCACCCCCGTCTCCATGAGTGAGCTGCAGCCCGGCGATCTGGTGCTGTTCAAAAAGTCCGGCACCGGCAGCAAGCGGGCCTCCCACGTGGGCATTTATATCGGGGGCAACCAGTTTGTCCACGCCTCCACCTCCACTGTGGGCGTCATTGTCAGCAATATGAGCGACGCCTACTACACCTCCGGCTTTGTGGGCGGACGCCGCCTGGTCTGATCCCTCCGGACCAACTGAATCTGTGAAACAAAAACCCTGCCGCAGCGCGGCAGGGTTTTTTCGTTTATTTCTCATTTCCGGTCACCGTGCTCCGCTGCGGCGGTAGGTCACATAGCGGAAGGTCACGCCCTCGTGCTCCATGGGCTCCGACTCCTCCTCCGCCCGCCACTCCGGGCGCCGGTCCAGATCCGGGAACCAGCAGTCGGCAGGGAAGGCGGCCTGGATTTTGGTCACATAGGCGGTATCGCACCGGTCCAGCAGCGCCTGGTACACCGACGCCCCGCCCACCACAAAGGCGTCCTCCGGCGCGGCGTCCAGCAGCTCCTCCAGGCCGGAGAACACCTCCGCCCCCTCCGGATGAAACGCCGGGTTCCGGGAGAGCACCAGGTTCCTTCTTCCCTTCAGGGGCTTCCCGCCGGGAAAGGTCGCCATGGTCTTGCGCCCCAGAACCAGCGCGTGCCCCATGGTCAGCGCCTTGAAGCGCTTCAGGTCCTCCGGGATATAGATCAGCTGGTCGCCGCCCTTCCCGATGCCCCAGTTCTCATCCACCGCCACAATCATATTCATCGCGCAGACTCTCCTTGTTCAGACTGCCACCGGGATCTTCTGATCCAGGGGGTGGGCCTGATAGCCCTCCAGCTTTACGCTGTCCTTGGTAAAGGCATAAAAGTCCGTGACCGTGGGATCCAGGGTGAACTTGGGGGCCTCATAGGGCTTCCGGGTAATGAGCTCCTCCACCACCGGCACGTGCCGATCATAGATGTGTGCATCGGCAATGACGTGGACCAGCTCCCCGGCCTCCAGGCCGGACACCTGGGCGATCATGTGCAGCAGCACGGCGTACTGCATCACATTCCAGCCGTTGGCGGTCAGCATGTCCTGAGAGCGCTGGTTCAGGATGCCGTTGAGCACATGTCCGCTGACATTGAAGGTCATGGAATAGGCGCAGGGGTACAGAGCCATCTCGCTCAGGTCGTGGTGGTTATACAGGCTGGTGAGGATGCGGCGGGAGGCGGGGTCGTGCTTCAGGTCCCAGAGCACCTTGTCCACCTGGTCCATGTCCCCCTGGGGATAGTGGTGCTTCACCCCCAGCTGATAGCCGTAAGCTTTGCCGATGGAGCCGTTTTCGTCGGCCCAGGCGTCCCACACATGGCTGCCCAGATCGCGGACGTTGTTGGACTTCTTCTGCCAGATCCACAAAAGCTCGTCCACCGCGCTTTTCAGATACTGCCTGCGCACGGTGAGGATGGGGAACTCCTCCCGCAGGTCGTAGCGGTTCACCACGCCGAACAGCTTGACGGTGTGGGCGGGCGTGCCGTCCTCCCACCGGGGCCGCACCTGCAAATCGGTATCCCACACGCCCCGGGACAGGATGTCCCTGCAATTTTGAATAAAAACCTCGTCGGCATAGCTCATGGCCGCAACCTCCTGTGCTGTCGATTTTCGGGGACTATCATACCACACGGCGGCGGAAAAATCAAAAGAAAAAGCGCCGGGGAGCCGCTTTTTTCGCAGCTCCCCGATGCGCCTCATTCCCCTTTGTATTTTTTCCGGGTGGCGATGCCGCCCCGGATGTGGCGCTGGGCCTTGTTTTCCTCCAGCACCTGCTTCACCTGGAGATAGAGCGACCGATGAAAGACCGGCAGCCGCTCGGCCAGGTCTTTATGTACGGTGGACTTGGAGATCCCAAATTTGCGGGCGGCCGCCCGGACGGTGGCACGGTTTTCTATGATGTACAGGGCCAGGCGTTCCGCCCGTTCCTCCATGTTACCCTTCAAAATATCACACACTCCCCGCCTCTTGTTGGTTATATCTATGCGTGGGGCGGCCTGGATATTCAGCGCCGGGAGCCGGTTTTTCTCCGGTCCTCTTTTCATTTGCTCCTTTCTGTGCTATACTCCTCAGCAGAGTTTTTGCAAAGGAGAGACTGCCTATGAACCACCGGCAGCGCATGCTGGCCGGGCTTCCCTATCAGGCCGGGCTGGACGGACTGCCCCAGGAGCGGCTGGAGGCCCGGAAGCTGACCTATGCCTTCAACCACCTTCCCCCGGAGCAGCAGGAGGAGGCCGTCTCCATCCTGAAGCGGCTGTTTGGCCGCACGGGCCGGGAGCTTTGGGTCGAGGCCCCCTTCCACTGCGACTACGGCTACAACATTGAAGTGGGCGAGAATTTTTATGCCAACTACAACCTGACCATTCTGGACGTGGGCAAGGTCACCATCGGGGACAACGCCATGTTCGCCCCCAACGTGTCCATCTTCACTGCCGGCCACCCCATCCACCCCCAGGCCCGCAACTCCGGCTATGAGTACGGCCTGCCCATCACCATCGGGGACAACGTGTGGATTGGAGGGGGCGCCATCCTTCTGCCCGGCGTAACGGTGGGCAGCAACGTGGTCATCGGGGCCGGCAGCGTGGTGGGCCGGGACATTCCCGACAATGTGGTGGCCGCGGGCAACCCCTGCCGGGTGGTCCGGGAGATCACCGACGCCGACCGGGATTTCTACTTCCGGAACCTGCCCTTTGACGTGGATGACTATCTGACCGGGGAAAACCCGCTCTCCGGCCCGAGCTCTTCCCGGTAACCCCCGGGAAGCGCGGAGGGAACACATGATTGGGATCGGGACTGCCGCCAATGTGGCGGCCATCGTGGCGGGCGGCTGCATCGGGCTGACCCTCCGGGGCGGACTGAAGGAGCACTATCAGCAGGCCATCATCCGCACATTGGGGCTGTGTACCCTGTTTATCGGGGCGGCCGGCGCCCTGCCCGGGCTGGTGCGCGTGGAGGGAGGCAGCCTGGCCGGCGTCCCCATGGGGCAGACGCTGGGGATGATTTTGTCCCTGGCTCTGGGCACACTGCTGGGGGAGTGGCTGGATTTCGAGGGAAAAATGGAGCGGCTGGGCGCCTGGCTGAAGGCCCGGGCCGCCCGGGAGGGGGACAGCACCTTTATTCAGGGCTTTGTCACCGCCTCCCTCACCGTCTGCATCGGCGCCATGGCCATTGTGGGCGCTATTCAGGACGGGCTGTCCGGCGACCCCTCCACCCTGTTCACCAAGTCCATTCTGGACTTTATGATTGTGATGATCTTCGCCGCCGCCTATGGCCGGGGCGCCATCTTTTCCGCCCTGCCCGTGGGTGTGCTCCAGGGGGCGGTGACCCTGTGCGCCGGGCTGCTGGCCCCGGTTTTCAGCCAGGACATCATCGACAACCTGTCTTTTCTGGGCTCCATTCTCATCTTCTGCGTGGGGATCAATCTGGCCTTCGGCAGCAGGTTCCGGGTGGCCAACATGCTGCCCGCCCTGGTCATTGGGGCGGTGTACACCGCTCTGTTCTGAATTTGCTGTTTTGCATCGCACCCGGGGCTGCCGCAAAAGCCCTCCTGCGGGGGCAAAATTTTGTGCAGTCAGGCTTGAAAAGGCGGCGCACCACTTTTCCCGCAAAAGTGGTGCGCCTGAGACTGTCGAAAAAGAGGCTTGTCAATTTCAATCAATTGACAAGCCTCTTTTTCGAGAAAGGCAGCACGAAAGACAGCCCTCGATGTCGTCGTCACAAGCTGCGGATCGCTTGTATCCGTGTAAACCCGGATACTCGTTCCCTCCGCTGCTCCTCCTCTCCCACAAAAACCACGGTTTCCCTTGGAAACCGTGGTTTTTGTGGGGGCCCAGGAAAAAGTCGGACTGTCTTTCGTGAGAGGTGTCATTTCCGACGTACACGCCGCCGGAAATGACAGATTCAATTTTATTCCCGCGGCTGCGGCCGCAGGAACTCCCTGCGGGAGGGCTTTTTTGACAAGCTGAAGCGCACCACTTTTCCCGCAAAAGTGGTGCGCCTTTATTTTCCTCCGGGCACGTTGAAAGCCTTCCCCGTCCGTGATACAATAGGGACAGCGAATACCGCACCAAACAGGAGAGGAAGAGGCTGCTATGAAAACCATTTCTGCCGCCGCCATCACGGAAACGGTGGCCCGGCTGTGTATTCAGGCCAACACCCACCTGCCGCCGGACATTGTGGCCGCCATGGACCGGGCCCGCCGGGAGGAGCCCTGGCCCCTGGCCCGGGACACGCTGGGGCTGCTGTGGGACAATCTGGAGCTGGCGGGCGGGCAGGAGATGCCCGTATGCCAGGACACGGGCATGGCCTGCGTCTTTGTGGAGCTGGGCCAGGAGGTCCACATCCAGGGGGATTTTGAACAGGCCGTCCACGAGGGGGTCCGCCGGGGCTACGGCGCGGGCTATCTGCGCAAGTCCATCGTGGCCGACCCCCTGCGCCGGGTGAACACCGAGGACAACACCCCCGCCGCCATCACGCTGCGCCTGGTGCCGGGGGACAAATGCGCCATCACCGTGGCCCCCAAGGGCTTCGGCAGCGAGAATATGAGCCGCCTGGGCATGCTCAAGCCCGCCGACGGCGCGGAGGGCGTCAAGGCCTTTGTGGTGGAGACGGTCCGGCTGGCCGGATCCAACCCCTGCCCCCCCATTGTGCTGGGCATCGGCATCGGCGGATCCTTTGACAAGGTGGCCGCCCTGGCCAAGCATGCCCTGCTGCGGCCCATTGACCAGCCCAATCCGGACCCCTATTACGCCCAGCTGGAGCAGGAGCTGCTGGAGGAGATCAACGCCCTGGGCATCGGGCCCCAGGGCTTCGGCGGAAAGACCACCTGCCTGGGGCTGTCCATCGAGACCGCACCCACCCATGTGGCCGGCCTGCCGGTGGCCGTCAACGTCAGCTGTCACGTCACCCGCCGGGCTTCGGCAGAGCTGTAAGGAGCGCGCGGAACAGTGAAACAGGCAATTCTTTCCGCTCTTCTTGTGCTGCTCGCCGGTTATTTCGGATGTTTCCTGAATCTTGCCGGCTGCATTCTCGCCGTAAGCGCTGCTGCCACCGGCCGTATTGTGTACGCCATCTACAATTTCAAGAAATAGGAGGCCGTTTCCATGCAGTATAACCTGACCACCCCTGTCACCCGGGAGGACCTGGCCCCTCTGCGGGCGGGGGACACCGTTTTGCTCTCCGGCGTGGTGTACACCGCCCGGGACGCCGCCCACAAGCGGATGATGGAGCTGCTGGACGCCGGGCAGCCCCTGCCCTTCCCGATCGAGGGCTCCGCCGTGTACTATGTGGGCCCCACGCCGGAGCGCCCGGGGCAGATCATCGGCTCCGCCGGCCCCACCACCAGCGGCCGGATGGACGCCTACTCCCCCCGCCTGCTGGATCTGGGCCAGCTCATTATGATCGGCAAGGGCAAGCGCAGCCAGACCGTCAAAGACGCGGTGGTGCGCAGCGGCGCGGTCTATCTGGCCGCGCTGGGGGGCGCGGGGGCCCTGATGGCCCAGAGCGTAAAAAAGCTGGAGATTATCTGCTGGGAGGACCTGGGCTGCGAGGCGGTGCGCCGGCTGGAGGTGGAGAACTTCCCCCTCACCGTCATTCTGGACGCCCACGGGGGCGACCTTTACGAGAGCGGCCCCGCGGCCTATCTGGCCAGTCTGTCCGCCCGCTAAGAACCGCGCAGTTCCATGGAGATGGATTTGAATAAAAAGGAGTGTATCGTCTATGTTTACCTGTGCCCAATGTACCATTTCCGCCTGTGAATCCGGTCAGCTGGACAAGCTCCCCAAAAACTGTCCCATGCGGGACTCGGAATACTTCCAGCAGGTGCTGGAGGAATACCGCAAGCCGGAAAACCACGATTTCTTCGTCAACTGCTCCGCCATCGAGGCTATGGGCTACTGCCAGTGGCCCCGCCTGCGGGAGATTGTGGAGTTCGCCCACCGCATGGGCTATACCCGCCTGGGCCTGGGCTTCTGCGGCGGACTGCACAAGGAGGCCGCCATTGTGGACCGGGTGCTGCGGAAAAACGGCTTTGAGGTGGTCTCTGTCATCTGCAAAACCGGCTCCATCCCCAAGCGAAAGGCCGGGGTCACCCCCGAGGCTGTCTTCCCCCAGGGCACCGACGGGCTGCGCCCCATCCAGCTGGAGCTGCTGGAGGAGCCCATGTGCAACCCCATCGCCCAGGCCCAGCTGCTCAACCGGGCCCAGACCCAGCTGAACATCTGTCTGGGCCTGTGCGTGGGCCACGACTCCCTGTTCTACAAGTACTGCGACGCCCCCGTCACCACCCTGGTGGCCAAGGACCGGGTCACCGGCCACAATCCCGCGGCCGCCATCTACTGCGCCGACGGCTATTTCCATGATCGCCTCTTCCCCTCCGAGACATAATCCTCCCCTCCCCGCAGTCAGGGTTGACCGGAGCGGGAAAGTTTAGTACAATATCGCCGTGTGTTCAGCGGACAATACCCTCAGCCATTCGGAGGCGCCAGCGCCTCCCGGCTGAGGTATTTCCGCGCTCAGGAAGATAAAGGAGGATATTATGCAAGAACGAGAAAGCTTTTCCTCCCGCCTGGGATTCCTGCTGATTTCAGCCGGCTGCGCCATTGGCCTGGGCAACGTGTGGCGCTTCCCCTATATCACCGGGACCTATGGCGGGGCAGCCTTTGTGCTGGTCTATCTGCTGTTTCTGGTTATTCTGGGCCTGCCCGTTTTGGTGATGGAGCTGTCTGTGGGCCGGGCCAGCCAGCGCAGCATCGCCCGCTCCTTCCACGTGCTGGAGCCCAAGGGCGCCAAGTGGCACTGGTACTGCTGGTTCGGCATTGCGGGCAACTATCTGCTGATGATGTTCTACACCGTCATCACCGGCTGGCTGCTGCTCTACTGCGGAAAGATGGCCCGGGGCGACTTTGCGGGTCTGGACGCCGAGGGGGTGTCCGCCCAGTTCACCGACCTGATGGGCCGGCCCGTCCTGATGACTGTATTTATGGTTCTGGTGGTGGCCGTGAGCATGGCCGTGTGCCTTCAGGGGCTGCGCAACGGTGTGGAGCGGGTCAACAAGGTGATGATGCTCTGCCTTCTGGCTTTGATGGTGGTGCTGGCCATCCGCTCCGTCACCCTGGAGGGGGGCGGCGAGGGTCTGCGCTTCTACCTCCAGCCCAACTTCCACAACCTGGTTTATGACCAGGAGGGCAACTGGATCCTGGGCAAGGCCATCTTTGCCGCCATGAGCCAATCCTTCTTCACCCTGTCTCTGGGCATCGGCGCCATCGCCATCTTCGGCAGCTATATCGGCAAGGAGCACCGCCTGGCCGGGGAGGCCCTGCGCATCGGCATTCTGGACACCAGCGTGGCCTTTGTGTCCGGCCTTATCATTTTCCCCGCCTGCTTCGCCTTCGGCGTCTCCCCCGGGGAGGGCCCCTCTCTGATTTTCATCACCCTGCCCAACATCTTCAACGACATGTCCATGGGCCGGCTGTGGGGGGCGCTGTTCTTCGTCTTCTTGTCCTTCGCCGCCCTGTCCACCGTCATCGCAGTGTTTGAAAATATCATCTCCTTCGCCATGGACATGTGGGGCTGGAGCCGGAAAAAAGCGATCGCTGTCAACTTCGCGGCAATTCTGCTGCTGTCCATGCCCTGCATTCTGGGCTACAATGTGTGGTCCTCCATTCAGCCCCTGGGACCCGGCAGCGACATCTCCGGGCTGGAGGATTTCCTGGTCTCCTATAACCTGCTGCCTCTCGGCTCCGTTGTCTACCTGCTGTTCTGCGTGTCCAAGCGCGGCTGGGGCTGGAAGAACTTCCTGGCCGAGGCCAACGCCGGTCAGGGGCTGAAGTTCCCCGCCGCCGTGCGCATCTATGTGACCTATATTCTGCCCTTCATCGTGCTGTGCGTGCTGGCCGTGGGCTACTGGAATCAGTTCGGCGGAGCGTAAGGCTCCCGCTCCCCCGCGCGCAAGCCTCCCTCCGCCGCATCTGCGCCGGAGGGGAAGCTGTCAAACAAGCGGCGCACCACTTTATCCGGTGGTGCGCCGCTTGTTCCAGTCAGGCTGTATGGCAGATTGCGCCGCCTGCGGGCGGAGCGCTGCCGTTTTTTCCCCGTTCTCTTCGACTTTACCGTACCCGGTTAACGAGGGGCTCCCCCGCCAGATAGCGGCGCAGGTTGTCCTGAGCCATCTGGATGCAGGTCCGGCGGGTGACCTCCAGCCGCATGCCGCCGGCCACATGGGGGGTCAGCAGCAGGTTGGGGATATCCCACAGGGGGCTGTCCGCCGGCAGGGGCTCGGGCACCGTCACGTCCAGCGCCGCTCCCCACAGCTTTCCGCCCTGCATGGCCCGGGCCAGGGCCTCCTGATCCAGCACGGAGCCCCGGCCCGCGCTGATCAAAATGGCGTCCTCCTTCATCAGGTCGATGCGCCGCGCGTCCATCAGCCCCACCGTCTGGGGGGTGTGGGGCAAGGTCAGTGCCACCACGTCCGCCCGGGGCAGCAGGCTGTCCAGCTCCTCCAGCGGGCAGACCTGGTCAAAGCCCTCCACCGGCCCGCTTACATGCCGTTTCACGCCGATGGTATGGGAGCCCAGTCCCCGGCACATGGCCCCGAAGGCTGCGCCCACATGGCCCGCCCCCAGCACCAGCACCGTGCTGTCCAGCAGTGTGCGCATCTTCCCCTCGTCCTGCCAGCGGTGCTCCCGCTGGCTGTCCCGGTATTCCGGCAGGCGGCGGCACAGGGCCAGCACGCTGGCCAGCATGTGCTCGGCCACGCTGCGGCTGTTGGAGCCGCTGGAGGAGGTCAGGATAACCCCCTCCGGCAGGGTGCCCGGCCCCTCGTACTCGTCGGTTCCGGCCCACATGGTCTGAAACCACTTCAGCTTTCCCGCCTTCTTCAGATCCGCCGCCCGGACCCAGCCCAGCAGGATGGTGGCCTGGGCCAGCTGCTCCTCCGTCACGCTCCGGCGGCCCGCATAGATATGCACCGCATCCGGCGCGATGGCCTCAAATTCCCGCTTTTCCTCCTGGGTGAGGGGCAGCAGATTGACAATACACTCCGACATATTGCGCCTCCTTTTTGCTTGGGCGGCCCGCGCCGCCCCGCTGCATCGTGTTTCATTATACCGTTTTCTCCCCCCGCTGGCAAGACGCCCCGCCGCCCTTCCCAGATCCTGTGTGCAGGGCGGCGGCCCTGCGGCATAGACTGAGGGCAGGAGGTGATACAACATGGATCTGCGCAACCATACCATTACCGTGGGGGAGCTGCTGGACAACCCCCGCTCCCGCGCGGTGTTCCAGCGCCGCTTCGGCAAGCTGATGAACCATCCCATGGTGGGGGCGGCCCGGAGCCTGACGCTGCGGCAGCTGGCGGAGATGGCGGCCGTCTATCTGCCCAAAAAGACCATCCAGGACACCCTGCGGGAGCTGGAGCAGCTCTGAGCGCTCCCTGCCGGGGCGGCCGGGCCTTTCGGCACAACGTCTCCCCCGCCCTTTGAAAACATATCCAGTTTTCTCCCATGTAACGGGTTGTCAGCCAGAGAATTTTAGGATAGAATAAAGCCAGAACCACACTCAGGAGGGACGTCTATGGAAATCATCCGCGGGGAGCGCCAGGGCGTCCCTTTTTACTTCTGTCCGGATTCTGCCTGGTCCGGGGCGGCTCACGGCTTTTCCACCCGGCTGGGCGGGGTCTCTCCCCCGCCCTGGGACAGCCTGAACCTGGGGGCCGCCCGGGGGGATGCGCCGGAGCGTGTGGCGGAAAATTTCCGCCGCTTCTGCGCCGCCGTGGGGGCTGACCCGGGCGCGCTGGTCAAAAATCACCAGGTGCACAGCAGCCGGGTCCGCCGGGTCACCCGGGCTGACATTCTCTCTGATCCCGCCGCCCCCGGTATGTTCGAGGCCGACGGTCTGGTCACCGACCAGCCCGGCGTGTGCCTGACGATTTTTTCCGGGGACTGCATCCCCGTTCTCCTCTATGACCCGGTGCGCCAAGCTGTCGGGGCCGCCCACGCCGGCTGGCGGGGCACCGCCGGCGGCGTCGCCGCCCGGGCAGCGGAGGAGATGATCCGGGCCTTTGGCTGCAGCCCGGGGGACATTCTGGCCGCCATCGGCCCGGGCATCGGTCCCTGCTGCTTTGAGACCCACCGGGACGTCCCCGACGGCCTGCGGGCCGGGCTGGGAGACGATGCCGCCCCCTTTCTCTCCCCCATTCCCGGCACAGACAAATTCCACGTGGACTTAAAAGGGGCCAACGCCCGCTGGCTGGAGCGGGCCGGCCTGCGTCCGGATCACATCGCCCTGTGTTCCGCCTGCACCGCCTGCCGTCTGGACCTCTTCTGGTCCCACCGGGTTCAGGGGAGCGCCCGGGGCAGCATGGCGGCCGTGATTCAGCTCTCACCCCCATGACATCGCTGTTAAGAAAAGGAGCGCCATGAGACAACGCCTTCTCTGCCTGCTGTCTGCCGCCCTGCTTCTCCTGTCCGCCTGCGGCGCGGATGGGGCCGCGGGCAGCGGCAGCCAGTCCGACACCTCCGCTCCCGCCCTGTCCCAGCAGGAGCCGGTAACCACCCCCTTTACCCTGGCGGCCTATCCCAGCTACAGCTTTCACCCCGCCCTGGCCGCCAACCGGGCCAATCTGACGCTGGCCCCCCTGCTGTACGAGCCTTTGTTCCAGCTGGACGCCTCCTTCCAGGCCCAGCCTGTGCTCTGCCAGAGCTATACCGCCAGCGGGGACGGCCTGACCTGGACCTTCACCCTCCGCAGCGGAGTCACCTTCTCCGACGGCACGCCCCTCACCGGGCAGGCGGTGGCCGACGCGCTGAACACCGCCCGCGGGGCGGAGTCCCGCTATGCCTCCCGGCTCTCCGGCGTCACCGGGGTGGAGGCCTCCGGGGAAAACACCGTCACCATCACCCTCAGCCGCCCCAATGGGAATCTCCCCCTCCTTCTGGACATCCCCATCGCCCTGGGCACCGGGGACCGCCCGGCGGGCACGGGGCCCTATGTATTTTCCCAGCAGGGGGACTCCCCCTCCCTCACCGCCCGCTCCGGCTGGTGGCAGGACAAGTCCCTTCCCTGCACAGAAATCCCCCTGCGTGCGGTTTCCCGCAGCGACGATCTGATTTTTGCCTTCAGCTCGGGGGATGTGTCTCTGGTGGATGTGGACCTGATGGGCACCAACGCCATGGGCTACTCGGGCAGCTACGAGACCTGGGACTATGCCACCACCGACCTGATCTACCTGGGCTTCAACACCCAGAGCGGCCTGTGCCGCAGCGCCGGCGTGCGCACGGCCCTGACCCGGGGCATCGACCGGGACGCCGTTGCCCAGACCGTCTACGCCAGCCACGCCGTCTCCACCGCCCTGCCGGTCCATCCCGCCAGCCCCCTGTACGACCAGACGCTGGCCGGGGTGCTGTCCTATGCCCCCGAGGCGCTGGTGTCTCAGCTGGAGGATCTGGGCGTGCTGGGACGGGAGCTGGTTTTGCTGGTGAACCGGGAAAACACGGCCAAGCTGTCCGCCGCCCAGCTGATTGCCGGGCAGCTGGAGTCCGCCGGAATGGAGATCACCGTCAACGCGCTGGACTTCGAGGACTATACCGCCGCCCTGGCCCAGGGCGACTTCGACCTGTATCTGGGCGAGGTGGTGCTCACCGCCGACTTTGATTTGACCGCCCTGCTCTCCTCCGGCGGCGCACTGAACTATGGCCGCTGGCAGGACACCCAGGGGGACAGTCTTCTCTCCGCCTTTGTGCAGGCCAGCGGCGAGGCGCGGACCGCCGCCGCCCGCGCCCTGTTTGAATATCTGAATCAGCAGGCGCCCATTGCACCTGTCTGCTTTAAAAACGGCTCCGTCCTCACCCAGTGGGGCCGGCTGTCCGGTCTGTCCCCCGTGCGCGGCAATGTATTTGCCGGCCTGGAGAACTGGACCATCTCATAGCATCCCCGCCCCTTGTACAATACAGAGAAATCCTATACCGGGGAGGGCCCCGCCCTCTCCAGCAAAATGTGGAGGAATGGACATGAGTGTTTACCGCTGTTATTCCGTGAAAAAGCCCGGCTTTGACGTGGAGGCCCAGGGTCTGTGCCGCCAGCTGCAGGAGCAGCTGGGCGTCCAGGGTCTGAAATCCGTCGTCATCCTCAACCGGTACGACGCCGACCAGATTGACCCCCAGGTCTATCAGCGCGCCAAGGGCATCGTTTTCTCCGAGCCCCAGGTGGATCTGGTCTATGACGAGGAGTTTCCCCGTCCGCAGCAGCCGTACAGCCTGATCGCCGTGGAGGCCCTGCCCGGCCAGTTTGACCAGCGGGCCGACTCCGCCGCCCAGTGCATCCAGCTGATGGCCGGGGTGGACCGCCCCCTCATCGCCTATGCCAAGCTCCATCTGCTGGTGGGGGAGCTGTCCCAGGGCGACCTGGAGAAAATCCGCGCCTATCTCATCAACCCCGTGGAGAGCCGGGAGGCCTCCATGGACAAGCCTGAAACCCTGGTGCGCACCCATCCGGTGCCCGACCATGTGGAGACGGTGGAGGGCTTCACCCAGCTGGATGAGGCCGGGCTGTCCCAGCTGCTCTCCCGGCTGGGCCTGGCTATGGACCTGGACGACCTGAAATTCCTGCAGGCCTATTTCCGGGACGAGGAGAAGCGGGACCCCACCATCACCGAGGTGCGGGTGGTGGACACCTACTGGTCCGACCACTGCCGCCACACCACCTTCTCCACCCACCTGGACGAGATCTCCATTGACGATCCGGCGGTAAAGGCGGCCTATGAGGCGTATCTGGCCGCCCGGGTGGAGGTCTACGGGGAGGAGAAGGCCGCCCAGCGGCCCCAGACCCTTATGGACCTGGCCACCATCGGGGCCAAGACCCTGAAGAAGCGGGGCCAGCTCCCCGAGCTGGACGAGAGCGAGGAGATCAACGCCTGCTCCATCCACGTCCCCGCCCAGGTGGACGGCAAGGAGCAGGACTGGCTGCTCATGTTCAAGAACGAGACCCACAACCACCCCACCGAGATCGAGCCCTTCGGCGGCGCGGCCACCT
>JAHYYS010000065.1 GCA_019424865.1 bacterium
CCGGAGAAGAGCATCCGGCCCAGGAAGCCCCGCAGGTACTGCTCCTGGGGATCGGGGGAGTACTGGCGCAGCCACTGCACCAGGTTGTCGTCGTTGTCCTGGAAATAGGGGGTGTTGTCCTTGGGGAAATAGGAGAAGGTGGCCGTCTGGCCCCACTTCACGGTGCCCTCGTCGGGCTCCAGCTCCCCGGCCAGGATTTTGAACAGGGCGGTGTGGGCGTTCTCGTTGTCGCCCACAAAGGCGATCTTGTCCCCGTGGTTCACAATGAAGGACACCTTGTCCAGCACCTTCACCCCGTCGATGGTCTTGCTCACGTCGGTGACAAAGAGGATGTCCTTGCCCACCTCCCGGTCGGGGGTGAAGCCCACCCAGGGGTAGCGGCGGGAGGAGGCGGGCATCTCCTCCACGGTGAGCTTGTCCAGCAGCTTGCGCCGGGCGGTAGCCTGCTTGGACTTGGACTTGTTGGCGGAGAAGCGGGAGATAAAGTCCTGCAGCTCCTTGATCTTCTCCTCGTTGCGCTTGTTCTGGTTTTTGATGAGCTGCTGCACCAGCTGGGAGGACTCGTACCAGAAGTCGTAGTTGCCCACGTACATCTTGATCTTGTTGTAGTCGATGTCCACAATGTGGGTACACACGGTGTTCAGGAAGTGCCGGTCGTGGGACACCACGATGACGGTGCCCTCGAAGTCCAGCAGGAAGTCCTCCAGCCAGTTCACCGCGTCGATGTCCAGGTTGTTGGTGGGCTCGTCCATCATCAGCAGGTCGGGATTGCCGAACAGGGCCTGGGCCAGAAGCACCTTCACCTTCAGCCGGGGGTCCAGGGTGGCCATGTCGTTATAGTGCAGCTCGGTGCCCAGCCCCAGCCCCTGGAGGATGCGGCTGGCGTCGCTCTCGGCCTCCCAGCCGCCCAGCTCGGCATACTCCTCCTCCAGCTCGCAGGCACGCATGCCGTCCTCGTCGGTCATCTCCTCCTTGGCGTAGAGGGCCTCCTTCTCCTTGCCGATGTCGTACAGGCGCTGGTTGCCCATGATGACCGTGTCCATGACATTGTAGGCGTCATAGGCGTTCTGGTCCTGCTTCAGAACCGACATGCGGATGTTGGGCAGGATGGACACCTCGCCGGTGGAGGGCTCCAGCTCCCCGGAGAGGATTTTCAGAAAGGTGGACTTGCCGGCGCCGTTGGCGCCGATGATGCCGTAGCAGTTTCCCCGCAAAAACTGCAGGTCCACGTGGGAAAACAGCGGGGTGCCGCTGTAATTGAGACTGAGATCGGTGACGGTAATCATACAATACTCCTTTGCAGCATAGGGTAAGCCTCCAAAAGACTGGGTACTATCTTATCACATTCATTCCGGGTTGAACAGAGCTTTTTTTCAAAAAAACGGGCTGTTTTCCGCCTCCGGAGCGGTCCGGACGGAAGACAGCCCGTTTTCAGGAAAGGGCGGCGGGACGCGCGCCTTACATCATCCGGTCTGCCACAGTCCGGCGCATCCACTTCCCGCTTTTCACCCTCAGCAGCGAGACGGCGGCGCCCACGGCCCAGCCGGCGGGGATGGACCACCAGATGGAGTTGGCCCCCAGCGGGGTCAGATAGGCCAGGGCATAGGCCATGGCCACCCGGGAAAAGAGGTTGCACATGGAGCTGAGGGTGAAGGCCCCCATGTCCCCCGCCCCCCGGAGCAGGCCGTTGGGGACAAAGAGGAAGCCCATCAGGATATAAAACACCGACACCGTATTCATATAGGCGATTCCATAGCCCAGGGCCCCCGAGGTGTCCCCCGGGTCCAGGAACAGGGAGAGCAGCTGGCTGCCGAAGAGGAAAATAATCACGGTAATCAGCAGCGAGAAGATCACCACCATCAGCAGGCAGGCCTTCAATCCCTCCTTCACCCGCTCGTATTTGCCCGCGCCGATGTTCTGGGCGGTGTAGCTGGACATGGCGTTGGCAAAGTTCATGTTGGGCAGCATGGCCAGGGAGTCAATTTTCGTGGCGGCGGTGTAGCCGGCCACCAGCACCTTGCCATAGGAGTTGACCAGCCCCTGCATCAGCATCATGGACAGGGAGACCAGGGACTGCTGCAGCATGGAGGGCAGGCCGATCTGGGCGATGCGCCTGACCGCCGCCCCATGAAACAGGGGGACTTTCTCCCCCGCCTTCTCCGGCTCGCAGGGCATGCGCCGCATCCGGCGGATCAGCACCGCCAGCGAGGCCAGCGCGCACATGCCCTGGGCAATCAGGGTGGCCCAGGCCACGCCGGCCACGCCCATATCAAACTCAATAACAAACACCAGATCCAGCACAATGTTGGTCAGGCTGGAGATCATCAGGAAAATCAGGGGCGTTTTGCTGTCCCCCTGGGCGTTATAGATGCCGTTGAGGGTGTTGTAGAGAAACAGGAAGAGCGCCCCGCCGAAGTAGATGCGCAGATAAGCTCCGGCGTCCGCCATGATGTCCGCGTCCGTGCCCAGCAGCAGAAGAAGCGGATCGGCCAGCAGGGGGCCCAGAATCATGATGCTCAGCCCCAGTCCGCCCATGGCCAGAAGCGCGGTGGAGATGGTGGTCTTCATCTCGTGAATGCGCCCGGCGCCAAAGAGCTGGGACACCACCACGTTGCACCCCATGGACAGCCCCGAGGCCACCGCCACCGCCAAAAACACGATGGGAAAGGAGGAACCCACGGCCGCTACCGCGTCCTCCCCCACAAATTTCCCCACCACGGCGGTGTCCACCATGTTGTACAGCTGCTGAAACAGATTGCCCGCCACCATGGGCAGCGCAAAGAAAAACAGCAGCTTCAGCGGCTGTCCTTCCGTCAGATTTTTTACCATATGTTCCTTCTCCTCACACTTCCCGCGGGTCTCGCTTCTGCCGGCCCATGCCCCCCTGCCGGCAGTCCCCCCGCTTTTCTCTTCCTTCCACTGTTCCAGGCCCATACAGCCCCTTTGCCCCCATCCGCAGCACACAGGGGGACCGGACAGCGGGGGGGAGGCCCAGCCCAGAAATAATAATACTATTATAATATCCCATCGCCCGCTGCGCAACTAGAAAGCGCTTTACAGCTTTTGCGAAAAAACCGCCTTTTCTCTGGCACACGCCGCGGGCAATGGCGGGACTTGATTCTGCGGCCCGGGGCGGCGGGGCAAAGCGCAGCAAAGCTGAATGCGGGGGCGGCTTCTGGCCGCCCCCGCGTCAGCGTGTCAAAAAAGCCCTCCTGCAAGGAGTTCCGCCGTCCGCAGGCGGCGGAATAAAATGAAATCCAGTCATTTCCAAGGACATGTGCCTGGGAAATGACACCTCTCACGAAATTTCGGGCGACAATTTCGCAAGAAATCGAGCCCGAAATTTCGTGCGGCCCACTCGAAAAAGTGGCTTGTCAATTTCTATTAATTGACAAGCCACTTTTTCGACAGTCTCACGCGGGGGCGGCCAGAAGCCGCCCCCGCGTTGGTACGTATGAATTTGTGGCAAAAGGCATTCGTCAGGAAGAAATCAGAACCCACACCGCGAGCGCCGCGAGCAGGACGGCCAGCACGAGAAAAAGGACGAAATTCCGCTTGCCCGCCCGGGCTCCCTTGGCATAGCTGCCATTGGACAAAGCCCATCGGATATAGGCGGCCTCACAGGCGGACCACAGCGCGCCCGACAGCGCGACAGCAAAGTCAAGTCCCCACATCAGCGCCTCGGGGAAGGGGGCGCCGGTATAATGCTGGATCAGACCGAGCACAGCGGTCAAAAAGACCACCGCCGAACATACACGGCGCGCCCAGGCTCTCACTTTAGGCATGTCCACCTTATCCCGTCCTTTCTGATAGATAGATTAACACAAAATATAAATATAATATATGCTTCTGGGCGCCCCGTGGGCCGACACGGAAAGCCGCCGTGCTACCGGCCCGCCTTCACGGTAAACTGGTCAATGACCGCGCCCTTCAGGTCGTACACCTCCAGCACGCCGCCGCCATAGCTGGCCCACTGGTATTCGCTGCGGCGGACATAGCCCCGCATCCCCTCGTCCCCCACCACGGCAATCAGGTCGGGCTCATAGCCCACCAGGTACCGGGCCATCCGGGGGCCGTAGGTCTCCCCCTTGGGGGTGGTGGGATAGGCGCCGTCCACCAGGGCGTCCTGAAGGTCCGCCTGCTCCCGGGCGGTCAGGGGCTGATAGGGCTGCAGCGGCTCCAGATCCGCCGCCGGCTGCTGTGCGCTGAGCTGCTCCAGGCGCGCCTGGGTGACGGGGTCCGTCTCCTCCGCCCGGCCCGCGGTGCCCAGGGCGTAGGAGCCGATCCGCTCCCCGTCCAGGCTGTACAGGGGGATCAGGTTGTCCTGCTTCAGGTGCTGTGCATAGGCCCGGGCCGCCTCCTGGGTATAGAACTGGGGATCGAAGTCCTCCCGCAGCACATAGCCCTGCTGGCCCTCGGTGCCCACGGCGGCGATCAGGTCGGGCTTCTCCCCGATGTCATAGGCCAGCAGCAGGGAGCCGTAGGTCATCCCCCGGCTGTTCACCGGATAGGCCGCCCGGGGGGAGTCGGGCGCCTGGGCCGTCCTGGCCCGGGCCGCCTCAAAGACGTCCCCGTCGTCATAGATCAGCTTGGGGGTGTCGCCGGAGGTCATCACACTGCCGCCGTGGCGGATGCGGAACTCACCGGAGGAGGCCACATAGGGGTCGGAGGTGCCGTCATCATCGGTCTCCACAAACAGGAAGTGGGTTGTGGTCTCCTCCACCACCCAGGGGGTGTCCTGCATCAGGCTTCCGCTGCGGTCGTAGAGATAGGCCCGGGCGCTCATGGTGCCGCCGGGCACGGAGGAGTCCGCTATGATCCACACTCCCGTTTTATACCGGGGCGGCGCGTAGTACAGGGTGGTACTCACGGAATAGGTACGGCCCCCCGCGTCCACCTTCAGCGCCTGGGAGTCATAGGTGTCGAAACGGATCCGCTGCGCCTGGGGTTGGGCGGCCAGAGCCCCGGCGGAGCACAGCATGCAGGCGCACAGCGCGCCGGCCGCCAGCCGAAGCCAGCTTTTTTTCTGATTTCGTTTCATAATAGGCTCTCCTTTCCCTGGCCTGTCCGGCCTTTTCTATCTGGATTATAGCATTCTTCCCAATGCTTGTCAATAAATAATATGCTTGACTTTTTATATCTTAATAAATAAAATAAATACAGAAGCTTCATACATTTTACGTATAGAACAGGAGGCCAGCTATGGGAAGAAAACCTAAAGTGCCGGGAGACAGCATCCGGGACGCCCTGAAAAAAGCCACCACGGAGATGATGACTCTGTGTCTGCTGCAGGAGAGGCCCATGTACACCTATGAGCTGATGCAGCTCTTTGAGGAGCGCAGCCAGGGGGCCATCACCTTCAGTACCCTGTACCAGACCATCTACCGCCTGCAGGCGGGGGAGTATATCCAGGAGTTCCGGAAAACCATGTCGGAGGACAACCGGGTGCGCATCTATTTCGCCGTCACCGACGAAGGGCGCGATTATCTGACCTGCCTGATTCAGGAGTACCGGCTTTTTACCGATGCCGTGGACAAAATCGTGGGTCTGAATCGTGAAGGGGGGGGGCAGTGCCTGCAAACCGCCGGCTGACCGGGCGGCCCCATCTTATGGCAGGATACAGGAGGTACCCAACATGAAAGGTCAAGTGATTTTCTTGTGGACCAAACGGCCAAGCTGGAAAGAGCTGGAGGCCCAGCTTCACCCTTACCTGCGCCAGCTGGAGCGGCTGCTGGACTGCCCGGCGGCGGATCGCCGGCGCTGTCTGAAGGACACCCTGCGCATGGCCAAAGACTTTGCCGATGGCAGCCCCGCCCCCTCGCGGGAGGAGATCCTGAAGTTTCTGGGCACTCCCCAGGAGGTGGCGGAAAACTTTTTGGAGACTTTGGAGCCGGACGTTCTGCGCCGCCATCGGGCGAAAAAGGTGTGGCTCCGCCGCGGGCTCGCCGTTCTGGCTGTGGCCACAATTTTGTTTCTTGCAGCCTCGGTTGCTCTTTTGCTAAACCGTCCCATGGAAGTGCAAGTACAGGAAACACTTACTATTTATGAGGAGGCACCCAAGACATGAGAAGACGAATTTTCGCTTTCCTGATTGGCGCTCTGCTGCTGTGCACGGCCGTTTTGCCCTGTGCCGCCGCCCAGCCCGCCAGCTCGGTTCAGCAGTCGGTGATCCACACGGAATACGGCGACATTGTGGTTACCACTACCCTCACCGTCTACGACTCCGCCGCGCGGGCCAGTACCAAATCAGCTGACAAAATTCGAACTGTTACGTATCAGGGACAAACGGTTGCCACCGTCACCCTCTCCGCCACCTTTGGCTATGACGGGAAAAGCGCCTGGGTGGAGGAGGCCAGCACCTCCCACGACACCAGCGGCGGCTGGTCTTATGGCAGGGAAGTGATTGACACCGACGGCAGCACCGCCGCGCTGTCCGCACGGCTGACTCACAGGGATCGTCCCTATATCCCGGTCGACATCTCCATGTCCTGTACCCCCAGCGGCAAAATTTCCTGAAACCAGCTGTGTCGGGGCCTTTCGGCCCCGACATTTTTGTCCCCGGCCGCCCGCGGCGCCTGTATTTTTGGAAAAACCGCCCAAAATCCACCTTTCTCCTCTGGCCTTTTTTCACCAAACGGTGTATAATAGCGGCAAAGGGAAGGGCGCCCGGCGCCTTTGGAAAGGACGTGCTCTTACATTATGATTGGCTGCAAGGACTTTTGGAACATGCGCTCCCAGCACTATGACGACCAGATCGGCCCCCAATATGCCGCGGCCTATGACAAGACGGTGTCCAAGGCGCTGAAGTATCTTCAGCCCCAGGATCGGGTGTTGGAATTTGCCTGCGGCACCGGCATCACCACCTTTCAGATTGCCCCCCACGTGTCCTGGGTGCGGGCCATCGACATCTCGGACGAGATGGTCCGCCGGGCTAAGGCCAAGGCTGCGGACCTGGGCGTGCAGAACGTGGAGATCTCCCAGACCGACCTGTTCGACCCCTGTCTGGAGCCCGGCTCCTTCGACGCGGTGACCGCCTTCAACGTGCTGTGCTATGTGGACAACCCCCAGGAGGTGCTCGCCCGCATCCGCTCCCTGCTCAAGCCCGGGGGCATCTTCCTCTCCGCCACCGACTGCCTGGGCGAAAAGCTCACCAAGGTGGGCATCAAAAAATTCTGGAAGAGCCATACCGGCTCCATGCCTTATGTGGCCTTCTACTCCATGAAAAAGATGGAGCAGGTGATTGCCGCCGGCGGCTTCACCGTGCTGGAGCGGGAGAACCTGTTCCCCGCGCCCCCCAACCTGTTTGTGGCCGCCCGCAGCTAAAGCGGGCAGCGTCTGTCAAAAAACGGTGTGCCACTTTTTTCAAAAGCGGCACACCGTCTTTTCGGGTCGGGCTGTCCTCCCGGTTAAGCCCGCCTCCCGGCGGACATACTGTTTTCACGCCGCTCCGCGTCATGCAGGCGTCCGGTTTCGCCCGGACCTCTGTCCGGCAGGCCGGCGCCTGCTGTGCGTGCGCTTTCGGGTACGGCAGGGCCGTCCTCCCGTTTTTTCCCCGCTCCCCTTTTTTCAGCCTATGGGGCGCCGTGCGCCGGCGCCCCCGAAAGGAGACCCTTGCTATGGATATCCAAGCTCTCGCCGCCGCCCAGCGGGCCTTTTTCCGCTCCGGGGCCACCCTGGACCTGTCCTTCCGCCGCCAGGCCCTGGACCGGCTGGAGGCGGCCATCCGCGCCCGGGAGGGGGAGATACAGGATGCCCTGGGCGCCGACCTGAACAAGCCCCCGCTGGAGGGCTATATGTGCGAAACCGGGCTGACGCTCGCGGAGCTGAACTATGTCAGGCGGCACTTTGCCCGCTGGGCCCGGCCCCGCTGCGTCCCCACGCCCCTGGCCCAGTTCCCCGCCAAAAGCCGCATCATCCCCCAGCCCCTGGGGGCGGTGCTGATTATCTCCCCCTGGAACTACCCCTTCCTGCTCACCCTGGAGCCCCTGATTGGGGCTGTGGCGGCGGGGTGCTGCTGCCTGGTGAAGCCCTCCGCCTCCGCCCCCGCCAGCGCCCGGGTGCTCCGGGCCCTGATTGCCGACGCCTTTTCCCCCGGGCATGTGGCCGCCCTGTCCGGGGACCGGGAGGCCAACCGGACGCTGCTGGATCTGCCCTTTGACCACATCTTCTTCACCGGCGGCGCGGAGACCGGCCGCCAGGTCATGGAGCATGCGGCCCGGAACCTGACCCCCGTCACCCTGGAGCTGGGGGGCAAAAGCCCCTGCGTGGTGGACGCCACCGCCCGGCTGGACCTGGCCGCCAAGCGGCTGGTATTCGGCAAGCTGCTCAACTGCGGCCAGACCTGTGTGGCGCCGGACTATCTGCTGGTGGACCGGCGGATTCAGGCGGAATTTCTGGCCCGGGTGGAGCAGTGGATCACCCGGCTGTACGGCCGGAACCCCCTGGACAACCAGGGCTATGTGCGCATGATCAACCGCCGGCAGTTCGAGCGGGTGCGCGCCCTGATTGACCCGGACAAGGCGGCCTTCGGCGGCCGCTGGGACGAGGACGCCCTGAAAATTCAGCCCACCATCCTGACCGGAGTGTCCCCCGAAGACCCGGTGATGCAGGAGGAGATTTTCGGGCCTGTGCTGCCCGTCCTCCCCTTTGACCACATCCAGCAGGCCATGGATTTTATCGCCGACCGCCCCCATCCCCTGGCCCTGTACCTCTTCTCCCAGGACCGGGCGGTCCAGCGCCGCTTCCTGCGGGAGCTGTCCTTCGGGGGCGGCTGCGTCAACGACACCGTCCTGCACCTGGCCTCCAGCCGCCTGCCCTTCGGCGGAATGGGGCGCAGCGGCATGGGCAGCTACCACGGCCGGCGCAGCTTCGACACCTTTACCCACGAAAAGGGGGTGCTGGTGCGCACCTCCCCCCTGGATCCCCCCCTCCGCTATCCCCCCTATACCCCGTGGAAGGAGCGGCTGGTGCGCCGCTTTTTGAAATGATGGAATTTGCCCATCAAATTTTACAGTTTTTCCTTGTCTTTCGCCCCGTTATCATGTATAATAAGACAGGTAATGCTCCGCGGCACACAGGCCGCCGGGCAGACCCAATCAAACCTGCTGGGCGGCCCGCTACTCCATTCCAATAGCAGCCGCACCTGACAAAAGGAGGAAGTAAACAACCGCTTCGGCTTGCGGTGCGGCAGTGTGGAGACCTGTCGTAAAGTCCAAGGGGCATGCCCCCGAGGGCGAGGCGGTGCGGGCGGAGGCCCTGCCGTCAAAGTCGGAAACATGGCCAGCTTGACTTTGAAGAACATCATGAAGATCTACCCCTACAGCGGCGATCAGAAAAAGAAGAAAAAGTCCAAATCAGACGAGGGTGAAAAGAAAACCAACCTTCAGATCACCGACCGCGGCGTGGTAGCCGTCCAGTCCTTCAATCTGGACATCGCCGATAAGGAGTTCATCGTTCTGGTCGGTCCCTCCGGCTGCGGCAAGTCCACCACCCTGCGGATGGTCGCCGGCCTGGAGGAGATCAGCGACGGCGAGCTGTATATCGACGGCAAGCTGATGAACGACGTGGAGCCCAAGGACCGGGACATCGCCATGGTGTTCCAGAGCTATGCCCTGTACCCCCACATGACCGTGTATGACAACATGGCCTTCCCCCTGAAGCTGAAGAAAATGCCCAAGGACGAGATCGACCGCCGCGTGCGCGAGGCGGCCGCCATTCTGGACATCACCCAGTATCTGGACCGCAAGCCCAAGGCCCTGTCCGGCGGCCAGCGCCAGCGTGTGGCCATCGGCCGCGCCATCGTCCGGGAGCCCAAGGTGCTGCTGATGGACGAGCCGCTGTCCAACCTGGACGCCAAGCTGCGCAACCAGATGCGCGCGGAGATCATCAAGCTGCGCCAGCGCATCAACACCACCTTCATCTACGTCACCCACGACCAGACCGAGGCCATGACCCTGGGCGACCGCATCGTCATCATGAAGGACGGCTTCATCCAGCAGATCGGCACGCCGCAGGAGGTCTTTGACCACCCCGCCAACCTGTTTGTGGCCGGCTTCATCGGCACGCCGCAGATGAACTTCTTCGACGCCAGGCTGGTCAAGGAGGGCGGCGCCTACTATGTGACCACCGGCGCCCTCAAGGTGGAGCTGTCCCCCGAGAAGCAGCAGATCCTCGCCGGCAAGAATGTCCCCGAGCAGGACGTGGCCCTGGGCGTGCGTCCCCAGCACATCACTCTGGGCGGCGGCTCCAACTCCATCACCGCCAAGGTGGACGTGTCCGAGATGATGGGCAGCGAGATCCACTTCCACGTCAACGCCTCCGGCCACGACGTGGTCATCATCGTCCCCACCATGGACCTGTCCAGCGAGCAGCGCACCTCCTCCGGACGCGGCGCCGAGATCACCTTCACCTTCAGCGGCAACGTGTGCCATCTGTTTGACGCGGACGGCAAGAATCTGGAGGCCTGAGCTTCTTCCCTTTCCTCAAATCAAATACAAAATTCCCGCCGCAATGCGGCGGGAATTTTTCTATTCCTTCAGCCCCAGGCCGTAGACCCGGTTGGCGTTTTGGAAAAACACCTGCTCCCAGTGCTCCCGGGGGACGATGCCCTGGACAAAGCGGATATACTCCTCCAGATTGACAATGGGCCAGTCGGTGCCGTACAGGATGTCGTCCCAGCGGCAGATGGCCGTCAGCCAGGTGCGCAGCAGGGAGACATAGCCCGCCTGCTCCTGAAAGTACCGCGGCAGGTCCACCCGCCCCTCCAGCAGGCCGGACAGGTCGGCGGCCACGTTCCGGTTCTTCTCCACCACCGCCGCGGCCGCCTCCAGAAAGGGGTTTCCGAAGTGGCACATAACAAAGCGGGTGCGCCGGTGGTCGGCGGCCGCCTCGTCCAGGGCCAGGGGGTGGCTGTATTTCAGGTGTCCCCGGCCGCTGGCGGTCAGGCCCATATGGACGGCCACCGGCTTATCATACCGGGCGGCCAGGTCATAGATGGGTCGGTAGATGGGGTCGGACAGCCAGATCTTGTTATAGCCCGGATAGAGCTTCACCCCGCAGCAGTTCTCCCGCTTCATGTGCTCCTCCACCCGGTCGGGCAGGTCGGGAATCACCGCCCGTCCCCCGTCCATCAGGGTGCTGTCCAGCCCCACACAGTAGTGGAACAGATCCGTGGGATAGCTGTGGTACTCCGTCTCCAGGCTGCGGTTGCCCATGACCACCCCGTGGACAATATCCAGCTCCCCATAGACCTGGCGCAGGTGGTCCACACTGTTGTGGTGGCCCACGCTTTGGGCCGTCTCCTCCGCCCACGCCTCCTGGGCGGGAAACAGATGCAGATGGGCGTCAATAATTTTCATGCTGCGTTCTTTCTCCTCCTTGCCGGGTTCAGATAATACAGCACCAGCGCCGCCGCAGTGGACAAAACCCCGATCCAGACAGGCCGCAGCCAGCCCTGGCTCAGCATCCAGTCAAACACGGGCACGGTGCTCCGCCACTCCGTCATCACCCCATACAGGGGCACGTGGATGGCGTAGATGGAAAAGGTCAGCGACCGGCCGCAGAAGCAGGCCGTCTTTTTCAGCAGCGGGCTGGACACCCGGGGGCGGCGCAGGGCGGCGGCCACCATACAAAAGGCCATCAGCGTGGTGCCTACAAATACGTCCACCACATCCACCCGGCTGAACTCCCATACCGTCAGCAGCGCTCCGGCCCCCACGCCGGCCCAGAGCAGGCCCGTCCCCCGGCCCTCCTGTGCAAAGCGCTCCTGATGCTGCCCAAACCAGGCGCCGATGGAAAAAAAGGGAAAGGCGTCCAGCCACGCGTTGCGCACATACTGGTTGGCAACGGGCTCCAGTCCCAGCATGGCCCGCCCCTCCGCCAGGGAGATATGGAGGACCAGCAGTCCCAGGGACACCACCCCCAGCACGTCATAGGGCAGCTGCTTTCCCCGCTGTTCGGCCAGCCGGGTCATCCCACACCACAGCACATAGACAATGGCCAGGGAGGCCATATACCACATGGGCCAGGAATAGGGCAGGGGGAGCACCTGGAAGAGCACGGCCTCCTTGAAGAAAAACGGGGTCATGCGGCTGAGGAGATAGGCGCTGATGGCCTGCCCCTGCCGCCGGGCCAGCACGCAGCCAAAGGCCAGAAGCAGCAGGGACACCCCAATCAGCAGCTTCCAGGCGTGGACCGCCCGGCGGCCCAGGGTGCGGCTGTCCTTTCCCCAGCTGAAATAGCCGGAAATCAGGAAGAACACCGGCACCGAAAATTTGGCCAGGGCGCAGATGGCCCGCCCGAACTGCCCCGGCAGGGGCACATGGGCCAGCACCACACTGTAGATGGAGATACATTTCAGCAGATCCAGCATGTCGTTTTGCCGGCCAGCCTTTCTCGCCATGCTCTGCGCCCCCCTTGCCGCGTCGTTTTTCGTATGTTTTATTATACCAGACTTGGCCCCGCAAGGAAAGAGCCGCAGCGCAAAGAATGCGCTGCCCGGGCTTTGTTCGGGAGCATCTTGCCCGCTGCTCCGTCGTTGACGGCGCAGGACCCGAAAGCGGCGGCTTTCCCTCCAAGATGGAACCAAAAGCTTTTTTCATGGCTTCGGCTCCGTCGGCGGATCCAGCTTCCCCCGCAGCAGGTATCCACTCCGCCCCTACAGGCCAAAAGGCTGCCTCGTGCCCGCGGCAAATTCTATTCCATAAACGAAAGAACCCCACCCTTGACAGGGCGGGGTTCTTTGAGTACATCTGCACCTCTGGCAGGACCAGGCTTACACCAGCTGGATGATAGCCATCTCAGCGGCGTCGCCGCGCCGGGGACCAATGCGGACAATGCGGGTATAGCCGCCGTTGCGGTCGGCATACTT
This sequence comes from bacterium, assembly GCA_019424865.1. GTDB lineage: Bacteria > Bacillota > Clostridia > Oscillospirales > Oscillospiraceae > Lawsonibacter. The sequence continues at coordinate 12,869 of JAHYYS010000065.1, forward strand.
GGGGCCCAGCTCCTTAAACAGCTTGTTGGCCACGTCCTCCTTGGTGATAAAGCCCAGCGCCTGACGGTAGGAAGCCAGGCTGTTCTCCTTGGCCAGGGTGATCATCTTCTCGGCCACGGGAGCCACTTCCTTCGCGCGGGTAACGGTGGTCTTAATCTGGCCGTTCTCCAGCAGGTAGGTCACCATTGCCCGGAGCATAGCCTTGCGGTGGTCGCTGCTGCGGCCCAGCTTGCGGTTCTTCTGTGCCATGGGAAACACTCCTTCGACCTCGCGTGGCGAGATCCAACATAAATTCGTTCATTCGGCCTTTCGGCCGGGGACACCTCCGGAGAGGACGGCACCTTGCCGTGCGGGAAGCGGAACGTTACATACCTTCCGCACTGTCCCCAACGCAGGCGTGCGCTGCTCGCTCGCCTCCGCGCTTAGTTGCTGCTGTCATCGCTGGCCAGGGACAGGCCCATCATCGCCAGCTTGTTGATGACCTCTTCCAGGGACTTGCGGCCCAGGTTCCGGACCTTCATCATCTCTTCCTCGGTCTTGGAGCACAGGTCCTCCACCGTGTTGATGTTGGCCCGCTTCAGGCAGTTATAGGACCGGACGGAGAGATCCATGTCATCAATGGTCATCTCCATCACCTTATCCCGCTGGGTCTCCGCCTTCTCCACCACAGTGGAGCGGCTGCCCATGGTCTCGGACAGGTCGGTAAACAGCGTGAAGTGGTCGCACAAAATCCGCGCGCCCAAAGAGACGGCGTCCCGGGCATCAATGGTGCCGTTGGTCCACACCTCCAGGGTCAGCTTGTCATAGTCGGTGGCGTCGCCCACACGGGTATTCTCCACCGTATAATTGACCTTGCGGACCGGAGTGTAGATGGAATCCACGGGAATCAGCCCGATAATGGACTGGGCCGGCTTATTCTTGTCCGCGGGGACATAGCCGCGGCCGTGGGAAAGGGTCAGCTCCATGCTCAGGGAGGCATCAGGGCCCAGGGTCGCAATGTGCAGATCCGGGTTGAGGATCTCCACATCCGCGTCGGCCTTGATGTCCCCGGCGGTCACCTTGCACTCACCCGAGGCCTCAATGTGCACAGTTTTGACGCCGTCGCAATACAGCTTGGCGATGATTCCCTTGACGTTCAGGACGATTTCAGTCACGTCCTCCTTGACGCCGGGAATGGTGGTAAACTCGTGCTGGACACCGGCGATCTTGATGGAGGTCACCGCGGTTCCAGGCAGAGAGGACAGCAGGATCCGGCGCAGGGAATTGCCCAACGTGGTGCCGTAGCCCCGCTCCAGGGGCTCCACCACGTACTTGCCGTAGGAGGCGTCGCCGGGATTTTCAACACATTCAATGCGGGGCTTTTCAATTTCTACCATATGCTAGGATACCCTCCTTTTCTCGGCGGCGCTCCAGCGCCGCTTCATTCAGCTCACCAATATCTGAGGGTTGTCTAAGTCTGTTTGGGCTGACCGCTCCGGCCAAAGCTGGCCGGAGCAGGCAGAGAAAATTACTTAGAATACAGCTCGACGATGAGGTGCTCTTCCACGGGGAAGTCGATGTCGTCCCGGGTGGGCATGGCAACGAC
>JAHYYS010000066.1 GCA_019424865.1 bacterium
GTCGGCCACCATAAAGGCGGAGTAGAAGCCCACGCCGAACTGGCCGATGACGTCAATCTTGTCCGCCGCCTTGTCATCCTCCGCCAGCCCGGCCTTGAACTGCCCCGAGCCGCTGCGGGCGATGGTGCCCAGGTTGGACTCCAGGTCCTCCCGGGACATGCCGATGCCGTTGTCGGACACGGTGAGGGTGCGCTTCTCCTTGTCCGGGACGATGGTGATCTTCAGATCCTTGCGCTTGACATCCACGCTGTCATCGGTGAGGGACTTGTAGGCCAGCTTGTCCTCCGCGTCGCTGGCGTTGGAGATGAGCTCCCGCAGGAAAATCTCCTTGTGGGTATAGATGGAGTTGACCATCAGGTCCAACAGCCGCTTGGATTCCGCCTTAAACTGTTTCTTTGCCATGACTTCTGATTCCTCCGTGTATAGAAAATGTTTTTAAAAACAAAATGAAAAAATACTGTTAGCACTCTATTTCTTCGAGTGCTAACAGTATGATAGCGCAGACAGCGGCAAAATGCAAGGCTGTTCATAAAATTTTTACAGTTTTCCGCCCTCAGCCGCCCAGGCCGAAATAGGTGCGGAAGACGCAGCTCCCGTCCTCCGGGCGGTAGTAGGAGGCGCAGCGGTTCTCGATGACCCCCACCAGCGGGCCGGCCATGTCGCACCAGCTGCCGGACGAGGCGGGCAGGACGGCGCTCTGCTTCCCCTTCCAGTCATACAGCGTCCACTGGGTCCCGTCCAGGCTTTGAACCGCCAGCCAGGGGGACGCCGCCTCCCAGCTGCTCTGGAGCACTGCCAGGGTGCCCTCCTGGGCGGGCAGGATGACGGTCCCGTCCAGGGCGGTGACGGCAAAGCGGCCGTCCGAGGTGCTGAAAATCACCCGGTCGGAGCCGGACACGTAGGGGTGCTGGTCGTCGGGCAGCGGGGACGGGAAGCGGAATTTCTCCCCCTCATAGTTCAGGGTGACGGTCCCGTCCTGGGCGGCCTCGATGGACCAGCCCGTCCAGCTGCTGTACCGCAGATTCAGCTGGTCATACCACTCCTGGGCGGAGGTGACGGTGACCTCCCCCGTCAGCGGGTCCAGGAACCGGGCCTGATCCCAGCTGTCCCCGAAGCACCCCAGGAAAAACAGCCCGTCCGCCCACTGGGCCGTGGAGCTGGCGTCGCCGGTAAACCAGGGGAAGCTCTCCGGCTGGTCAATGCCCAGCTCCGCCCAGCTCCAGTGGTTCACTGTCTCCCCGTTCTCGGGGGCGATAAGGTCCAGGCCGCCGGCGTTGCCCGCCAGCAGGTTATTGGGCCCGGCGGCACAGCCCCAGTACTGAAATCCGGTGCTCCAGCGCCCGTCCGCCGCGGCAATGGCCGTCAGCGTGCCGGATATGGGCTGGCCCTGGGCCTGGTCCCCCTTCTGCAGGATCAGGATAGGCAGGTAGGCGCTCTCTCCGGCCTGGGTGGTATAGGAGGCCCGGGAGATGGAGGAGCACACCGGGTCCAGCACGACCCGGCCGTCCAGCGTCATCAGGCCGTACAGATTGGAGGGATAGGCATCCGCGGGCTCCTCCTGGCCCGCCTCCCCCATCCAGGGGTAGGTCAGATAGCACAGCGCCCCGGCATAGGGGACCAGCGTGCCGTAGTCCTCCCGGGGCGTCAGCGTCTCCGCCGCCCCCTCGTACCAGCGGGAGCCCACGGCGGGAAGAGGCTGCGCCTCTTCCTCCTCCAGCACGGACCAGTCCGCCTGGACGTGAAACTGCGGCGTCTGCGGGGCGGAGGCGTCCCCGCTCCCGTCCGGGCTGCCGGAGGAAGACACACCGCCGGAGGAGGATAGGCTGCCGGAGCCGGAGCTGCCGCTGGAGGAGGCCGGTCCGGCGCAGCCTGTCAGCAGGGCGGCCATCAGGGCCAGAGCAAGCAGGCGTCCTGACATCACCATCACCCCTCCTGTTCTGCGGCGGGGACATACCCCTCCATCCGGGCCAGCTTCTGCCCGTCGGGGCCCAGCAGCCAGTCATAGAGGATGCGGGCGGGGCTGTCCGCGGCGGCGTCCTTTGCGATGGCCACATAATAGGGGTTGAGGAAGGGGTACTCCCCGGACTGGATGGTCTGGTCGCTGGGGGCCACTTCGTCCACAGCCAGCACCTTCAGCCCCTGGGCCATCTCCATGTCGCTGGCGTAATAATACACGGTGTATCCAATGGCGGCGGGGGAGTTGTCATACTCCCGCACCGCCTCCAGCAGGCCGGACATGGAGTCGGGCACCCAGGCCTCCGGGGCCTGCATCATCTCCTGCCCGTCCATCACCAGCCGCTCCATCAGCGTCTGGCTGCCCGCCTCGGCGTTGCGCTGGAAGGGGATGATGTCCAGGTCCTCGCCCCCCACCTGGCTCCAGTTGGTAATCTCCCCGGTGTAGATTTTCCGGATCTGCTCCGTGGTCAGGCTGTCCACCGGGTTGTCCTGGTTGACCACAAAGACCAGGGCGTCCGTGGCGAAGGGGGTCAGAAGCCACTGGTCCCCCGCCTCCAGCTCGGCGCGCACCTCAGGGGTGGGCTCCGCCGCCAGAACCAGGTCGGCCTCCCCGGCCATCAGGTTGCGATAGGACTGGGTGGTGCGGGAAAACTGCACCAGGTCGGCCACGTCCTCCCGGCTCTCCCCCAGCAGAACGGCGCACAGGGCCTTGGCCAGGGGGACGGTGGAGGTGGAACCGTCCAGCCGGGGCAGATTGTCCCGGGTGAAGACAAAGGGCTGCTCCAGGCCGGTGGGAGTGGAGGAGACCGCCCCCTGGGCCGGATCGGATGTGCTCCCGCCGGGGGCGGAAGCGGCCGGATCCCCGGCGGCGCAGCCGGCGAGCAGAAGCAGTGCAAGGGTCAGCGGAACCATCCGCCGCAGCAGAGAAACAGGTTTCATCATATCCTCCTTTTCTGAAAGGGGCGAAACGGACGCCGGGCAGCGTTTCCGGCCGGCACCAGGCGGGCCGGTTCCCGGGCGCCTTCGCCCTGTCAAGCTTATCATAGCGCGCCCGGCACGTCCAGTCCACAACAATTTTCCTACAATCCGGGAACAATCCCTGTCACCAAAACAAAATAAATTTTTAAGAAAAGGGGGTTGACAAAGGGAGGTGCATGTATTATTGTATTAAGCACATAATACAATAATACAAAGGAGGGAACGCCATGGAATGGAAGCTCAGCGATGATCGGCCCATCTGGCTGCAGCTGAGCCAGCAGATGGCCCGGCGGATTGTCACCGGCGTCTATCCCCCGGGCAGCCGGCTCCCGTCGGTGCGGGAACTGGCCGCGGAGGCCGGGGTCAACCCCAACACCATGCAGCGGGCCATGGCCCAGCTGGACCAGGACGGCCTGACCCGGGCCGACCGCACCGCCGGCCGGCTGGTGACCCAGGACACCGGGATTCTGGACGCCGTGCGCCGGGCGGAGGCCCAGGTGGCGGTGCAGCAATTTTTTGACGCGATGGCGGAGCTGGGGTATTCCCGGCAGGAGGCCGCCGAATTGATAGGGGAGGAGAACCATGAACGAACTGCTGATTGAGTGCCGCGGCCTTTCCAAGGCCTACGGCCGGAAAATTGCCCTGGACGGGGTGAACCTGGAGGTAGGGCGGGGCCGCATCGTGGGCCTGCTGGGCCCAAACGGCAGCGGAAAGACCACGCTGATCAAGCTGCTGTGCGGCTTGCTCCAGCCCACCGCAGGCGGGCTGGAGATCAACGGTCAGAAAATCGGGCCGGAGACCAAGGCCCAGGTCAGCTATCTGCCCGACCGGATGTATTTTGCCAGCTGGATGCGGGCGGTGGACCTGTTTGACCTGTTCCGGGACTTTTACAAGGATTTCGACTATGCAAAGGCCACGGCCATGTGCCGCAGCCTGGGGGTGGAGCCCCGGGACCGGATCAAATCCATGTCCAAGGGCACCAAGGAAAAGGTGCAGCTGGTGCTGGTCATGGCCCGTCAGGCCCAGCTCTATCTGCTGGATGAGCCCATCGCCGGGGTGGACCCGGCGGCCCGGGACTTTATCCTGCGCACCATTTTGACCAACTACAACGAAAACGGCACCGTCCTGATCTCCACCCACCTGATTGCCGACATCGAGAAGGTGCTGGACGAGGTCATCTTCCTCAAGCAGGGCAGGATGATGCTCCACGAGACGGTGGACAACATCCGGGAAAAGGAGGGCAAGAGCGTGGACACCCTGTTCCGGGAAGTGTTCCGCGCCCAGCCCCTGGAAGGAGGCGAGTTCTGATGCTGTGGAAGCTGCTGAAATATGATTTCCGCTCCATGTGGAAGACCTTTTCCCTGGTATGGGCGGCGTCCCTGGTGATTGCCCTGATCAACCGCTTTACGCTGCCCTTTAACGAGCAGGCCGACGCATTAATCGGGGACGGAGACGGTATTTTGTCCATTGTGACCGCTCTGGCCTTTTTCGGGGTGCTGTTCGCCATGTTTGTGGCCGTGATGATCTTTATTATCCAGCGGTTCTACCGCGGCCTGCTGGGGGACGAGGGCTATCTGATGCACACCCTGCCCGTGCGGAGCTGGCAGCTGGTGCTCTCCAAGCTCATCTGCGCCGTATTTGTCTCCATTGCCAGCATGGTGATTGTCTTTCTGGCCTGCCTGCTCCTCTTCCCCATCAACTGGGGCGAGGTATTCCGCGATGACTTTTTCCGGGCCCTGTGGAAAGTCATTACAGAAGAGCCCGACGCCCTGCTCTACCTCTTTGAGATGTGCGTCATGGTGGCCCTGGGGCTGGCCCTGTGCATTGCCATCGCGTATCTGGCCATGGCGGTGGGCCATCTGTTCCGCCGCCGGATCATCATGAGCGTGGTGGCCTTCATCGGCCTGGACATTCTGGGCTCGCTGTATATCGACTTTGTGGATGAGCTGGGCATTATAGACCTGATCGCCCAGGCCGGCAGCCACATGGAGCTCTGGGCGGCCAACCTGATGATTGCCCTGCCCGCCGCGGTCATGTTCCTGGCCGTCAGCTATATTCTGAAAAACCGTCTGAACCTGGAGTAAAGGAGCGCGCTATGGATCCCTGGACCATCTTTTCCCTGGCCTTTGCCGCCGTCATTTTGTACACCTGGGGCAGCAAAAAAAGCTCGCCCAACTGGTATCTGGGGTGCGCCGTCCCCCTGCTGTACGGCGGGGCGGTGGCATGGATGTTCCTGGAGCAGGAGCCCTTTCTGGCTTTGAAGGTTCTGATTTTCGGCACGGCCCTGCCGGTCGTGCTGCTGGTCCTGGCCTGGGCGGGGGCGCGGGAGAGCCCCGCCTCCCGGCGGGACGACGGGGGCAGCCCGGAGCAGGAGCACCAGAACGGGGAGCCCGCCAGGCACCAGTAAAGTAAAGGAACCTGACCGCGCCCGAAGGCCGCGCCGCAGCCTTCGGGCGCGGTTTTCTGCGCTTTTTGGCGGGTGCAACCAGCAGTTGCGCCCCATTCCAAGGGAAGTTGATTGCGTTTTCGGCCCGTTTCCGCTATGATGGGACTGAAAAACCTGTGAAAAGGAGGGGGCGTCATGACGCTGTCTGGAAAAATATATCTCCTGCGCACCCGGCGGGAGCTGTCCCAGGAGGATCTGGCCGCCGCGCTGGGCGTGTCCCGGCAGAGCGTGAGCAAATGGGAGACCGGCCAGTCTGTGCCCGACCTGGACAAGATTATCCGAATGGCCGACCTGTTTGGGGTCAGCGTGGACGAATTGGTGCGGGAGGGGGAGCCGCCGGCGCCGCCCCAGGCCGAGCCCCGGGTGGTCTGTCTCATGCAGGAGAAAAAGGGCTTTACCGGGACGCAAAAGGCGGGGATCTGCATGGAGGTCCTGGGAGTCGTCCTGTTCCTGCTGGGTGTGATGAGGCAGGAGTCCGTTGCGGCAGTGATCGGCGAGGCCCTGCTGCTCCTGGGCCTGCCCCTGCTGCTGGCCAAAAAGCACCCCTGGCTCATTCTGGGGTGGCTGGCGGTGGGGCTGAGCCTGCTGGTGTTCAACCCCTATACCTCCGTGAGCCCCTGGGGCCTGATGGGCGGGCTGCGGTATCTGTACGAATTCATCTACGAGTACCACTCCTTCACCATACTGATGTTTGCCGGGATCGGCATTGTCCGGAGTCTGCTGGCCCTGGCCCTGCTTCTGAGCACGCTGCGGGCCGTTCTGCGCCGCCTGCGGGGCGCCCCGCCTGCGCCGGGGGAGAAATCCCGGGACTAAAAGGGCCCTTTTGGTAAAAAACGCCCAGTCTTACACGTTTTCACCATGAACTGGCATTTTGGCTTGATTTACAGCTCCCAGTCCAGTATAATGGAAAAGATTCTGGAGCCCCCAGATAGTTTTGAGAAGAGAGAGGACTGGAGCTTATATGGGAGATACCCTGCAGATCATGCTGACGATGGCCGCCTATATGCTGGTGGTCATCGGTATCGGGTTTGCCTTTGCAAGGCGGGCCAACAAAAGTTCGGAGGATTACTTTTTGGGCGGGCGGACCCTTGGCCCCTGGGTCACCGCCATGAGCGCCGAGGCGTCGGACATGTCGGGCTGGCTGCTGATGGGCCTGCCCGGCGTGGCCTATTGGTGCGGCGTGGCCGACGCGGCCTGGACCGCCATCGGTCTTGCGGCCGGCACCTACATCAACTGGCTCATCACCTCAAAGCGGCTGCGCCGGTACAGCGAGAAGGCGGGCAACGCCATCACCCTGCCCGAGTTCTTCTCCAACCGGTTCCATGAGAAGAACAAGATCGTCATGACCATCTCCGCTTTGTTCATTCTGGTGTTCTTCACCGTGTACGCGGCCAGCTGCCTGGTCACCTGCGGCAAGCTGTTCTCCACCCTGTTCGGCTTTGACTATGTGCCCATGATGATTGTGGGCGCGGTGTTTGTGCTGGTCTATACCATCATCGGCGGCTTTCTGGCCGAAAGCGCGTCCGACTTTATGCAGGCCATTGTGATGATTACCGCGCTGGTCATCATCGTCATCACCGGCACCGCCGCCGCGGGCGGGCCGGGGGCCGTCCTGGCCAACGCCCAGTCCATTCCGGGCTTTCTGGAGTTCTTCGGCGTGGCCTCGCCGGTGACGGCGGACGGCGTGCAGCAGGCGGTCAACGGCGTCCCCCAGTTTGGCGAGGCGGTGCGCTACGGCATTTTGGACATCGCCTCCCCCCTGGCCTGGGGCCTGGGCTACTTCGGCATGCCCCAGGTGCTGCTGCGCTTTATGGCCATCCGCAGCGAGGGCGAGCTGACCCAGTCCCGCCGCATTGCCACGGTCTGGGTGCTCATCTCCCTGACGGTGGCGGTGCTCATCGGCATCATCGGCCGGGCGCTGTTCCCCACCGCCCTGACCACCGCATCCGAGGCGGAGAATGTGTTTATCCTGCTCTCCACCAGCCTGCTGCCCCCCATCCTGGCCGGCCTGGTGATGGCGGGTATCCTGGCCGCCACCATCAGCTCCTCGGACTCCTATCTGCTGATTGCGGCCTCGGCCTTTGCCAAGAACATTTATCAGGGGCTGGTGCACCGCAAGGCCAGCGACAAGCAGGTCCTGCTGATCTCCCGCATCACCCTTTTGGCTATCACAGCCATTGCCATTTTCATTGCCCTGGACGAGAACAGCGTCATCTTTACCATCGTCAGCTTTGCCTGGGCGGGCTTCGGCGCCACCTTCGGCCCCCTGATGCTGTTCAGCCTGTTCTGGAAGCGCATCAACCGGGCCGGCGCTGTCGCCGGAATGCTGGGCGGCGGCTGCATGGTCTTTATCTGGAACCTGCTGGTCCGGCCTCTGGGCGGAATGTGGGATATTTACGAGCTGCTGCCCGCCTTCCTGTTCTCCTGCCTGTGTATCGTGGTGGTGTCGCTGCTGACGCCCCCCCCTGCCCAGGAAATTCAGCAGGAATTTGAGGACGTGCGCGCCGGAAGATAACCAAGTTTGGAACGCATCGGAAAACCCGTACAAAACAGCCGCCCAAGGCGGCTGTTTTGTCTTTGTAAAGAGACTTTTCCCTCGTCCGGATTCGCCCCATTCCCGCGGCGGATGCCGGGGAGGGGAATTTCTGTGTTCCCGGGGAAGGAGCGGTTTACATCCCGCCCCGGCTGTGATACAATAGCCTTTGATTTTGTATCGCGGATATCTGCTTGTGTTTGAGAGGGGGACCCCGCTTGCCCTACCACTTTTTCCCCATGATTGCCCGGATGCGGTATATCAACCGCTGGGGGCTGATGCGCAACACGGACCTGGAGAATATCCAGGAGCACTCCCACATGGTCGCCGTCCTGGCCCATGCCCTGGCGGTGATTCAAAACCGGTATTTCGGCCCCCAGGTGGACCCCGGGGCGGCGGCGGTGGCGGCGCTGTACCACGACGCCGGCGAGATCCTCACCGGCGACATGCCCACCCCTATCAAGTACGACAACCCCGACATTCAAAGCGCCTATAAGCAGGTGGAGGCGGTTGCGGAGCAGAAGCTGCTGAACATGCTGCCCGAGGAGCTGCGGGGCGACTTTGCCCCGGCCATCACCCCCCAGGACCCGGAGATCTGCGCCCTGGTGAAGGCGGCGGACAAGCTCTCCGCCTATCTCAAGTGCGTGGAGGAGGTCAAGGCGGGCAACGCCGAATTTAAAAAGGCGAAAGAGCAGACCTGGGCCGCCCTGGCCCGGAACCCGCTGCCCGCCCTGCAATATTTTATGGAGCACTTCCTGGAGGGCTTTGAGCTCACCCTGGACGAGCTGAGTTAAACGAAGCGCGCAGGCCGCGAGCAGGGGAGCTTGGAGCGGAGCGAGGGCGAGCGCAGGGCCGCAGGGCGGCCCGGAGACCAGCCCGAGCCGCAGCGAAAGCGACCCGGCCGCGTGCGACCGAGAAAGAGAACCCGAGGCGCAGGGGCGCACAGCGTGCGCCCGGCGGGCGGATGATATCCGCCCCTGCGGAAGGCGCAGACGATTTGTGCAGAACGGGCAGCGGGGATATCATCCCGCCGGTTTCCACTTGGGAATGGCGGCTTTGGGAGCTTTGACCGGCGGGCGCACACTGTGCGCCCCTACGGAAAGAAGCGGGTGCGTGGGGGGATAGGATGCGCCCGGCGGGCAGCTGGCAGCCGCCCCTGCGAAGCGGCGTCCATCCTTGCGCGGCGCCTTCTCTCCAAGCCGAGTCCGCTTTGCAGAGCTTTGATTTTGCGGAAGAACCGGCGCAGAACGGAATGGATTGACACAGCGAATGCAAAGGCCCGGGATGCACACAGCGCGGCTGATTTTGGACAGTTCCGCGCGGACAGACTGGCCTCCGGGCCTTATACAACAAGAAAAGAAAGGAACGTATCTTATGAAGGCTATCGTCACCGTAATCGGCAAGGACCGGGTGGGCATTACCGCCGCCGTGTGCGCCCTGCTGGCCCAGCACAACATCAACATTCTGGACATCTCCCAGACCGTGCTTCAGGAGTACTTCACCATGGTCATGCTGGTGGATACCGCCGCCTGCACCGCCTCTGTGGGGGAGATGGCCGACATTCTGGAGCAGGCGGGCAAGGAGCAGAACCTCTCCATCCGCATCCAGCGGGAGGATATTTTCAACGCCATGCATCGAATTTAAGCGCAGAGGCGTGCGGAGCAGCGCGGATGGACTGGAGCGAGGAACACAAACCAAGGAGGGCGGAAGGCCCGACCGTTTGTGTTCCGAGTCGGAGGGAAGCCGCGCGTTGCGCAGCCGCCGCAGCGTGATAGAGAAGCGCGGAGGATAGGCGCATAGGGGAGACAGACTCCGGAGCGGATGGGCAAAGCCCAGGGACGGCCAGAGGCCGAACCGGGTCTGCCCGGAGTCGGACGGCTTATCGACCCGGCCATGCGCCCAATCCGCAGCATGACAGCGTCGTCCCGGCCCCATATCCCTCACTTCGCCCTGCGGCTCCACGCGCCCGAGAAAGAGAACCCGAAGCGTAGGGGCGCACAGTGTGCGCCCGGCGGGCGGATGACAGCCGCCCCTGCGGAAGGCGCAGATGGTTTGGGCAGAGCGGGCAGCGTGGACCTCATCCAACCGATTTCTTCTTGGAAATGGCGGTCTGGGGATGTTTGACTGGCGGGCGCACGGGCGTCCCATTTTACCAATTCAGGAGGGCACACAGTATGCTCAATCAAAATGAAATCATGCAGACCATCCAGATGATTGACCAGCAGCATCTGGATGTGCGTACCATCACCATGGGGATCTCCCTGCTGTCCTGTGCTCACAGCGACGTGAAAACCGCCTGTGACAAGGTCTATGACAAGATCACCCGCTATGCGGAAAAGCTGGTGGCCACCGGCGAGGCCATCGAGAAGGAGTTCGGCATCCCCATTGTCAACAAGCGCATCTCCGTCACCCCCATCGCCCTGGTGGCCGCAGCGGCCGAGACGGATAACTACACCCCCTTTGCCGCCGCCATGGACCGGGCGGCCAAGACCTGCGGGGTCAACTTCATCGGCGGCTTCTCCGCCCTGGTGCAGAAGGGGATGACCGAAGCGGATCGGAAGCTGATTGCCTCCATCCCCGAGGCCCTGTCCACCACCGACATCGTGTGCGCCAGCGTCAACGTGGGGTCCACCAAGGCGGGCATTGACATGGACGCGGTGGCCCTGATGGGCCGGACCATCAAGGAGCTGGCCCAGCGCACCGCGGACAAGGGCGGCTTCGGCTGCGCCAAGCTGGTGGTGTTCTGCAACGCGGTGGAGGACAACCCCTTCATGGCCGGCGCCTTCCACGGCGTGGGCGAGCCGGAGAAGGTCATCAACGTGGGCGTCTCCGGCCCCGGCGTGGTGTACCACGCCCTTCAGAAGGTGAAGGGCCAGCCCTTTGACGTGGTGGCCGAGACGGTGAAAAAGACCGCCTTCCGCATCACCCGCATGGGCCAGCTGGTGGCCCAGGAGGCCAGCCGCCGCCTGGACGTCCCCTTCGGCATCGTGGACCTCTCCCTGGCCCCCACCCCCGCTGTGGGCGACTCGGTGGCCCGCATCTTGGAGGAGATGGGCCTGGAGGTCTGCGGCACCCACGGCACCACCGCCGCCCTGGCCCTGCTCAACGACGCGGTGAAGAAGGGGGGCGTTATGGCCTCCTCCCACGTGGGCGGCCTGTCCGGCGCCTTTATCCCCGTCAGCGAGGACGAGGGCATGATCGCCGCGGCCGCCTCCGGGGCCCTGACCCTGGACAAGCTGGAGGCCATGACCTGCGTGTGCTCCGTGGGCCTGGACATGATCGCCGTCCCGGGGGATACCCCGGCGGAGACCCTGTCCGCCATCATCGCCGACGAGGCGGCCATCGGCATGGTCAACTCCAAGACCACTGCCGTGCGCATTATCCCCGCCCCCGGCTGCAAGGTGGGGGACACGGTGGAGTTCGGCGGACTGCTGGGCTCCGCCCCGGTGCAGCCGGTCCATCCCTTCTCTGCCAAGGCCTTTGTGGACCGGGGCGGCCGCATCCCCGCCCCCATGCAGAGCCTGAAAAATTAAAACCGTACAGAGGGACCGCTTCCGGCGGTCCCTTTGAGGCTGTCGAAAAAGTGGCTTGTCAATTGATTGAAATTGACAAGCCACTTTTTCGAGAAGAGCTGCACGAAATTTTTGCCTCGATGTCGTCGTCACAAGCTGCGGACCACTCCCATCCGCGCAAGCGCGAATGGTCGCTCCCTTCGCTGCTCCTCCTCTCCCAGAAAAACATTTTCACGATTTTCTGGGTGCCCGACATTGTCGGCAAAAACTTCGTGAGAAGTGTCATTTCCGAGGCGCATGTCTCCGGAAATGACGAGATTTTATTTTATTCCGTCGTCTGCGGACGACTTAAACTCCTTGCAGGAGGGCTTTTTTGAGAAGCTGAGAGGGACCGCTTCCGGCGGTCTCTCTTTTTTTGGCTTTTATTTAAGTATTGACTTATTTAAAAACCGTGCTATTATAGGAGGCATAACGAGCTGAGGAGGGATGGACGGTGGAGCTGACCGCGGTATGGAAGGCGCTGGCCGACGACAACCGCCTGCTGATTCTGCGGCTGCTGAACCGGCGGGCCTACTGCGTCCGGGCCCTGTCCCGGCAGCTGGGCATCTCCCAGGCCGCCGTGTCCCAGCACCTGAAGGTGCTGCGGGAGGCGGGGCTGGTGTCCGCCGGGAAGCGGGGCTACTTCACCCACTACCGGGTGGAGAGCGCCCCCCTGCGGGCGGCGGCCCAGGCGCTGGAGCAGCTGGCCTGCGGGGAACCTGTCCCCTGCGGCGGCTGCGGACAGGGCGGGAATCCCGCCTGCCGCGGCGCGTCCTCCCCCGCCCCGGCAGACAATTGGGAGGTTCATGCTATGAAAATCGCGGTAACCTATGAAAATGGTCAGGTGTTCCAGCACTTCGGCCACTGCGCGCAGTTCAAGATCTACGACGTGGAGGACGGACAGGTCCGCGCGTCCCAGGTGGTCAGCGCCGGCGGCAGCGGCCACGGGGCCCTGGCCGGATTTCTCCAGGCCCAGGGGGCGGACACCCTGATCTGCGGCGGCATCGGCGGGGGCGCCCGCACCGCCCTGGCCCAGGCCGGCATCCGCCTGTTCCCCGGTGTGGCGGGCGAGGCGGATCAGGCGGTGACGGATCTGCTGGCGGGAAGGCTGGAATTTGACCCCGACACCGTGTGCAGCCACCACCACGAGGGGGAGCACCACTGCCACAGCGGCAGCTGCGGCGAGGACAAGCACGGCTGTGCCGGAAACGGCTGAGCATCAAAACGACAGCAGCAAGCGGCGTGTCACGCGGAAGAACGTGACACGCCGCTTGCTGTCAAAGGCCGGATTCCGTCAGGCCGTGGGCTGGGCCTTCCGGGCCGCCTTGTCCTGCATCCCCTGCTGGGACACCATAATCCGCAGATGGGAGCCCTCGCCGCACTTGCCCTTCTCGTCGTTGACTTCAATGTCAAACCACAGCTTGCGCCGCTCGATGGAGCGCAGCCGGGCGGTGGCGCTCACCTGCATGCCCACCGGCGTGGGGGCCAGGTGGCGGCAGTGGATTTCGGCCCCCACGGCGGTCTGGCCCTCCTCCAGATAGGCCTTGGCCAGCTCCAGGGCGGCCGCCTCCATCAGGGCCACCATGTTGGGGGTGGACAGGATTTTCGACCCGGCGCTGCCGATGCGCTTGGCGGTCATGTCGTCTGTGACCGTCCAGGTCAGGGTGTATTCTGTGGGCTTGTCTGCCATAGGGGATGCTCCTTTCCATTTACCAGAATTTTTTCTTCTTCATAATCCACAGGGAGAGCAGCACAATGGCCGCGCTGACTGCAATCACCGCCGGGTAGCCGTATTTCCAGGTGAGCTCCGGCATACCGACGAAATTCATGCCGTACCACCCCGCCACCAGGGACAGGGGGAGAAAAATGGTGGTGACAATGGTGAGAATTTTCATAATCCGGTTTTGCCGGATGTCGATTTCCGCCTGGAACAGCTCCCGCACCTGAAGGCAGTACTCCCGCAGCAGCTGGGCCTCGTCCCGCAGGCGGGCCAGCCGCTTCTCCAGCATGTGAAACATCCGCTGCTCTTCCGGAGAGAAGAGGCCGATCTCATTGCCCTCCAGCTCGCAGGCCACCCCGTCCAACTGGGTGCAATACCGAAGCCAGCCCAGAGCCTGCTTGCGCAGGGGCGTAATTTCGCTGTTGAACCTCTCCAGCCGGCCGGAGAGGACCTGATCCTCCATCTGCTCCAGCTGATCCTCCAGTTCCTCCAGGTGGTGCAGGTCCCGAGCGATAAGCAGCTCGCAGAATTCATAAAAGAAGCGGCCCGGGCCGTTCTCCTGCCAGCGCTTCTCCTTGGCCAGCCGCTTCACCACACTGTGGGCTGCGCCCGTGTCGTCGCACAGCACGGCCCGGTCCCGGGTGAGCAGATAGCTGAAGGACAGCGGGGTTCCGCCCTTGCCCCGGCGCGGGGTGCGCACCGTGCCGCACAGGCAGTCCCGGCGGGCTTCAGCCTTGCACACCCGGGCGTCCCGGGCGGGGGGCATGTGCCGCAGCACGGATTCCAGACCGGGCAGGTCGGGCTGCTTCACCAGCTCCTCCGAGGTCAGCAGAAACAGCGCCGCCTCGCCGGGCTGGAGAGGGCGATCTGTGGGCGCCAAGGTTCGGCCCAGAATATAAGTATACATCAAAACACCTCCATAGGGTGGGGCTATCCATTGGGGAGAAAATCCGCAGGGGCGTATGGCGTGCGCCCGCCGGGCGCCGGGCTGCGGTGATTCCGTAGGGGCGGATATCATCCGCCCGCCGTCCCGGTTTTATCCCCCTCGCGGGGGCCGGTCCCAGGCCGGCCCGCCGGGAATATCCGGAACGGCGGTTGGGGG
>JAHYYS010000067.1 GCA_019424865.1 bacterium
GCTGACCCGCATCCCGCAGGGGCGGCTGTCAGCCGCCCGCGGGCGCATGCTATGCACCCCTGCAAATGCCGGGGTGGGGACTGGCGGCGTCACGGCACGCCGGCGCCGCCCCTTTCCATTCCGCAAAATACGGCGCACCACGTTGGGAAACGTGGTGCGCCGCTTGATTCGGCTGCCCTCGGCGCTGCACGGCGCCGGACATTGTAAAAACTCCTCCTGCACAGCGGGCTTTTGAAAAAAGGGAAGGAGGGACGCTGGGGGCGTCCCTCCTTTTGTTATAATCCTGCTTAATTTTACTTGGCGTATTCGATGGCCTTGGTCTCCCGCAGCAGATGCACCTTGATCTGGCCGGGATACTCCAGCTCATCTTCAATCTTCTTGGCGATGTCCCGGGCCAGCAGGACCATCTGGTCCTCGCTGATGACCTCGGGCTTCACCATGATGCGCACCTCGCGGCCGGCCTGGATGGCAAAGGACTTCTCCACGCCGGGGAAGGCGGAGGTAAGCTCCTCCAGCATCTCCAGACGCTTGATATAGTTCTCCAGGTTCTCCCGCCGGGCGCCGGGCCGGGCGGCGGAGATGGCGTCGGCCGCCTGCACCAGGCAGGCCACCACCGTCTTGGGCTCCACGTCGTTGTGGTGGGCGTGGATGGCGTGGATCACGCCCTCGCTCTCCCGGTACTTCCGGGCCAGCTCCACACCAATCTGCACGTGGGAACCCTCCACCTCGTGGTCAATGGCCTTGCCCAGGTCATGGAGCAGGCCGGCCCGCTTGGCCTCGGCCACGTTGGCCCCAATCTCGGCGGCCAGCAGGCCGGCAATGTGGGAGACCTCAATGGAGTGGTTGAGCACGTTCTGTCCATAGCTGGTGCGGTAGTGCATCCGGCCCAGCAGCTTCACCAGCTCGGGGTGCAGGCCGTGGACGTTGGTCTCAAAGATGGCGCGCTCGCCCTCCGACTTGATGACGCTGTCCACCTCCCGCTTGGCCTTCTCCACCATCTCCTCGATGCGGGCGGGGTGGATGCGGCCGTCCAGGATCAGCTTCTCCAGGGCCAGCCGGGCAATCTCCCGGCGGACGGGGTCAAAGCAGGAGACTGTGATGGCCTCCGGCGTGTCGTCGATGATCAGGTCCACGCCGGTCAGGGTCTCCAGGGTGCGGATATTCCGCCCCTCCCGGCCGATGATCCGGCCCTTCATCTCGTCGTTGGGCAGGGGGACCACAGAGACCGTGGCCTCGGCCACGTGGTCGGCGGCGCACCGCTGGATGGCCAGCGAGATGATCTCCCGCGCCTTGGTGTCCGCCTCGTCCTTGAACCGGGCCTCGATCTCTTTGATCTTCATGGCCGACTCGTGGGTGACGTCCTCCTCCAGCTGCTGGAGCAGATAGTTTTTGGCCTCCTCGGCCGTGAAGCCGGAGATGCGCTCCAGCATCTCCATCTGGCTCTTTTTGATCTGATCGGCCTCGTTCTGGGTGGCCTCCAGCTTGCTCAGCTTGGCGGAGAGCTGCTCTTCCTTCTTCTCAATGTTCTCCGTCTTGCGGTCCAGGTTCTCCTCTTTCTGCTGGAGCCGGCGCTCCTGGCGCTGCAGCTCAGCCTGGCGCTCTTTAACCTCCCGCTCGTGTTCGTTGCGGGCCTTCAGGATCTCCTCCTTGGCCTCCACCAGCGCCTCGCGCTTTTTGCTCTCGGCGCTTTTATACGCCTCGTTCACAATGCGCTTGGCCTCTTCCTCCGCCGAGCCGATCTCCCGCTCCGCGGAATTCTTGCGCTGCCGGATGCCCACCGGGATACCCACCGCCAGGCCGACCACAATTCCAATGATCGCCCCGATGATATAGGGTAGCATTTGGTCTTTTACACCTCCAAAAATCCACAGTCAGCTGCGGCGGACCGCCGCAGCGCCCAGAGCGCGGCCCAGCGGGCCCCGCGCGGGTCTTGTACATAAAATGAGCCGCAAGGCCACGGGCGCCATGGGGCGGCGCTTCCTTGCGACAAGTGAAAAACATCCCCAGGTTTTTCATTTTCGTCCTACATATATTGTAAAGGCCGGGAGCTTTTCTGTCAAGATTTATTCACATTTGATGAACGGTCTTTGTGCAAACTTTTTACAAAAGGGCCCTCCGGCCCCAGTAACTCCCGTTTCCCCTGACCCCCCCTCGCCCTCGGCGCCGGGGCTGCTGAAAAAACCGGGCCGGCGCCGCTTTGCTGTGTGCGGCGCCGGCCCGGTTTTTTTATGCCTGCTGTGTGTCCTGCGGTGCCGGGAGGGAGTCGTCCTCCCGGATCCAGTCCTCCACATGGACCACGGAATACCCCGTCTGTGTGTTTCGGATGACCACACGGTCAATGCCCGCGTTGATAATCAGCCTGCGGCACATGGAACAGGAGGTGGCGTCATGGAGCAGCTCTCCGCTGGCCGCCTCCCGGCCCGCCAGATACAGCGTGGCCCCCAGGGTATCCCGCCGGGCGGCTGAAATAATGGCGTTCATCTCCGCATGGACCGAGCGGCACAGCTCATACCGCTGCCCCGAAGGGATGTTCATGGCCTCCCGGGTGCAGTAGCCCAAGTCCATACAATTCTTCCGCCCCCGGGGCGCCCCGTTATAGCCGGTGGATACAATCTCATCGTTTTTGACAATAATGGCGCCGTAGCACCGGCGCAGGCAGGTGGACCGCTCCAGCACCGTTTCGGCAATGTCCAGGTAATAGTTCTCTTTGTCGATGCGCTTCATCGCCTGTCGCCTCCATGTCCTTTTGTCCCATTTTAGCCCATTTCACCGCCGGGCGCAACCCCTCTTTTTTCCCATCCGGCCATTCAGAACGGGCGTTTTTTCCAGTTTCCGGCGTAAATTTACACTTTGTTTACGAATGGCACCTTGACGCGTTCTCAGCTACGCGCTATCATTATTTTAAAGGTGAGGCAGGCGAATGCGCCTGCCCTCGTTCTTCAAGGAGGCCCTTTTATGATCCGCAACGCACTCCAGCGGTTTATGTACGGCCGCTATGGCAACGACCAGTTCAATCTATTTCTCATTGGGACCTATCTGGTCCTTTATCTTCTCTTTGTTTTGACCGGCTTTGCCCCCCTTTACTGGCTTTCTCTGGTTCTGATTGCATACTCCCTGTTTCGCCTGCTCTCCCGCAACCCGGCCCGCCGCCGCTCGGAAAACGCCCGTTTTCTGAGCATTGTCAATCCCGTCCTCCGGTGGCTCCGCCTGCGGCGGACCATCCACCGGGACAAGGAGCACCGCTACTTCAAGTGCCCCAACTGCGGCCAGCAGCTGCGCGTCCCCCGCGGGAAGGGCAAGATCACCGTCACCTGCCGCGGCTGCGGCGCTTCCTTCCAGGAAAAAAGCTGACGTCCTTCTTTCCGAAACCGGCAGGACAGCTTCACACTTTCCCGCCAAGGGCCGCCTTCGGGCGGCTCTTTTGAGACTTTCCGACGTACACGCCGCCGGAAATGACGGATTCAATTTTATTCCTGTGGCTGCGGCCACAGGAACTCCCTGCGGGAGGGCTTTTTCGACAGGCTGCAAGAGCCGCCTTCGGGCGGCTCTTGTGCTGCGCAGTCCGAGCCGGGCGGAAAATATTTTTCCGGGCGGGAACCTTTTCTCCCTCTTCTGCGTCTATCTGATAGGAACACCGAAATCAGGGAGGGGTCAGACATTGCGCAGCAGAAGGAGACAACAGCATATGCTGGCGCTTGTACTGTGTATTTGTCTGCTGGGCGTTGGCGCCGGCCTGTTTGCGGGCTCCGGGGTCACGGTCCTCACCGGCCGCTATCTCCAGGCCAGCGGCGGCAGCCATATCGTCATCAGCACCCAGGGCACGCCCGTCGTTCTGAACGCCTCCGACGGCGCCTCCCTGTTTGACGGGCTGTCCGCCGGGGATCGGGTGCTGGTGCTGTGCTCCGGCGTCAACGCGTGCTGGCCCGGCCAGTCCCGGGCCTATCTGTGCCTGCGCCTGGGCGGGGGCAGCACAGACGATCTGCCCGCCTCCACGGTACAGAAGCTGGCGGAGCTTGGATGGATCCCCTCCCCCGGCTAGCATCGGTTCCCATTTTGACTCACATTTTCTCTGCTTTCCTCCGCGGTGTGCGCCCTTTCCCTCCGGCGCGCACCGTTTTTTTGTACTTTCCGCAAAATCCGGCGGCGCGCCCCTTTCTTCTCGCCGGGATTTATGATATACTATATACTGTATTGGTTTGGGCTCTGTGCCGCCCAATGACAACAAATGAGAGGAGTTCTTCCCATGACCCCCAATTACGACGTCATTATCCTGGGCTGCGGCGAGGCCGGCATTTTTGCCGCCTATGAGCTCTCCCACCTCCGCCCCGGCCTGAAGCTGCTGGCCCTGGATCAGGGCCAGGACATCTACCACCGCAGCTGTCCCATTGTGGCCGGCAAGGTGAAGGAGTGTATCCACTGCCCCGTGTGCCACACCATGTGCGGCTTTGGCGGAGCGGGCGCCTTTTCCGACGGCAAGTTCAACTTCACCACCGAGTTCGGCGGCTGGCTCACCGACTTTATCGAGCCGGGCGAGGTAATGGCCCTGATCGACTATGTGGACTCCATTAATGTTCACCACGGCGCCACCACCGAGTGCTTCTCCACCGCCACTCCGGAGGCCAAGGCCCTGGAGCGCCGGGCGCTGGCCTTTGACCTGCACCTGCTGCAGGCCCGGTGCAAGCACCTGGGGACGGAGAACAACCTGCGCATCCTCACCAACATCTACGAGGGGCTGAAGGACAAGCTGGAGTTCCGCTTCAACACCGCGGTGACCCACATTGCCCGGGCCGACGGCGGCTACCGTCTGACCCTGGCCAAGGGGGACGAGGTCTCCTGCAAATACCTGATCGCCGCCCCCGGCCGCTCCGGCGCCGAGTGGTTCTCCAACCAGTGCAAGGAGCTGGGGCTGGAGCTGCTGAACAACCAGGTGGACGTGGGCGTCCGGGTGGAGCTGCCCGCCACCGTCTTTGAGCACATCACCAACGTGGTCTATGAATCCAAGCTGGTCTACCGCACCAAGCAGTATGGGGACCAGGTGCGCACCTTCTGCATGAACCCCTACGGCCACGTGGTGGCCGAGAATGTGGAGGGCATCAACACCGTCAACGGCCACTCCTATGCCGACCCCAAGCTGCGCAGCGAGAACACCAACTTCGCCCTGCTGGTATCCAACCGGTTTACCAAGCCCTTTAACGAGCCCTACCGCTACGGCAAGCACGTGGCCTCCCTGTCCAATATGCTGGCGGGGGGCGTGCTGGTCCAGCGCTTCGGCGATCTGGTGGGGGGGCGCCGCTCCAACGAGCACCGGATGAGCAAGTCTTTTGTCCGTCCCACTCTCACCGCCGCCGTCCCCGGCGATCTGTCCCTGGCCCTGCCCAAGCGGCAGCTGGATAATATCATCGAGATGATCTATCAGCTGGACAAGCTGGCCCCGGGCACCGCCAACTATGACACCCTGCTCTACGGAGCGGAGGTGAAGTTCTACTCCGCCCGCCTCCAGCTCACCTCCGAGCTGGAAACCGCCCTCCCCGGCTTCTTCGCCGCCGGCGACGGCGCGGGCGTCACCCGCGGCCTGGCCCAAGCGGGGGCCTCCGGTGTACAGGCCGCCCGGGCTGTCCTGAAACGGATCTAAGATGTCCCCTCTTTTTCTCCCGCCCCGGGGCTGGAGGCTGTTCCCGGCTTTTTGTTCCCCCGCCCGATTGGCCCGGCGGCGCTCCTGCATTTTTCCCCGCCCCCCTGCCCATTTCCCCCTTGGGTGGGCGGGGGCGGTTCTTTTTTCCTTGTCATTTTGATGTGGAGCTTTTTCCTCGCTGCCGGCGCCCCTCTCCCCGCCCCCTTTTCCACTGTTCCCAAGGGTTATCCACATTATCCACAGGGTTTTCCACACTCATTTATGTCAACCTGATCGCAGCTCTCCCCATTTTTCCGGTTTGCATAACAACTGTCAAGGTAAAATAATCGACAAAAAATTTTCCTACTCTTTTTTGCAAGAGCCGGCCCGTCCCCTGTCGGGGGCGGGCGGCTGCGCGGAACAGGAGGTTCCCATGTCCCACTCTGCCGACACCATTGCCGCTATCTCCACCCCCTCCGGCCCCGGGGCCATCGGCATCCTGCGCCTGTCCGGGCCCCGGGCGGTCCGGATTGCCCAGGCGTGCTTCAAGCCCTTGGGTCGCAAGGCTTTGGCCGATTATCCCGTCCGCTTTCTGGTCTATGGCGACCTGCTGGACAGCGGCGGGCAGCCCATTGACCGCTGCCTGTGCACCTACAGCCGGGGGCCCGCCAGCTACACCGGGGAGGACACGGCGGAATTTCAGTGCCACGGCTCCCCCATGGTCCTCTCCCTGGGGCTGCAGGCCCTGTTTGCCCAGGGGGCCCGGCAGGCCGGCCCGGGGGAATTCACCCGGCGCGCCTTTCTCAACGGCCGTCTGGATCTGACCCAGGCGGAGGCGGTGGGCGACCTGCTGGAGGCCAACAGCCGGGAGGGGGCCCGCCACGCGGCGGGACGCCTGGCCGGGGCGCTGTCCCAGCGGATTGGGGAAATCTATTCCGCCCTGGTGGACGTCATGGCCCACTTCCACGCCGTGCTGGATTACCCCGACGAGGACATCGACCCCTTCACCCGGGAGGAGCTGGCCCGCGCCCTGGACGCCCAGGAGGGGGCCCTGCGGAAGCTGGTGGCCAGCGGGGCCCGGGGCTTCCGGCTGGCCCAGGGGCTGGCCTGCCCCATTCTGGGCCGGCCCAATGCGGGCAAGTCCTCCCTGCTCAACGCCCTGGCGGGCTATGACCGGGCCATTGTCACCGACATCCCCGGCACCACCCGGGACACCGTGGAGGTCTCCATCCAGGTGGACGGCCTGCCCGTGCGCCTTATTGACACCGCCGGCATCCGGGAGGGGGGTGACCCGGTGGAGCAGCTGGGGGTGGAGCGCAGCTGGGCCGCCCTGGCCAGCGCCAACCTGATTTTACTGGTGTGGGATTCCTCCACTCCTTTTACCCGTGAAGATCGCCGTCTGCTGCTGGAATGTCTCAACGGGGCGGACACCATCCTGGTGGAAAACAAATGCGACCTGTCCGCCCAGCCCCTGCCCGACCTGGAGCTGCCGGAGGAGCTGGCGGAGCACCTCCACCGGGTGCCGATCAGCGCCCGGACGGGCGCGGGGCTGGACCAGCTGGAGGCGGTTATGGCCCGGCTGGCCCGGGACTTCTTCCCCCAGGCCCAGGGGGACGCTTACGGTCAGCTGCTGACCAACGAGCGGCAGACCCAGGCCGCCTCCCATGCGCTGCAGGCTGTGCAGCGGGCCCAGGAGGCCCTGGAGGCGGGCGTCACCCCCGACGCCCTTCTCACCGACGTGGAGGAGGCCCTGGAGGCCCTTGGGGAGCTCACCGGACAGTCCGTGCGGGAGGACGTCACCGACCGGATTTTCTCCCGCTTCTGCGTGGGGAAATGAAAACAGGCGGCGCCCGGCTGAAAAGCCGGACGCCGCCTCAGCGTGTCAAAAAAGCCCTCCTGCAAGGAGTTCCGCCGTCCGCAGACGGCGGAATAAAATGAAATCCAGTCATTTCCAAGGACATGCGCCTGGGAAATGACACCTCTCACGAAATTTCGGGCGACAATTTCCCAAGAAATCGAGCCTGAAATTTCGTGCGGCCTACTCGAAAAAGTGGCTTGTCAATTTCTATCAATTGACAAGCCACTTTTTCGACAGTCTCAGGCAGCGCCCGGCTGAAAAGCCGGACGCCGCCTGTCCTTTACCACAGCGCAGCCACCTGGGTCCCGGTATAGTACCAGGTGAGGATCTCCTCAAAGGACTTTCCCTCCTTTGCCATGGCGTTGGCGCCGTACTGGCTCATCCCCACCCCGTGGCCATAGCCGGTGACATCAAAGAGGAACTGGCTCCCGTCCCAGGTGACGGTGAAGGCGGCCGAGCGCAGGGAAAACAGGGTGCGCGCCTGTCCCCCCGTCAGGGTGACGCCCCCCAGCTTCAGGGAGGTCACGGTCCCCCCCTCGTTCCGGACAATCTCCCCAAACCAGCCCGAGGGGTCGCCGGACAGGTCCGCCCCGGGATAGGCCGCCAGGGTCAGCGTCCTGACCTCCTCGGCGGAAAAGGCCGCCTGGCTGCGGTAGTTGGGCACCTCCTCCCCCTCGGGGCTGTCCACGCTTTTCAGATAGTCCACGCTGTTGCCCCACACCTCCACCGCGTCCACCGTCCTGCCCGCGGCGGAGGAGAAAAACAGGGCCTGGATGGGCTCCCCCTGGTACAGAATGCCCAGCCCGTCGGTGCCCTCCACCGCGCGGGTAATCTTTTCCTCGTTCTCCTGGGCGCTGAGCCCCCACCGCAGCAGAGCCGCGTCCCGCTCCACATAGGCCTGACAGCAGGTGCTGTCGGCGCAGATATCCGCCCCCGGGTGCTTCTGGGAGGCGGAATTTTGTTTGATCACCGTATAGGTCCGGGCGGCGCAGGCCTGGGCCTTCAGGGCCTCCTCCTCAAAGGAGGCGGGCATCTCCGCGGCCACCACCCCCCACAAATAGTCGGCCATGGTCATCTCCTGAATGGTGCCGTCCTCCATCTGAAGCCGCACCGCCCGCCCCCGGTCCCGGCCGGCCGCGGGCTGGGCGCTCTGGCCGGTCTGGCTTTCCTGTGTCCCGGCCTGTCCCCCTTCGCTCTCCCCGCCGTACAGGGGCTGGCCCCGCACCACCAGAGCGGGCAGGAAGAACACCGTCAGCACCATAATCAGCGCCGCCGCCACGCCCTGCCTGAGCTCCTGTTCCACTGTCCCGCCCTTTTCCCGCTGCCGCAAAGCTACCGCCCCCCTTGTCCTGCAACCAGCTTATGAGGACGGGGAAAAAAGTATGCCGGGGCAGCGGGCAGAGAAGCCCGCCGTCCCGGCCTGTGCCGCCCTCCCCCGGGGATGCCCCGGGGGAGGTGAAAAAACTTTTTCCCCGGGCCGTTACAGCCCCAGGGTGCGGATCGCCCGCTTCATCTGCTCGGCAGAGCCCCGCAGGGCCCGCTTTTCGCTGTCGGACAGCGGGATCTCCAGCACCTCCTCCACGCCGTCCCGCCCCACAATGGCCGGCACGCTCAGGCACAGCCCGTCCAGGCCGTACTGCCCCTCCAGCACCACCGACACCGGCAGCACCGCCTGCTGATCCTTCACAATGCTCTCGGCAATGCGGCCCACCGCCATGGCGATGCCATAATAGGTGGCGCCCTTGCGCTGGATAATTTCATAGGCGCTGTCCCGCACCCCCTGGTACAGCCGCTCCATCTCGGCCCGGTCCAGCGGATCCCCCCGCAGGTGGCAGAACTGATCCAGATCCACCCCGGACACGTTGGCCCCGCTCCACACGGCCAGCTCGCTGTCCCCGTGCTCGCCGATGATAAAGGCGTGGACGTTCCGGCTGTCCACCTCCAGCTTCTCGCCCAGCAGCTGCTTCAGTCGGCCCGTATCCAGCACAGTGCCCGACCCCAGCACCCGGTTTTTGGGCAGGCCGGACATACGCCACGCCGCATAGGTGAGCACATCCACGGGGTTGGATACCACCAGCAGAATCCCGCCGAAGGCCCGGGCGGTGATCTCCTGCATCACCCCCCGCAGGATGGCGGCGTTTTTGCCGATCAGGTCCAGCCGGGTCTCCCCCGGCTTCTGGTTGGCCCCGGCGGTCACCACAATCAGGGCGCAGTCGGCCGCGTCGTCATAGGTGCCGGCATAGATGTTCATGGGGGCGCCGTAGGGCAGGCCGTCGCTCAGGTCCATGGCCTCCCCCTCCGCCTTGGCCTGGTTTACATCCAGCAGCACCAGCTCGGAAAAGAGCCCCTGCTGCAAAAACCGAAAGGCGATGGAGGCCCCCACAAAGCCGCAGCCCACAATGGCCGCCTTTCTGGGATTGACGTTCATATTGTACTTCTCCTTTCCCGGCTTGTCAGAATCAAAATCAGCCGGTCTGGTTTCAGTGTTCCACAAATTTCATTCCCTATCCCGTCCGGCCTTCCAAAGCGCTCAGCGGTATTTTACCGCCGTGCCGTAGGCGATCACCTCGGCCGCGCCCTGCATTACCGACGCCGAGCCATAGCGCACGTTGATCACCGCATCCGCCCCCAGGGCTTCCGCCTCGTCCACCATGCGCTTGACCGCAATCTGACGGGCCTCGTTGAGCATCTCCGTATACCCGGTGATCTCGCCGCCCACCAGAGTTTTCATTCCGGCCATAAAGTCCTTACCGAAGTTTTTTGACTGCACCACGGTGCCCTTCACCATGCCCAGGGCCTCAATTTCCTTGCCCGGAATGTATTCAATATTGACTAGCAGCATCCAGCTCTCCTCCTTCTATTTCCTGAAACCGAATCTTCAGCACCCGCAGCGCGGGGATAATCAGCGCCGCGCACAGCGCTGCCAGCGCCCACAGCAGGCCCGCGCACCAGCCCGGCATCTCCACCAGCAGGGCCAGGGCGGCCAGCCCGACCGCGCACAAAAGCTGAAACAGGGCAAACAGCCCGACGCCCAGCACCGCCGCGCGCTTCCGACGGGCCCGGCGCGCCTTAATACTTTCTGGCATCCTCTTCCTCCCCTCCCGCAATCTCCCGCAGGCGCTGCACCATGGCGGCCAGCACCCCGCCGATGACGGCCAGGCCAATCAGGACGTAGACGGCCATAATTCCCACCCCAATGGTGTCCATCCCCCCGGCGGCCAGAAAGGTCCACAGCAGGGTGCCCACAAAGATCAGCACCACCGCCACCGTGGCCAGCGCCGCCAGGACGGGGGCCAGACGGCCGGGCCTTTTCTCAGTATTGCTTCGCATCCTCCGCCTCTCCTTTCCCAATCTCCTTGACCCGCTGGTACAGGGCCAGCAGTACCCCCGGAATGATCACCCCGGGAATCATGGCCAGCACCACGATCAGGGGCAGGGGCGGCGCGTCCTCCGCGTCGATGGTGAAGCCCCACAGCATCAGGCCAATCAGTCCCCCCATCAGCAGCACCGTGAGCAGCGCGATGATCACCGGGGCCACATACCGGATGGTGCGGGTGTCGCCGGCCTGCTTGTCCTTAAAGGTCGTGCCCGCCCGCTCCATCTCCTCCATCTGCTCCAGCAGACCGGCGGCGTCCAGGTTCTCCAGCCGCTCCTCCCGGTCCTTCAGCTTCCGGCACAGCTCCATGGACTGCTCCAGGCTGCGCTGCTCCCGCTCCAGCGTGACCAGGTGCCGGCGCATGCCGTCGGCCACCGTAATCCTGCCCGCCTGCATCTGGCGGATCTCCTCCAGCGGAACGCCCAGCTTGCGCAGCAGCTTAATCTGCCGCAGCTGCTCCACGTCCCGCGCCTCATACTCCCGATAGCCGTTTTCGCTGTTGCGCCTGGGGGTCAGGAGGCCCTTCTCCTCATAAAAGCGGATATTCTTTTTGGTGATGCCCACCAGGGCCTCCACTTCATTGATTTTCACAGCCGGCCATCTCCTTTCTGCCCCTACTGTATACCCTCCACCTGGGGGAAGGTCAAGTCTTTTCTGCCTGCGGCGCCCCGGGCGGCCTCCGGCCCGGCGGGCGCGCTGCAGGGCGCCGGGCTCCCTCCCGTCCGGGAAATGTTTCGGAAACCGCTCCGCCTCCCCGCCTTCCACCAGGGGGAGGGACCGCAAACCCCGCGGATTTCTCCCCCGCCGGGGCCTCCCCCAATACAAAAGCCCCGGCCATGCGGTCGGGGCTCCGGCTCAAAGCTTTTGGAAGTCCTCCACGTCCAGCACAAAGACGGTGGCGCCGCCCACGGTGACCTTCACCGGGGTATAGCCCATGCTCCAGGTGGGTACGCCGCCGGTGGTGGCGTGGGGGGCGACGGTCTCCGTCTGGGTGCGCTTGGCACAGGTCTCCCGCAGGATGTCCATCACCTGGCCGACCCGGTCCCCCTCGGTCCCGATCATCAGCGTGGTGTTCCCGTCCCGCAGGAACCCGCCGGTGCTGGCCAGCTTGGTCACCCCGATCCCCGCCTGGACCAGGCGGTTGACCGCCTCGTTGGTATCTTTGTCCCGAATCACTGCAAAAATCAGCTTCATGATTCTCCCTCCGTTCTGATTGTTTCGCGCCGCCGGCAGCCGCCTCCGGGCGGCTGCCCGCCCCCCGCCCCACAGGCGGGGAACTATGTAATCCTATTATAGCACTTCACGCCTTATTCTGCCAGACCATTTCCCGAAGAACCCCCGTTTTTGTCCAGCTCCACCCCGCAGACGGTCAGGGTGTCCCCCTCCACGCGGAATCTGACCTCCAGGCCGCCGAAGCGCATGCCGTAAATCCGCGCCGGATCCGTCTGATAGGGGGGGCGGGGATCCTGGGCCAGCACCCCCCGCAGGGCCTCCCGCTTCTCCTCCGGCACCCGGGCCAGCAGCTCCGGCGGGATATCCACCGCCAGGCCGCCGGGCGCTCCGGGGGCAAACCCGGCCCGGGCGCCGGGCCGGCTGTCGGCATAGGGGACATAGGGCTTGATGTCAAAAATGGGCGTGCCGTCCAGCAGGTCGGCCCCTCTGACCCGGAGCACCGGCCCCTCGGGGGTATGCAGGTCGATGCCCGCCAGCTCCACGCAGCTCAGGCCGATGGGGCTGGGCCGGAAGGGGGAGCGGGTGGCAAACACCCCCATGCGCACGTTGCCCCCCAGGCGGGGCGGGCGCACGGTGGGGGACCAGGTCTCCCGCCGGGCCTGGGAAAACTCCCACAGCAGCCAGATGTGGGAAAAGCCCTCCAGCCCCCGCAGCGCCTCCGGGTCCCGGTACTCCGGCTCGAACACCACCCGAGCCTCCAGCGCCGGCACCAGACCGCTCTGTCTGGGAATTCCAAATTTGTCCGCAAAGTCGCTGCGCATGCGGGCGACAATCTTCAGTGTGTGCTCCTGCGGCATAGTTTTTCCCCTCCCTGCTGTTTTGCCCGTTCTTTTACGTTGTCACGAGGATTTTACTGCCTGTTTGAGAACGTGTACAGACCAGATGCAGCTTACCAAACTGGTAAAACCAAGAGTTAACCACCCGCGTACGCTTTGTTTTAACCGAGCCATCCGGACGGTTGTAGAGAATAAAGCGGCGGCCGCCCCTGCCGCACCACATTGTACAAACCGTTCCGTCCTCCTTCCGGAGCGGCGGCAGCCCGCACGCAATCGAAACTGGTTCCGGAAGCCGATATTCTTCTATGCAGGAAGGATCCCGTATACTGACTTTCTTAACAATACCGGTTTCATAAAAAGGTCTATCGCTTGTCATCGTCCACATTACGTGGTCCTGATAAATACTCGCAGTCTTTACAAAGGGGAAGTTATCCTCTCCCGTTCCGATTTTACAGCAAAATTGTACCTGTTCCTCCTGAACATGAAAGGCGAGAAAGAAGTTCTCTTTTTGATTACTTACCCACAGGCATACATAGGGATCATAAAAAGATATTCCATTTACTTCCAACATTGACAGAGGATGGCCGCACAGGTTATCCAGCGAATATAGTACTTTTTCCTTTCCATTTCGGTCTACCTGATGCAAGTTCAAGCCTTCACTGCCCTCTGTAAGCCCGACATAGCGCAGCGAGTGATGCAGCAGACACGAGACAACGAAGGTTCCCGCTTGCGCCGGAATGGTGTACAGCAGCTGCCCGTCCCAGGTAAAGGCCTGAACAGTCCAGGGGCCAAGATAGAAAATCACTTCGTCACCGGCATGGATGCGTCCCCTGCCCTCCTGCACGAGGTGTTCTGCCAACAGCTCCCCCTCCGGCGTTACAATTTTCAGTTTATGCGCAATGTTTCCGTCCGTCTGCTTCTCTATCGCCCCGAATAAGATCCTGTCGTTTTTCCAAACCGGAGGCTGAAAGGCCCCGTTAAGGCGATAATTAGTCGTATCAAACACAGTCCGAAACGGGCTAATCTGGTCGGAAAACGGATAGATAATTTTCGTCTCACCATCCCGCACAAAGCAAAGTCTGTCGTACATCAGAAGATAAAAGCTTGTCGGGTCAACCATCGCCGGCCTGCTGATGCAAATATCCGGGGTACTGAACAGAGTCTTCACAGGGCTTCTCCTCCTTTTTGCACGCAGTCTGTCTGCGGATGTTTTCTTTATTCTACCCCGGACGGCGCCGAACTGTCAACGGCGGCCCGCCGGCCCAGCTCCCAGACATGCCGGCAAAAAGCCAGGGCCCCGCCGTTTCCGGCGGGGCCCTCAGCTTGTCGAAAAAGCCCTCCCGCAGGGAGTTCCTGCGGCCGCAGCCGCAGGA
>JAHYYS010000068.1 GCA_019424865.1 bacterium
CCTGGAACAGCTGGTCCAGCTGCTTTTCAAAGCCCTCCACCACCTTGTCCATCATCCCCTCGATGCGCTCCATGGCGGAGGAGATATTTTCACCGGATACCTCCTGATCCTCCAGCTGGCTGTAAGCCCGCAGGATTTTCAGCGTGGTGGGCAGGTAATAGCTCAAAAAGCTGTGCAGTTGGGTGGCCTTGGCGGGGTGGCTCTTCTGATACTCCAAGATTTTGGCGGTGACAATGCCGATGCGGTCCACCTGGCTGGAGAGCTTGGGGTTGTCAATGGCGGCGCTCACCGACCGAAGTTCACTGAGCAGATCGTCTTCTCCTGTCTTGTCCTCCTTGGGCTGCTGCGGCTCCTCCTGAGCGGGCTTGTCGCTGTCGGACAGCCCCTCCCCGGAGAGGACCAGCCGGTCATTGCCGTAGTCCAGATAGCCGGAGGGAAACATCCCATCTTCCAGCATATCCGCCAGATCGTCGCGTATCTTGGAAGGGGAGCGCCCGGTGGCAGAGGCCAGGGAGGAGACGGAGACCGACTCCCGCCGGCCAATCATGGCCAGATAGTTGCGGTACAGATTGGCCTGCTTGCGCCGGCGCAGGCCGGCCCACAGAACCCCGGCGCCCGCGGCGGTGAAGCACAGCGGGGGAACGACCTCCTCCAAAAACCACATGGGGTACTCCGGCAGCCAGAACAGCGCATCGCTGGCGGACAGGAGGGTGATCAGAGCGCAGATTGCGGTGGCAGCGCCGCCGATGGAGGCGAGACGCTTCCCTTTGGCAGTCAGGTCCAGGACCACCTGCTGGGCGGGATCCACGGTCTTTTTCCGCTTGGACTGCTTTTTCTTCTTCGGGGCGGCCGCCGCATCCTCCTCGGCAGCGGCGGCGGTGGTCCGGGCGCCCATGGGGGCGGCATAGGAGGCGTCCTGCTGCATGTAATAGGGGTGGCGGCCCCGCTTTCGCTTGTTGCCCCCCAGCAGCTTGAGCACGATCATCAGAAAACCGATTGGGGCGGCAAAGCCCGTAATCAGAAAGACAATGGCGACAATCCAATAGACCGTATCATTTTTTCGGCCGTTTTGATATTGACTGCTGGACATGACAGACCTCCCGGAAAATCTGCGGCTTATGGCTGACAGGATAAGCATAGCAGACGATTTGAAAAAGAGAATTGAAGTCAGCTTAAAATTTGGTGAAGAGCCGCGGCCCTTGCCTCCTAATACTATAACGCGGGAGCGGAAAAAAGTAAATGGGGGCCGGCATTTTTTCCCGAAAATGGATATGCAGGTCCCCTTTGGCGGCGAGTTGTAACTGTTCTGTAATTGTATCGCCGGGTCGAGAATGGTATAATAACGCCGATTGGGTATTTGAAAAACGAACAAATTCCAACCGAGGACAAGACGGATTGGAGGAATGCATATGGACGGCCAACGGGTAAATAAGGCACCGTCGGGCAAAAGAAAAATATGGATTGCCGTGGGCGTGGTGCTGGCGGTTTTAATCGGCGCTTACGTCGGGCTGTGTGCCTGGGCGGGCAGCCAGGGCATTATGAATCACGTGTCGGTAGCGGGGCTGGACGTGTCCGGGATGAGCGTGGAACAGGCGCGGTCCGCCCTGGAACAGGCCCTGGAGGAACAGGGTGATAAGGTCTCGGTGGTGCTCAGCTATGGCGCCTGGAGCGGGACGCTGACCGGGAAGGACGTCAAAGCGGACTGCGCCGCCGGCGCCCAGGCCGCTTGGCAGGTGGGCCGGTCCAACTTCCTGACCCAGGGCTTTTTGTGGCTGGGGCACCAGTTCGGCATGGCGGACCAGATAGAGCTGCAGCTGGAGCTGACAGACCGGATTGAGACCCTGATGGACGAGGCGGATCGGGAAGAGGGCAGCGTGGTCAGCGCGGGCTATGTGGTGGACGGCGACAAGCTGGTGGTCACCAAGGGCATCACCGGCGCGGCCATCAACCGGGAGCAGGCCAGAACGGACGCGGCGGCCGCCCTGAAGGAGGCGCTGGCCGAGAAGTTTGCCCAGCCCCTGGCGGACCATGTGGTGCGCGAGGTGGTCCTGACCGCCAAGGAGGAGGCCCCCCAGGAGCTGGATTTTGAGGCCATCCACGAGGAAGTGTATGTCGAGCCCCGGAACGCAGAGGTGGACCCGGAGACCTATCAGGCCACCGACCATGTGGTGGGGGTGGACTTTGACGTAGCCCAGGCCCAGGCCGCCTTTGACGCCGCCGGGGAGGGGGAGACGGTGACCATCCCCCTGACGCTGACCCAGCCGGAGGAAACCAAGGAGAGCCTGCAGGCCAAGCTGTTCCGGGATATGCTGGGGGAGGGGACCAGCGAGGTGACCGGCTCTTCCAACCGGAAATACAACGTCAAGCTTTCGGCCCAGGCCTGCGACGGCGTGGTGATTATGCCCGGGGAGGAGTTCTCCTATAACAACACCACGGGCAGCCGCACCGCGGATAAGGGCTATCTGGACGCCCCCACCTATGTGGGCGGCGCGTCGGTGGACAATGTGGGCGGCGGCATCTGCCAGACCTCCTCCACCATCTATTACGCGGTGCTTCACACCACCCTGGAGATTGTGGAGCGCCACAATCACCGGTATGCCGTGGGCTATGTCCCCGACGGCATGGACGCCACCGTGTGGTACGGTTCCCAGGATTTCCGCTTTAAAAACAACACCAATTACCCCATCAAAATTGTCACGGAGAGCTATGACAGGGGCGGTGCGCGGTATCTCACCGTGAAGATTTACGGCACCAACGAGGACGGCCGGTACGCCGTGCCCGACAACAGCGTGTTCGACAGGGTGGCCCCTACCACCCAGTACAAGGCGGACGAGTCCATTCCCCGGGGCACCACCAAGGTGGACTCCAAGCAGAACGCCTATCGCGGCAGAAAGGCCCGCACCTATCGCTACATCTACGACAAGGACGGCAGTCTGCTGGAGAAAGAGGATCTGGGCGTGAGCACCTATGCCATGCGGCCCACCACCATTTTGTATAATCCCCTGGACGGCGACCCCAGCACCTGGGTGAACGGCCAGCCGCCCCAGCCGGACCAGCCCGCCTCCTCCAACCAGGATGGCCAGACGGGCCAGACCGGCGGGCAGGAGGGCCAGACCGGCCAGAGCGGAACGGGAGATCAGACCGGTCAGGTCCAGACGGGCGGTTCCGAAGATACCTCCGGCGGCCAGGGAGAGCAGACCGAACCTCCGGCCCAGACAGACGGGGGAGAGGCCGCCGGCGAGGAAGGAACGGACACCGGGACACAGCCGCCGGCCGAGCAGGCAGCCTGACAGGTGAGGAGAGAGAACAGACTTATGTTTCAAGGCTTTTCCCAGGGGACGGTGGACGTCCTCTGGGGCATCCGGTTCAACAATGAGCGCAGCTGGTTCCTGGCCCACAAGGAGGAGTTTCAGCAGCAGGTGGACGCCCCGCTGCGGGCCCTGGCGGATCAGGTGGGGCAGACCATTGCGGAGGAGTTTCCCAAACTGGGGCTTCAGACCAAGGTCAGCCGCATCTATCGGGACGCCCGGCGGCTGCACGGCCGTGGGCCCTATAAAGACCACCTGTGGTTTACCCTGGGGCGTCCCGGAGAGAACGGAAGCGCGCAGCCCTGCTTTTATTTCGAGGTGGCCCCGGAGTATTACAGCTACGGCATGGGCACCTATGACCCCACACCGCTGACCATGGCCAAGCTGCGGGCCCGGATTGACCGGGATCCCAAGCCCCTGGAGCGGCTGGCCCGGCGGCTGGAAAAGCGGGGGGAGTTTGTGCTGGAGGGCGCGGAGTATAAGCGACCCAAGGGGGATCCGGGGCCGCTGCTGTACCCCTGGTACAACCGCCGGCGCATCCTGCTGAGCAGCGACCACAACTGTGAGGGGATCTTTTTCACCCCGGAGCTGGCCGGGCAGGTGGCGGAGGGCTTCCGCTTCCTGATGCCCTATTACCGGTATTTGCGGGACCTGGCCGGGGACGCACCCCCGCCCGAGGCATCATAAGAGACACAAACAGACCAGGCCGCCGGAAGAGGCGCGCCTGGTCTCTTTTTGCGTTTTGAGAAGCGGGAGGGCTGCAAAGCGGGGGCTGTGAAAAATAGAGGCGGAGGAGCAAGAAGAAAAAATATAAAAAATTTTCGCAAAAACGCTTGACAAAACAAAGTAAAAGTGGTACATTATAGCCAGAAAGGATGAGTCCAATGTTTTAAGAAGAGACCCGGCACCTAAGGTCAAATGCAAGGTCGAACAAGAAAAACCTCCAAAAATGTGTATCCCTAATTTATGGTGCGGCACCAAAGCAGGACCCCTTGGCCAAAGGAAAGGAAATTCAGGAAACAGCAAGGAACCCTGACCCAGGAAAGGAGACCACAGCGCCACATCCAGTCAGACCAAGCAGAACGACTTAGGGTACGCGCGTACCACAAAAAGCTCAGCAAGGAACATTCCAACAGTCAGCACCTCACGTATGAGGAAAGAGCCGCAGGAGCGGCCACAAGGTAGGTTGAGAAGTAAGGTTTCCAAGAAACGAGCAAGATGATGTGGTATGTGGCGATTCTGAAGAAAGAGAGGTAACCATATGATGTTAGATAACAAGAGCGAACAGAAATGACCCTTGGCTGCAGCGGATTACGAAACGGGCAGTCAAGGGTCATTTCTTTTGTCTTGAGATGGATTGTGCGGAATGACAGGCGCCTCTGGGCGCTTTTTTTGCGCCCAAAGGCGCCTGGGGAGATCGGGTCAGGGCTTTCGCCCCAGGCGCAGGCTGGGAAACGGAACCCCCTGGGCATAGAGGGCAGTCAAATACAGCACCAGGGCAAAAGCCAGGGCGCCCAGACCGGCGGGCAGAGGAGACAGGCCGCTGTCCTTCAAAAACCGGAACAGCAGGTTGGTGGTCAGTGCGGACAGGGCGGAGGCCAGGCCGGGCGCGGCCAGCCACTGGAACAGGCGCAGCCGGAGCCCGGCGTGCCGCGCGGCCATCAGCAGCAGAAGGACCAGCTCCAGTGCGGTGGAAAAAAGCGCCCCGGCCACATAGCCGCCCATTCCCACCCCGGGCAGGGGGACCAGGGCCAGGGTGAAGGCCAGCTGGACGCCGCCCCCCAGCAGGGAGACCGCCGCCACAGTTTTTTGCCGGTTCACCCCGTTGAGCACGGCGGCCAGCGCGGAGCAGTAGCAGCTCAAGGCCATGGTGACGGCCAGAGGGAGCAGATAGCGGCCGATGTCATCCCGGTGGAACATGGCCGCGCCCAGGTCGGGGCCCAGAACCACCATCAGGGACATGGACGGGAGGGTGAGCACAGAGACCGCGGACATGGCCCGGCCGGCCAGACGCTGTATCTCCTGGGGGCGGTTCAGGGCGCAGGCCCGGGCCAGCCGTGGGACCAGAACCAGGCTGAGCGGCCCCAGAAATACGGTGGGCAGGGCCAGCATGGGCAGCGTCATGCCGCACACCACCCCGAACTGGGACACGGCCTCCGCCCGCTCTACGCCGCCCTCCACCAGCTTTTGGGGGATCAGGGTGGCGTTGGCCGCCCCCATCAGGTTGCCCAGCAGGGCATTGAGCCCCACCGGGAGGGCGATAGCCGCCACCCTGCGCCGCCGGACAGGGCCGCTCTCCCCCCGGCCGGTCCGGGACAGGGGGGCCATTCTGCGGCGGTACAGCAGCACCAGCGTGACGGCGGAGAAAATTTCGCAGAGGACCATGCCGCACACAATCAGCCCCACCACCCGCTCCGGGTACTGGGGGAGGAACAGCGCCAGCAGCCCCAGCACCGCCCCGGCGCGCACCACCTGCTCCAGCAGATCCACCACAGCGGGCGGGCGGACCAGGCCGGCGCCGTAAAAGACATGCTTGTGGAGATTTTCCACCCCGGTCAGCGCCACACAGGGGATGAGGAGAATCAGGCCCAGCTGCGTCCGGGCATCCCCCAGCAGGGCAACGGAGATGGCGTCAGAGCCCGCGATTACCACCAGTCCCACCGGCAGAAGCAGCAGGAAAAAGGCCTTCAGGCAGGTGGATAGGGCCTGGGCGGCCCCCAGCCGGTTGCCCAGGGCCAGGTACTGGGAGGTGAGGTTGGAGACGGCGGAGGTCAGCCCCACAGCGGTGACGGACAGCAGCACGGAGCACACCGGCATAATCAGCTGGTACAGGCCCATGACCTCGGCCCCCACCATCCGGGACAGCGCGACCCGGTAGCCAAAGGATAAAAGCTGGGAGACAGTTCCCAGAACGGTGAGAAAGAGCGCGCCGCTCCCCGCGGACAGCGTGGCTTTGCCCAATGTGATCCCCCCTTCTGAGACACTGTATTCCCTCCGAAAGGCAAACATGCCCGCGAGGGGGAGGAGAAAAAGAACGCCGGCTCCGCCTTGTCCTTTGTAAGGTTGTGTTGTATAATGGACCCACTGGAAGGGGCGGCAGCCCCGACGGATACAGAATGAAGGAGGACACATGGCAATGGCTTTTGTAGAACTGGAGCGGCGGGGGACGACGGGAATTATCACCATGAACCGCCCGGAGGCGCTCAATGCCCTCAATGATCAAGTGCTGCGGGATCTGGAGCAGGTCTTGGATCAGGTGGAGCAGGAGGAAGAGATTCTGGTGGCGGTGATCACTGGGGCCGGCCGCTCCTTTGTGGCGGGGGCGGATATCGGGCAGATGTCCCAGTTGAGCGCCGTGGAAGCCAAAAAGTTCGGCGTCTATGGGAACCAGGTATTCCTGAAGCTGGAGAATCTGACCAAGCCCACCATCGCGGCGGTCAACGGGTTTGCCCTGGGGGGCGGCTGTGAACTGTCCCTGGCCTGTGATATCCGCCTGGCCAGCGAAAAGGCCAAATTCGGCCAGCCCGAGGTTGGTCTGGGCATCACCCCGGGCTTCGGCGGCACTCAGCGCCTGCCCCGCCTGATCGGGGCGTCCCGGGCCATGGAGCTGATTCTCACGGCCCGCACCATCTCCGCCCAGGAGGCGCTGGAGCTGGGGCTGGTCAGCCACGTCTATGGGCCGGAGGAACTGATGGACCGGGCGCTGGAGCTGGCGGACGCCATTGCCGCCAATGCCCAGGTGGCGGTGCGGCAGTCCAAGGCCGCCGTCCGCAGGGGGCTGCAGACGGATATGGCCACCGGCGCGGCCTATGAGAGCGAGGCCTTTGCCGTGTGCTTTGCCACAGTGGATCAAAAGGAGGCCATGCGGGCCTTCCTGAATAAAGAAAAGGTGACCGCGTTCCAGAACCGCTGAGCGCCTGCCGGCGGCGGAACGGACAAAGCGGAACAGGAGGCCGGCGGCCTCCTGTTCCGCTTGTCAAGCTGCTCCGGGGGACGATGTCTGTGCTCCCCGGGTGGGGCCCGGGAGCCCCGCTGTTATGCGGCGCTGCAGCGCCGCAGGAATTGAGGTGTGTGATACGATTTCCCTGTCTGTCCTGTTGTCCAATCTGGTGGGCCTGTTTTTGCTGATCGGCGTGGGCTTTGCGGCGGTGCGCGCCCGGCTGCTGCCCGCCGCCGCCTCCAAGCCCCTGAGCGCCCTGCTGCTGAAGATCGCAGTCCCCGCCACTGTCTTTGCCTCTATGATCCGGCCCTTTGACCCGGGGTTTGTCCGGGAGGGCATCACGGTTTTTCTGCTGGGATGCGTGCTGTTTCCCCTGTATGGCGTGCTCTCCCTGCCGCTGAGCCGTCTGTTTCGGGTCCCGGAGGGGCGCAGAGGGATGTGGAGCTTCTGCGCCACCTTCTGCAACAACGGCTTTATGGGCTTTCCGGTGGCCCTGGCCCTGTTTGGAGAGGAGGGGCTGGCCCTGACCGCGATTCTGGGCATTCCCTTTAATCTGCTGATCTATACCGCCGGGGCAAAGATGGTGTGTATGGATCTGCCCCGGGGCGCGGAGGGGGGCGGGATCTCCTGGAGAGGGGCGGTGTTCAGCGCCATCAATCTGGCCATGGTGCTGGGCGTGGTGTTCTACTGCGGACAGATCGCTGTGCCCGAGGTGATTATGACCCCAATCCAGCACCTGTCCAACCTGACCACGCCGCTGTCCATGCTGGTGACGGGGATGAATCTGGCCCAGGGGAAGCTGGGGGAACAGGTGCGGGATCGGGACGCCCTGACGTCGTCCCTGGTGCGGCTGCTGGCATTTCCCCTGCTGGCCTGGGCGCTGCTGCTGTGCCTGCCGGTGAACAGCGCGCTGGTGTCGGGGGTGATCCTGGTGGGGATGGCGATGCCCGCGCCCGCCGTGGCCACCATTCTGGGCGAGCAGTACGGCGGCTGTACCCAGCTGGCCGCCCGGACCGTGTTTTTATCCAGCCTGCTGTGTATTGTGACCATTCCGCTGATATCCCTGCTGCTGTAAACAGATGAAAAAAGTGACCGCCTTCTGGGCGGTCACTTTTTTCATCTGAATGGGAAAGAAACTTACTTCAGCTCGACCTTGCCGCCGGCCTCTTCCAGCTTCTTCTTCATCTCCTCGGCCTCGTCCTTGGAGACGGCCTCCTTCAGGGTCTTGGGAGCGCCCTCGACGGCAGCCTTGGCCTCAGCCAGGCCCAGACCGGTGATCTCGCGGACAGCCTTGATGACCTTGATCTTGGCAGCGGCGTCAAAGCCGGCCAGAACCACGTCAAACTCAGTCTTCTCCTCAGCGGCCTCAGCAGCGGCGCCAGCGCCGGCAGCGGGAGCGGCCATGGCGGCGGCGGACACGCCGAACTCCTCCTCCAGAGCCTTAACCAGCTCGGACAGCTCCAGAACGGTCAGAGCCTTCACTTCCTCAATGAGAGCAGTAATCTTCTCACTAGCCATGATGAAATACCTCCTAAATTATGGTTTATTTTAAAATAGTAAAAGGTTTGCTCCTCCGGGGAGCAAGGTGTGCCGCATTACTCGGCGGCGGGGGTCTCCTCGGCGGGAGCGGCCTCCTCGGCCGGGGCGGGCTCGCCGTCCTTTTCGGCGATGGCCTTCAGGACAATGGCCAGGCTGGTAATGGGGGCCAGCATCATACCCAGAGCCTGAGCCTGCAGGGTCTCCTTGGAGGGCAGCTCGGCCAGAGCGGTAATCTCCTCCAGGGAGAGAACCTTGCCGTCCATAAAGCCGCCCTTGATGGTGAACTTGCTGTCACCCAGCTGCTTGGCGTACTTGTTGATGACGCGCATGGGAGCGATGGGGTCGTTCGCGCTGGTAGCCAGAGAGGTGGTGCCGTTGAGCACGTCGTCCAGCTCACCCAGGCCCACGTTGTTCATAGCGAAGCGGGCCAGCGTATTCTTGACCACGCCGTACTGCACGTCGTTCTGCCGCAGCTCCACGCGCAGCGCGGTATCCTCTGCCACGGTGATGCCCTTGTAATCCACCAGCACACCGCTGGCGGCGCCCTGCAGCTGCTCGGTCAGGGCGGCAACAATGGCCTGCTTTTCAGAAAGAACCTTTGCGTTAGGCATGTTTTGGATTCACCTCCGAACAAAATAAAAATCCTCCGCGTCAAAAGACAGGAGGACAGCACAATCAAAAGAATATTCCCTTTGAAAGCACTCTCGGCAGGAATTACGTCCGGCAAGCCGGACCCCTGCTGTCTTTGAACGCAAAGCACATTATAGGGGAACGAAAGGGAAAAGTCAAGCATTTTTTCAACATTTATAGGGAACCTTTTTTATTTATAATAAAGGATTGGACTGGGGATGGGGAAGGCGGAGGGGTCAAACACAGATAAAGCGGGCCCTCCTGGGTTGTCCCGATGGGGGAAACAGGGCGGGGAAAAGGAGGGGTTGTCTTCCCTGGCCGGCTGTGCTACAATCGATGGGCGAAAGGAGGCAGATTCATGCCGGAGACAGAACATTGGGACATTGGGATGGCGCAGGTCAACGCACCCCACCAGTTTTCCCATGAAAACGGGATCGACGTCACCTGGGTGGAGCCCGGGCTGGCCCGAGGCGTGCTGGTGGGCGGTCCCAACTCCCTCAACCCCCACGGAATGATTCATGGCGGGGCGCTGGCCACCCTGGCCGACACGGTGGGCGGCTGCTGCGCCTGCTCCAAGGGCGGACAGTGCGTCACCGCATCCAGCACCATGGAGTTTCTCCGCCCGGCCTGGGGCGGCAGGATCTACTGCGAGGCTACCCCCAAAAAGCTGGGACGGAAGCTGTCCGTGATTCAGGTGACCCTGACGGATGAGCAGGAGAAG
Source organism: bacterium (assembly GCA_019424865.1). Taxonomy (GTDB): domain Bacteria; phylum Bacillota; class Clostridia; order Oscillospirales; family Oscillospiraceae; genus Lawsonibacter. The sequence continues at coordinate 10,139 of JAHYYS010000068.1, forward strand.
GTTGTGGCCACCGGGACCTTTACCTTTTTCATGAACCCCAACGAGTGATGCCGCCGGAGCGGACGCTCCGGGCAGACGAGAAAACGGAGGGAGGAGCGGGATGGAGCTGAGACTGGCCCGCGAGCAGGAATTCCTGCAGGTTCGCGGGCTGTATTGGGACATCATCGATCAGATGGCCCGGGCGGAATACAGGCCGGGCTGGAAGAAGGGGATCTACCCCTCGGATCAGTGGATCCGCGCCGCCCTGCGGGAGGGGAGCCTGTATACGGCCCGGGAGGGGGACGCGCTGATTGGCGCAATGGCACTGGATCACCGGTGCGCGGAGGGGTATGACCGCGCCGCCTGGGGGGTGGACGCCGCCGGCGGCGCGGTGAGCGTCATTCACGCCCTGGGGGTTCTGCCCGCCTGGCAGGGCCGGGGCGCGGGCAAGCTTTTGGTCCGGGGCGCGCTGGAGACAGCCCGGCAAAACGGTCAGCGAGCAGTTCGGCTGGACGTGCTGGGCACGAACCTCACCGCCCAAAAGCTCTATGAGCGGGTGGGCTTTCAGTACCGCGGCACCCTCCAGCTGTATTACGAGGACACGGGTTTGACCGATTTCAGACTGTATGAATACATTTTGTAACCTGACTGCGTCCTTCCGCCTGCCTTTCCTGGGAGAAAACGGGGAAATATAAGAGGAAATCTGCCGGGGGAACCTTGACAAAGATGAAGGCTCGTGGTAGGATACTTGCAATTCCACAGTACAATAGAACAATGGGATAGAGGCGCGGACGCTCATGCGTACCCCGCGGCAAGGCCAGGCAGCCGCCGCGGGCGAGAGGGGGCTCCGCCGAAGGCTCCCTCCTCTGCCTGGAGGGCGGGGCCTGGGCCGCGGGGAGAAGATCCTCCGGACTGTCACGTATGCAGTGGAGCGCTATCCAGGTCCCCTTAACAGGGGGGGACTATCGGCTTTGCCATGGGAGTGCTTGATGCGCCCATGGCTTTTTTGTTCTGCGGGGCGGGGAGGGTGCTCCCCAAATGTTTGAGTGGAGGGAAAAATAGAAATGAGAGCGAGAAGACCCTGGCCATTGCGCGCCATCCTGATGCTGATGCTGGTGCTGGCCCTGGCGACCACCAGCTTTGCCGTGCTGGCGGAGGACCCCACGGAGCTGCCCGGCACCAAGATGATCGAATGCCCCGACTGCGGCGTCACCGGCGGGTGCTCTGTGTGCCTGGGGACAGACCCGGCGTGTGAGGCCTGCGGCGGCACCTTTGTGTGTCCCACCTGCGGCGGGGACGGCTACATCCAATCCCCCAGCAGGTTCTATAACACCATCTGGTCCCTGCTGCCCCCGGTGATTGCCATCGCCCTGGCCCTGATTACCAAAGAGGTATACTCCTCCCTGTTCATCGGGATTCTGGTGGGCGGCCTGCTGTATTCCAATTTCTCCTTTGAGGGGACTATGAACCACGTGTTCAGCGGCGGCATTGTGGCCTCCCTGTCCGACAGCTACAATGTGGGTATCCTTATCTTCCTGGTGGTGCTGGGCACTATCGTGTGCCTGATGAACAAGGCGGGCGGCTCCGCCGCCTTTGGCCGGTGGGCCCAGAAGAATATTAAAAGCCGGGTGGGGGCCCAGCTGGCCTCCATCCTCCTGGGCTGCCTGATTTTCATTGACGACTACTTCAACTGCCTGACGGTGGGCTCGGTCATGCGGCCCATTACCGACAAGCACCATGTCTCCCGGGCCAAGCTGGCCTACATCATCGACGCCACCGCCGCCCCGGTGTGCATCATCGCCCCCATCTCCTCCTGGGCGGCCGCCGTGTCCGGCTTTGCCGAGGACGGCCAGGGCCTGAACCTGTTTATCCGGGCCATCCCCTATAACTATTACGCCCTGCTGACCATCTTCATGATGGTGGCTCTGGTGCTGCTCAATGTGGACTTTGGCCCCATGGCCCGGTTTGAGCGCAATGCCATCGAGCACAACGACCTGTTCTCCGGCTCCAACCCCTATGCCATGATGGACGAGGAGATCGACGAGACCAAGGGCACGGTGATGGATCTGGTGCTGCCCATTGTGGTGCTGGTAATCTGCTGCGTGGTCGGCATGATCTATTCCGGCGGCTTTTTCTCCGGCACCGACGTGGTGACCGCCTTTTCCAACTCCGACGCCTCGGTGGGCCTGATGCTGGGCTCTGCAGTGGGGCTGGCGTTTGCTCTGGCGTACTACGCCGTCCGCCGCTCCATGACCTTCAAGGAGATGATGGGCTGCCTACCCGACGGCTTCAAGGCCATGGTGCCCGCCATTTTGATCCTCACCTTTGCCTGGACCCTGAAGGGCATGACCGACTCCCTGGGCGCCGCCCTGTTTGTGCGGGACTTCGTCAACAGCTCTGCCCAGGGCATGCAGATGTTCCTGCCCGTTATCGTGTTTGTTGTGGGCTGCCTGCTGTCCTTCGCCACCGGCACCAGCTGGGGCACCTTCGGCATCCTGATTCCCATCGTTCAGAACGTGTTTCCCATGGACAATCCCCTGTCCATTGTCTGCATCTCCGCCTGTATGGCGGGCGCCGTGTGCGGCGACCACTGCTCGCCCATTTCGGACACCACAATTATGGCCTCTGCCGGCGCCCAGTGTGACCACGTGAACCATGTGTCCACCCAGCTGCCCTATGCCATCTCCTGCGCGGTTATTGCCGGTATTACCTATGTGGTGGCGGGCCTGCTGGTCCACTTCGGAGCCCCCGGCATTCTGGCCCTGCCTGTCGGCATTGCGATGATGCTGGCCTTCCTGCTGGTGATGAAGCAGCGTCAGAAGGCATAACAGCATGCCCCAAAACGGCTTGTCCCCCGGCAGGGGACAAGCCGTTTTTTCAGCAAAGACACGTGACGGGAACAAAGCGCGGACGGGGCATCAGCTCCGCGGGATCGGAGGGAGGGGCATTCCAGGCCGGGAAGGGGCGCTCTCTGCCGAAAAAACAGAGGAAAGGCCCCGATTCCTCTTGACAAACGGTTTACCGGTTGATAAAATATCAAAGCCGCATTGAGTGGGATTGGGCGCAGTCCGATGGGACAGGCGCCGGACAAGCGGGGAAGTCCCCCTCCCAGGAGAGCGAGCCCGTAGTGAAGGAGTTGAAATAAATGCAGGCAATCATTGTAACCGGCGGCAAGCAGTACAAGGTGAACGAGGGAGACACCCTGTTCATCGAGAAGCTGGAGGCCGAGGCCGGTCAGACCGTCACCTTCGACCAGGTGCTGGCTGTTCTGGATGGGGACAAGGCCACCTTCGGCGCTCCCACCGTGGAGGGCGCCAGCGTGGAGGCCACCGTCGTGAAGAACGGCAAGGGCAAGAAGGTCCGGATCTTCAAGTATACCCCCAAGAAGGGCTACCGCAAGCGCCAGGGCCATCGTCAGCCCTACACCAAGGTGCAGATCGGCGCCATCAGGGCCTGATGACCACGGTGACCTTTCATTCCGAGGGCAGCCGCCTTGTAAGCTTTGAGGTAAAGGGCCACAGCGGCTATGCCCCCGAGGGAGAGGATATCGTCTGTGCCGCCGTCACCAGTGCGGTCCGGCTGATCGAGTGCGCCGTCAACGACGTGCTGGGGCTGGAGGCCGCGGTGAAGGTGCGGGAGCAGGACGCATCCATCTCCCTGAAGCTCCCCAACGGGCTGGGACAGACCAACGAGAGCACCTGCCAGACACTGATGGCGGCGCTGATGGTCCACTTTGTCCAGCTGGCGGAGGAGTATCCCGACAATCTTACTGTGTTGGAGGTGTAAGTGATGCTGAATATCGGTTTGCAGTTTTTCGCCCATAAAAAGGGCGTAGGTTCCACCCGCAACGGCCGCGACTCCAAGGCCAAGCGCCTGGGCGTGAAGCGGGGCGACGGCCAGTTTGTCCTGGCCGGCAACGTCCTGGTCCGTCAGCGCGGCACCC
>JAHYYS010000069.1 GCA_019424865.1 bacterium
GCAGCTGTACGAGGGCAAGGCCAAGAAGGTCTATTCCACCGAGGACCCCAATGTGGTTATCGTCTCCTATAAGGACGACGCCACCGCCTTTGACGGCCTGAAGAAGGGCACCATCACCGGCAAGGGGGCCATCAACAACCAGATGACCAACTATCTGATGCAGCAGCTGGAGAAGGCCGGCGTGCCCACCCACTATGTCCAGGAGCTCAGCGAGCGGGAGACCGCCGTGAAGAAGGTTTCCATCGTTCCCCTGGAGGTCATCATCCGCAACATCTCCGCCGGATCCTTTGCCAAGCGCTACGGCGTGAAGGAGGGCATCGTCTTTGACGAGCCCACCATCGAGTTCTCCTATAAGAACGACGACCTCCACGACCCCCTCATCAACGACTATCACGCCGTGGCCCTGAAGCTGGCCACCTGGGACGAGATTGCGATCATCAAGAAGTACGCCTTCCAGGTCAACGATTTTCTGAAGAAGACCCTGGCCGAGTGCGGCGTCACCCTGGTGGACTTCAAGCTGGAGTTCGGCAAGACCGCCGACGGCACCATTGTCCTGGCCGACGAGATCAGCCCCGACACCTGCCGGTTCTGGGACTCCGAGACCGGGGAGAAGCTGGACAAGGACCGCTTCCGCCGGGACCTGGGCAACGTGGAGGGCGCCTATCAGGAGATGGCCCGCCGTCTGCTGGGCAAGTAATTCTGCATCTGCAAGCTGATTGTGCCCCTGCGGCGGCACAATCAGCTTGGAAATCTTCAAGTTTATAACAGGGAGGACACAATGGGCGGCTTTTTCGGCGCAGTTTCCAAGCGCGACGTATCCCTTGACATCTTTTTCGGGGTGGACTACCACTCCCATCTGGGCACCCGCCGGGGCGGCATGATCGTCTATGACAAAAAGGACGGCTTCCAGCGGCAGATCCACAACATTGAAAACACCCCTTTCCGCACCAAGTTCGAGTCGGATCTGGCGGATTTCCACGGGTGCAGCGGCATCGGCTGTATCAGCGACACGGATCCCCAGCCGCTGCTGGTGCGCTCTCACCTGGGGCTGTATGCCATCTCCACGGTGGGCATCATCAACAACGCCGACGAACTGATTCAGCACTATTTTGACCACCACGGCAACCAGTTCATGGCCATGAGCTCGGGCAAGGTCAACTCCACCGAGCTGACCGCCGCCCTGATCAACGAGAAGGACAATCTGGTGGACGGCATCCTGCACGCCCAGGAGCTGATTGACGGCTCCGCCACCATCCTGATTCTCAACCAGGACGGCATCATCGCCGCCCGGGACAAGCTGGGCCGTCTGCCTGTTCTGGTGGGGCAGAACGCCGAGGGCTGCTGCGTCTCCTTCGAGTCCTTCGCCTATCACAAGCTGGGATATGAGGACGCCTATGAGCTGGGCCCCCGTGAGATTGTCCGGGTCACCGCCGACGGCTTTGAGACCCTGTCCCCCGCGGGGAAGGACATGAAAATCTGCGCCTTCCTGTGGACCTACTACGGCTATCCCAACTCCAACTACGAAGGGGTCAACGTGGAGGTCATGCGCTACCGCAACGGCGCCATCATGGCCCGGGACGACCGGGAGCGGGGGCTGGCCCAGGACGTGGACTATGTGGCCGGCGTGCCCGACTCCGGCCTGCCCCACGCCATCGGCTATGCCAACGCCAGCCACATCCCCTTCGCCCGCCCCTTTGTCAAGTACACCCCCACCTGGCCCCGCTCCTTCATGCCCACCAACCAGGACGTGCGCAACCAGGTGGCCAAGATGAAGCAGATTCCCGTGCCTGAGCTGATTCAGGGCAAAAAGCTGCTGTTCGTGGACGACTCCATCGTCCGGGGCACCCAGCTGCGGGAGACGGTGGAATTTCTCTACGCCTCCGGGGCCAAGGAGGTCCACATGCGCTCCGCCTGCCCCCCCATCATGTACGGCTGCAAGTATCTGAATTTCTCCAGCAGCAACTCCGAGCTGGAGCTGCTGGCCCGCCGCACGGTCCAGGACCTGGAGGGGGATGAGGGCCAGAAGCATCTGGACGAGTACGCCGACGCCAACACCCAGCGGGGCCAGTGCATGCTCAAGACCATCTGCGAGAAGTTCGGTTTTGACTCCCTGGGCTACCAGTCCCTGGACGGCCTGCTGGAGGCCATCGGCATCGACCGGGACAAGGTGTGCACCTACTGCTGGAGCGGCAAGGAATAAACTTCCTCTAGGGGGGGACAGCGTCCCCCCCTAGATACGACGGCGGTTCCCAAGGAAACCGCCGTCGATACCCCCCTGAAGGGCCGGGCATATTCTGCGGAATATGCTTTTGCGCTTACGCGCGCCGGCCCTTCCAGGGGGAACCAGTTCCCCCTGGATACGCGGCTTCGCCGCGATACCCCTTCCGCTCTCCGAGGGGGTAAAATAGTCTACAAGGCTTTATCACTGTATTTGGAGGTTTTGGTATGAAAAACTCCCATTCGGAATCTTACGCCGCCGCCGGGGTGGACGTGACCGCCGGCTATGAGGCGGTGGAGCGCATCAAGCCCATGGTGGAGTCCACCTACATCCCCGGGGTGATGGGCACCCTGGGAGGCTTCGGCGGCATGTTCGCCCCCGACCTGACCGGCATGAAAAAGCCCGTGCTGGTGTCCGGCACCGACGGGGTGGGCACCAAGCTGAAGCTGGCCTTTTTGATGGACAAGCACGACACGGTGGGCATTGACTGCGTGGCCATGTGCGTCAATGACATCATCTGCGGCGGGGCCGCCCCCCTGTTCTTCCTGGACTACATCGCCTGCGGCAAGAACTACCCCGGCCGCATCGCGGACATCGTCTCCGGCATCACCGAGGGCTGCCGCCAGGCCGAGTGCGCCCTGGTGGGCGGCGAGACCGCCGAGATGCCCGGCTTCTACCCCGAGGAGGAGTACGACCTGGCCGGCTTCTCTGTCGGTATCGTGGACGAGGAGAAGATCATCGACGGCAAGAAGCTGTCTGAGGGGGACGTGCTCATCGGCCTGGCCTCCTCCGGGGTCCACTCCAACGGCTTCTCCCTGGTGCGCAAGATCTTTGACGTGGAGCACGCCGACCTGAAGTCCCCCCGGGACGACCTGAACGGCAAGAGCCTGGGCGAGGCCCTGCTGGCCCCCACCCGCATCTATGTGAAGGCGGTGAAGGCCCTGCTGAAGGGCGGCGTGGACGTCCACGCCATCAGCCACATCACCGGCGGCGGCTTTTATGAGAACGTCCCCCGGATGATGACGGAGGGACTCACCGCCCAGATCCATCTGGACACCTTCCCCCGTCTGCCCATCTTCGACCTGATCCAGAAGACCGGGAATATCCCGGAGCGGGACATGTACAACACCTATAACATGGGCATCGGCATGATTCTGGCCCTCCCCGCCGCCCAGGCCGGGCAGGCGCTGGAGATCCTGTCCGCCGCGGGCGAGACCGCCTATCAAATCGGGCAGGTGGTCGCCGGCGAGGACGGCGTCGTCCTGGTGTAATCTCTGGCAGGGGCGGCTGATAGCCGCCCGCAGAAAAGGACAGTTGCAGGAAAGCGGGCGGATAATATCCGCCCCTACAGCCGAGGAGGTTTGTCTATGTCCAAGCGCATCGCCGTCCTGGTCTCCGGCGGGGGGACCAATTTACAGGCCCTTCTGGACGCCCAGGGGCGCGGGGAGCTGGTCAACGGGACCATCTCCGCCGTTATTTCCTCCTCTCCGGAGGCCTATGCCCTGAAGCGGGCCGAGCGGGCCGGCGTCCCGGGCCATGTGCTGCGGCGGGAGGACTATCCCGATGTGGACGCCATGACCCGGGCCCTGGTGGCCCTGCTGCGCTCGCTGAAGATTGACCTTGTGGTCATGGCGGGCTATATGACCATTGTCTCCAATGCCCTGTTCCAGGCCTATGAGAACGCGGTAATCAATATCCACCCCTCCCTGATCCCCTCTTTCTGCGGCAGGGGGTGCTACGGCCTCCACGTCCACGAGAAGGCTCTGGAATACGGCGTGAAGGTGTCGGGGGCCACGGTCCACTTTGTCAGCGAGGAGTGCGACGCCGGTCCCATTATCCTTCAGCAGGCGGCGGAGGTGCTGCCCGACGACACGCCGGAGTCCCTTCAGCGGCGGATTATGGAGCAGTGCGAGTGGAAGCTGCTGCCCCGGGCGGTATCCCTGTTCTGTCAGGACCGCCTGAAGGTGGAGGGGCGGACTGTGCGGATTTTGAATGCAGAATGATATTTGTTCTGTGGAATCTTTTTTACAACGAAGCACGCGGTGTAACTGACGGAAGTGGAACTGACCACGGGGAGCATCGCCTCTGAATTGCCGACCGTCTGGGCGCACCCGTTTGAACAAACGCGGTGCGCCCTTTTTGCCGGTATCATCCATGAAAAGGAGTTTTCCCATGTCTATCCAAACGACGCTTACCGCCGGATTCCTTCTTCTTGGCGGAGTCCTGCTGCGAATTGCCCATGCCCTGGACTACAGCGACTGGTATGCGCTCCTCGGCTCGCTTTTTATGCTGACAGGAGCGGCTCCTCTGGTCATTCACCTGGCAAAAGCCGGGCTGTCCTGGTTCCAGAAACTCCCCGACTCATCCGCTGACGATCCCAAAAAGGAGGACTAACCAAATGAAAACATTGGATCTCAATGAAATTCTGAACACCCACCCCTACCCCGGCCGGGGCATCCTGCTGGGCCGCTCCGCCGACAACCGGCACGCTGTCATCGCCTATTTCATCATGGGCCGCAGCGAAAACAGCCGCAACCGGGTCTTTGAGGAGACAGAGGACGGCATCCGCACCCGCGCCTTTGATGAGAGCAAGATGACCGATCCCTCCCTGATTATCTATCACCCCGTCCGGGTGCTGGAAAACGGCATGGTCATTGTCACCAACGGCGACCAGACCGACACCATCCGGGACCACATTCTGGCCGGCCACTGCTATCGCCACGCCCTGAACACCCGCACCTTTGAGCCCGACGGCCCCAACTACACCCCCCGCATCTCCGGCGTGCTCAAGCCCGACGGCTCCTATAACCTGTCCATCCTGAAAGCCATGGACGGCGACCCCGCCTGCTGCTGCCGCTACTTCTATGAGTACGACGCGCCCATGGCCGGGGTGGGCCACTTCATCCACACCTATCAGGAAAACCGGGATCCCCTGCCCTCCTTTGAGGGGGAGCCCCGGCGGGTGTCTGTCACCGCCCCTGACGCCGCCTCCCTGGCAGAGCAGCTGTGGGACAGCCTGAACGGGGAAAACAAGGTCTCCCTCTTTGTCCGCTATCTCCCCCTGGACGGCGGGGCGGCGGAGACCGTGATCCGCAACCGTCTGGGGTAAACCGGACTGCTGTCTCCATCAACCAGAAAATACCGGCTGAAGCCTGCGCTTCAGCCGGTATTTTCTGTCTGTATGCTGTTTTTCCGGTCACTTAATCTGCCGGATGACATCGATCACCGTGCCGTCCCGGTACTCCACAATGCAGGCCACCTTGTCCGTGGTCTTAATGGGCTTGGGCACACCGGTGAGGGATTCCGCCAGCTGCTGGAGCTCCTGGATGGTGACCAGCTTCAGGCTGGTCTTCTCCAGGTCTTCCTTCAGCTCCCGGTAGTTTTTGTGCCTGGGGTTCAGGGCGATGCCCGCCTCGGTGACCACGGCGGCCACCGTCTCTCCCGGGGTGCACAGCGTAAACACCCGCTTGACCACCGAGGGCGTCCGGCCCCGGATAATGGGGATGGTGACAATGGAAATTGCCGCGCCGCCGGCCACGTCGGGGCCGCCGCCCAGACCGCCCATCATCTCGCCGGAGGACCCGGTGAGGATGTTCACGTTGAAGTCGGTGTCCACCTCCAGCGCCCCCAGGATGCCGAAGTCCTCCCGGTTGAGGAAGCAGCCCTTGTTATAGGCGTTGGAATAGTCCGCGTTGTCAATCTCCACCACGCCGGGGCGGCTGCTGATGGCCTGGGCCGCCACTGCGTCAAAGCTCTGGCTGCACTCCACCACCCGGACCAGTCCCTCGTCATACATGTCGATGATGGCCGCGGGAATGCCGCCCAGGGCAAAGCTGGCCTTCACGCCCCTCTCCTTCATCCGCTGGGCCAGATACTTGGTGATGGCGATGGGAATGGCGCCCGCGCCGGTCTGGAAGGAAAACCCGTTCCGGAAGCGGCGGGAGGCGGCAATCAGATCCACCGTCCGCTGGGCAATCAGCAGATCCCGGGGATTTTTGGTCAGCCGGGCCGCGCCCGCGCCGATTTTGGCCGGGTCGCCGATGGAGTCCACCTTCACCACATAGTCCACATACTGCTGGCTGATGCTCACCGGGCAGCAGGGGTACTCCACCAGATTGTCGGTCACCACCACCACGCAGCCGGCGTGCTGGGCGTCCACGAAGGAGTAGCCCATGGCGCCGCAGGCGTTGGGGCCAATCTGGCCGGTGCAGTTGCCGTAGTCATCCGCGGCGGAGGCGCCGATAAAGGCCACGTCAATCTGAAGCTCCCCCGCCTCGATGGCCCGGGGCCGGGAGCCGTGGGTGCGCAGGATCACGGGCTTTTCCATCTCGCCCGCCAGCACGGCATCTCCCAGCTGGCCGCGGATGCCGCTGGCCTCAATGCGGTCAATGGTGCCGTCCCTGACAAAGTCCACAATAGAGGGGTTTTTAATGTTCACCACGGCGCTGGGGGCAAAGCGCAGCCCCTTGATGCCCAGCTCCCGGATGGCGGTGAGCACCTGTCCGATGACCATGTCCCCCTCCCGGAAGGAGTGGTGGAAGGAGATGGTCATGCCGTCCTTCAGGCCGGAGGCAAGGATGGCGTCCTTCAGGGTGGGCAGCAGCTTGCTCTCCCCCGGCACCCGGTGTCCGGCGGTGCGCCGGGTCACCACGGGCTGGTCAGAGGGCGGGGTGCAGTAGGGCCCCATATAGGGCCGGACCACATAGTCGCCGATGCGCTCGGGCAGCTCCCGGCCCAAACTGTTTACGATCATACTCCCTCGCCTCCCGTCTTGATGATGCCGGCCGCCCTGGCCTTGGCCAGGGTGGTGCGGGCGCGCAGCTCCATGGGCTTATCCACCATGCCGCCGTCCAGGGTGCATACGCCGGTGTGGTTCCGGGCCGCCTCCTCCAGGGCCGCCAGCACCCGCTGGGCATAGCGGACCTCCTTGAGAGAGGGGGTAAAGCAGGCGTTGACCGCGTCAATCTGCCGGGGATGGACGCAGGTTTTGCCGTCAAAGCCCAGCGTGCGGGTCATTTCCAGATCCCGCTCCAGGCCCTCCTGGTCGTTGATGTCGGAGAACACCGCGTCCTGGGCGGAGATCCCCGCCTCCCGGCAGGCCATGAGAATGGCGTTGCGGGCATAGAAGATCTCCCAGCCCGGCTTGGTGCGCTGGGCGCTCATGCTGGCGGTGAAGTCCTCGGCCCCCAGGGCCATGGCCGCCACCCGGGGGCTGGCCTTGGCGATCTCCCGGGCGTTGAGCACGCCCAGATAGGACTCGATATTGCACCAGATCTTGATTTTCCCCTGGGGCAGGCCGGCCTTCGTCTCGATAGCTGTGATCTTCTGGTCGATGCCCGCCACCTCGCTGGCATATTCCACCTTGGGGATGCGGATGGCGTCGGGCTGGGCGCGGACAACGGCCTCCAGGTCCTCGTCCAGCTCCCGGGAATAGATTCCGTTGACCCGGACTACAATGTACTTGTCCTTGGGCCGCTGATACTTGATGGCATTGCAGACCAAAAACCGCGCGGCATCCTTTTCCCCGGCCGACACAGAGTCCTCCAAATCATAAACGAGACAGTCTTCGTTGTAAAATCCCGCCTGGATGATTTTCACCGGGCTGGTTCCCCCGGCATAGAGGGAGGTCCTCATCAGTTCCGTCTCAGCCATTTGGATCCTCCTTCCCCCAGTTGAACTGCACCTGTGCCGCGCGGCAGACGGCGCACTCCATCCGGGCCCGGATGACAAAGTCCAGGGCTCCCTTGTCGTTGACGTCCACCAGGGCATCCTGAACGCCAAACTCTGCCAGCACGGCGCGCACGGTCTCCTCAATGGCCTGACCGAACAGGGCCTTGACGTCGCTTTGCAGCTCAATCTGGATACCCTGCCCAGGGTTGGGGCGCAGGGTAATTTGCACATCGCTGGATTCCAGCGTCCCGGCTACCGCCGGCTTTTTCAGTTCCATGGTCTTGCTCCCTTTACTCGTCGGCTTCCTGCTTCTTGTTCTTGTCCTTATCCTTCAGATAGCTGCTGAAGAAGGCGGAGAAGGCGCAGATACAGGACACGACAGTGGCATAAAATTTCAACGCGTTGTCAATCCCCAGCACGACGGCCCCATTGCCGATGACGGCGCCTGCCAGCTGGGTAAAGACCAGAATGCCGCCCAGAATCACAAACAGCGGGAGGGTAATTTCAAATACCAGCACGCAGATACGATACAGCGTCTTTTTCATATTCGACTCCTCCTTTTAAGCCCCAATGATGGGAATGACCCGCAGCATAATCAGCATGGAAATAATGATGACGGGCAGCGCATAGTGGAACAGCAGATTCTTGAAGATCTTGGCGGGATCCTCCAGACCGGCGATGCCGCTGGCGATGTAAATGGGCGCGGCCTGGGGAGGCGTGCAGCCCTCGTTGGAGATAAGGAACAGGAAGACCACGCAGCAGGTCACCGGGGCCAGGCCGATGGAGCGCAGGGCCGCATAGCACATGGCGCCCATGGCAGTGGTGGTGGCAGTACCGCTGAAGGGGGCCACCATCAGGGTCAGGACGATGGCAACCACAATCATAACCAGAATGGGGGAATAGCTGCCCAGCACGCCGAAGATAGCCTCAAACTCCTCCTGGATGCCCAGGTCGGACAGCACGGTGGCGGAAGCGAAGGAGAAGAACAGCTGGCAGCCCACCTCGGTAAACTTGCCGATGGAGCTCTCAATCATGTTCTTCCAGCCGGAGAAGGAGTGGGGCAGGTACTTCCAGCCCTCCACAATGGTAAAGAAGATCATCAGGACGGGGATCCACATCACCAGGGAGATGGCGTCAAAGGCATCCTCCGCGCTGGCGTTCAGGGCGGCCTCAACGGCGCTGCCCACAGGGCCCATGGTGAAAATCAGGGGGACTGCAATGCCCAGGAAGATGACAAAGGACCCGAAATTTTCCTTCAGCGCCCGTCCAAAGGGCAGGATCTGCTCCTTGGGAACGGGCTTGAGTCCGTCATGTCTGGCATAGAGGAACACCACTGCCAGGCGGTAAATCAGTACGATGATAGCGGCGCCCATCAGGCCTACATACAGCTCGTTGCTGGTCAGCTCAGCGGCAATGGTGGGCATGCCCAGCAGCAGAAGCATGGACGAGGACGGGGGGAAGACAATGCCCAGGCCGGCGTTGCCCGCCACAATGGTGGTGGCCCGCTCGGTGGTCCAGCCGCTGCCCTTCATCCAGGGGATGGTGATGGAGCCCACGGCGGAGGCGTTGCCCGAGCCAGAGCCGGACACCATGCCGAACAGGGCGCTGGCAATGGTGGACACATAGCCGGAGCCGCCGGGCAGGCGGCCCAGCACGCTGTTTAAAATCTGAATCAGGCGCTGAATCACGCCGGTTTTTTCCATGATAAAGGCCATGAAGACGAACGCCATGGATGCGTATACAACTTCCTGCCCGGCGGCGTCCTGAATGCCGTCCGCCGCAAGGGTCACCGGGTTGTGGTGGCCGAAAATGCCGCCGATGGCCACAATCAGCAGGAACGTCCACACCATGGCCTCGGCCATTTTCCGTTTGAACACAACGTTGATGATCAGGATAGCCGCGATGTAGATAATCAGGGTTATAATGCCAATTCCAATCATACAGGTTCCTCCTTTGTGCTTTCTATTGCTTTCTCGCTCCTTCTCTCCATCGAACCAGTGCGCTGAAAAGTTAGCATCTAGATGTGCTTTAGATTATACCGGTCCGCTATTTTTTTGTTAAATAGGAAATATGTTTCCCCGTCATAATCATTTCGTTTGTTCTTAACGCAAAAAACCGCCCCTTGCTATTCCATGTGTAAACAGCAAGGGGCGGTTTTTCATTTTAAGAAAACAGCTAATATATTCAGAAGGTGCCGCGCAGCTCGTAAAGCATATCCAAAAGCTTTTGGGCGGCCATTGAGATATAGGCGTGCTTCAGCGTGGCCACACAGAAGGTATAGGGCACGCTGTACCGGGGGTCAAAGTAGTACCAGCCCCGGCGGCGCAGGGCGTCGGAGGCCTGCTTGCTGGGAATGATGGTGGTGGCATAGTCCGCCTGGGCCAGGGCGTCCAGGGCAATCAGATTTTTGGAGACCTGTTTCACCTCCGGCGAGATGCCCGCCTTGCCGAAGATCTGGTTGCAGATCATCCGGCTGCGCTGATTGGCCGGCGTCAGTACCAGGGGCTCGTTTTTTAAAAATTCCACATCCAGATAGGGGCGGTTGTCCCCATCCAAATAATAAATATAGGGCTGGAACCGGCTGAAACTGCGGGGAATCACCACCATATCGTCCTGGCTGAGCTCAAAATAGTCCAGATTGGTATTCAAAATGGGGAGGTGGACAATGCCGATATCCACTTCCCCGCTGGCCAGCTTCTCTTCGATCATGTTGCTGTTGTCCTCCACCAGCACCACCTCAATGTTGGGATACTGCTGATGGAACCGCGGCAGAAAATAGGGCAGCACATAGGTGGCCTGGGTGCCGGTCAAACCCACGGTGACCATACCTCCGCCCTTGTTTTTCACGTCGCTGATCTGCTTTTGCATCCCCTGATATTCCAGCAGCGTATGGGCCGCGAATTTCAGAAAGCACTGTCCCTCCACCGTCGGCCGGACGCCGCTGGAGGTGCGGACAAAAATCTCAGTGCCCAGCTCCTTCTCTATCTTTTGCAGGCACTGACTCAGGGCGGGCTGAGCCACAAAGAGCTTGTTCGCCGCCTTTGTAATGCTTTTCTCCTCTCCGATAGTCGTCAAATAGAGCATATCGCGTATTGTCATAGGCCAGACAACTCCTTCGGCAATCCTGTTTCTCTCCGCGCTCCCAGCACACCGTTCCCGGAGAAACTCCGCGTTTATGCGGGCCCCGCCCGGGCGGCCCGCAGCTTCCGTTTTCCATAAAATATTATACTACATCCCCCCATCTGTCAAAGTGTTTTCAATATTTTCTCCAAAAAGACCCCATTTTTCTCTCCTTTCTTCGCTATATATAAACAAAACCGATGTCTTCCATCGCATTTTTGTATTGGCGGCGGCACCTGTTTTTTTATATTGTTAAAGTGAATCGGCCGGCATATTGCCGGAATACAGGGGGATCTCTTCATGGACAACGAGTACAGGATCCGGGACTTGATGCTCTCGCTTCCCTTTGAAAAGCAGCAGCTGGTGTCGTTTCTGGAGAAACATCAGCTCCGCTTTGAGGAAGACATTCAGATCGCCCTCGGCGTCTTCGACGAAGAGGAGCAGCTGGTGGGCTGCGGCTGCTGCGCGGGAAACCTTTTAAAATGCTTTGCCGTGGATGACGCCCTGCGGGGGCAGAACATTCTGGGGGCGCTGGTGTCCCGCGTGGTACAGGACCGCTTTCAGCGCGGGTATGGGCAGCTGTTTGTGGTCACCCGGCCCCACAACGGAAAGCTCTTTGAGGCCTGCGGCTTTTTCCCGGTGGCCCAGACCGAGGCCGCCATGCTGCTGGAAAACCAGCGCGGCGGGGTGGAACGCTTTCTGGCCCCCTTTGTCCAGCCCCAGGACGGGGAGAAGCTCTGCGGCGCCATTGTGATGAACTGCAACCCCTTCACCCTGGGCCACCGGGCGCTCATTGAATATGCCGCCGCCCGGTGCCAGGTGCTGCACATCTTTGTGGTGGAGGAGGACCGCTCCCTGTTCCCCTTCGCCGACCGCCTCCGGCTGGTGGAGGCGGGGACGGCGGACCTGCCCGGCGTCCGGGTCCACCCCAGCGGCCCCTATATGATCTCTGCCGCCACCTTCCCCACCTACTTCCTGAAAAAGGACGAGCCGGCCACCCAGGTGCAGACCAGACTGGACATCACCATCTTTGCCCAGCGCATTGCCCCCGCCCTGCACATTCAGGTCCGCTTCGCCGGTCAGGAGCCCCTGGACCCGGCCACGGAGCGCTATAACGGGGCCATGCGGGAGATTCTGCCCGCCTGCGGCATCCGCTTTGAGGAGATTCCCCGGCTGGCTCTGGACGGCCAGGCAGTCAGCGCCTCCCGGGTACGTCGGCTGCTGGAGGAGCAGGGCGTCACACAGCAGGTCCTGGACCTGGTCCCCCCCTGCACCCAGACCTATCTGAAGGAAAACTGGGACAGGCTCCGGGTTCGGGCGGGCAGGTGACAGCGGCATGATTCTGTTCAAAAACGGCGCTCCCCTTTTCAAACAGTTTCAAGAAGCTGAACACAGGCCGATGGCCGCCGGGATTCCGGCGGCCATCGGCCTGTAATGTTCTGATTACTCCAAATCGCCCAGGTTGACCTGCCCGCCGGAGGGGGCCAAGCGCCCCCGCCTCCCGCTCCAGCAGCGGATCCCCAGCCAGACCACCAGCAGGGCGGCGGCAGGCACGCTGGCCTCCAGGAACACCCGCAGCGGCTCGGGCTGCCAGCGGCCATAGACCTGGGCATAGCCCGCCATGGTCACCCAAATCAGCCCCTCATAGAGTGCGGGGAGAATCAGCCCGGCCCAGAAGGGACGCAGCCCCGACACACAGACCTGCACGGCCAGCGCCAGCAAAAATACCAGCATTCCATTGATACCCGGCATACAGACACAGCTCCTTTCTTACTCCAAATCTTCAATTTTCATCTTTTTCAGGTCCTCCTGAAAGTCCCTGCGGTTTTTATAGTGGAGCCAAATCCCCAGAAATACCACCGTGGGGATGTTGGCCACCAGGAACAGCAGCACCACAGAGGCCACGGTAACGGCGGTGACGGCGGGGGTCTGGGGGGACTGGGGGTTCGGGTCCGGGTACTGGTCAACGATGTTCCCGTCCCCGTCGTACACGGTGATCATACCGCCCTCCGACACCTGCCGCTCCACCACCTCACCGTTTTCGTCCAGGCCTATCGTCACGCCGCTCCCCGCCGCGTTGACCATGGAAAAGGCAGCCATGCTCCCTGCTATCAGCAGGGACAGCAGCAGCGACAGAGCGGGCAGGATCAGCCCCAGCCGCTTGCCCTTCCGGCACAGCCAGACCTGCAGCACCACCAGCAGGGCCACCGGCACCAGCATCAGGAAAAGGCCAAAAATCAGGCCCAGGCCTGCCACAGATGCGACCAAACTCATAATTTTCTCCTCTCTCCCCGCCTCATTCTGCGGGGCCCTTCGTCTTCTTGTATTCCGCGATGAGCAGCTTGGCCGTGTCAAAGTCCAGCTTCTCGTTTACCACCAGGCGCTTGATGGTGGCAATGTAGGGGTCGGCGGCGGTGTCCTCGCTGATTTGAATTTTCTGAATCAGCCGGTCCAGCCGCAGCCGCACCGTGGGGTACGTCACACCGTACTGTGCGGCCATCTCCTTGAGCGAACCGGAGGCCAGGATGAATTTCTTGATGAACACCACGTCCTCCTCCTCCAGCCCCGCCATCCACTCGGGCAGTACTTCTATGGACATCCCGTCCCCTCCTTTCTGTGTTTTCATTATATACTTAAGTTTTATTAAAGTCAATCTTTAATTTTATTTTTTGTTTTATTTTATAAATGTGAAAGTCTCCGCCGAAGCGGAGCCTTTCAGCTTGTCGAAAAAGCCCTCCCGCAGGAATCAAATTGAATCCGTCATTTCCGGCGGCGTGTACGTCGGAAATGACACCTCGGCGGCTCTCCCTCTTGGTAGGGGCGCACATCGTGTGCCCGCGGGCGGCTCACAGCCGCCCCTGCGGGACCGCCGGGACGAGGCCGGCAGCAGCGGCAGCCGCGCAGCACTGCGGCGCAGCGGGGCCCACTTTCGT
>JAHYYS010000007.1 GCA_019424865.1 bacterium
GCGGCGGACAGGTTGTCCTCCGTGTCCCCGGACAGGGCATAGGCGTCGCCGCGGCCCACAAAGCCCGCGGGCCGCTTGGGGTCAATGTCAATCGCGGCAGTGAAGGCAATGATAGCCTCCTCATAGTTTCCTTCGGATAAGTACCGCGTACCCAGGTCGTACTGCTCCTGCCACTTGGCCTGAGCGCTCTGCCCGCAGGCGCACAGGCCAAGCACCAGGGCCAGGGTCAACAGCCAGCTGCAAATTCGCTTCATCTTTCTGTCTCCTCTTTCCTTTTTGTGCCGGTCAGCCCTCGCTGACGGTGGAGCGAATCAAATTTCCCGATCCGTCGTACTCATCGTAGCCCAGGTAGTTTCCCTGGTCGTCATATCGGTTGATCTGATCCTCTTCCAGCGTCCCGTCCGCGCCATATCTGCTGTACCGGACACGGTGGCCCTCCTCATCGTATTCCATGGTGTAATAGCCCTGGAGCTCCCCGTCCGGACCATAGTCCGACTGCCGGATTTCCCGTCCCTGGGCGTCGTATTCATAGACCCGGGTGCCCTCGAGGACTCCCTGCGGATCATACCGCTTTTCCGAGAGCAGATTTCCATCCGCTCCATACTCCTTTTGGAAAGACATCATCAGCTCGCCGTGCTCGTCGTACCACTTTTCTTCCGTCGGCTCTGTGCCGCTGCCATAGGTCTTTTCCACCCGGCCCACCTGGCCGCCGTCTGTTGCGTACTGATAGTCTACTGTTTGATTTCCCGCCCCGTCATAGGCCATTTCCACATAGCCGGTCTGAACGTTTTGGCCGTCATAGGAAGTGACGGATGCCCGACGGCCCTGGGCGTCATAGGTGAACACATGCCGCCAGAGGAGGGTGCCGTCGGAATCGTAGGAGCTGATCTGCCGTGCATTGCCGGAGGAGTCGGTGAAATTGCCCGCCTCCATCTCCTCGATTTTATCCGCGATGGACTGGTCGCCGCCGGTCTTGTCCAGGCCCTCTCTCAGCACCTCCAGCGCCTTGTCATAGTCCCCCTGGCGGATGTACACGTCGGCCAGGCCCAGCCAGGCGCCGGCCAGGGTCTCGTCCAGCTCCAAAGCGGCCTCGTAGTCCGCCAGAGCCGCCGCCAGATTGTCCGCCGTCTCCCCGCTGCCGATATAGGCGCCGCCTCGTCCGGTATATGCCTCCGGTCGCTTGGGGTCGATGTCAATGGCCGCGGTGAAGGCGATGATGGCCTCCTGGTAATTCCCTTCCGATAAGTACCGCACGCCTAAGTCGTACTGCTCCTGCCACGCTGCCGCGGCGTTCTGTCCGCAGGCGCACAGTCCCAGCACCAGCGCCAGGGTCAAAACCCAGCTTGCAATTCGTTTCATGTCTCTGTCCTCTCCTCCCTTTTTGCGGCCGTCAGCCCTCGTTGACGGTGGAATAGGTCAGGTTGCCCTTCCCGTCGTATGCGTCATAGCCCAAGCGATTCCCCTGGTCGTCATAGCGATAGACATGCCGCCAGATCAGAGTTCCATCCGCTGCATAGTCGCAATATTCCTCTGTATCCCCCGCAGCATTGTATGTGTGGGTTTTATACCCGATTGGCGTGCCGTCAGCATCAAAGGTGTCGCTTCGGATCTCGCGGCCCTCTCCATCGTAGGTGAAGGTGCTGTAGCAGAAGAGCGTTCCATCCGCTTCTCTCTGATCCTCCCGGATTACATTACCGTTTCCGTCATACTCGCTTTGATAGATGTACTCAATCCCGCCTTCCACGGTATAGTGGACCATCTCGACGGCATTCCCGGCAGCATCGTACTCATATGTGACCTTCCCTATCACCCCATCTTCAGCATAGTAGCAGCCGACAAGGGGCTCCCCGCTCTCCGTGTAGCTTCTGTCTACATGGCTGGTCTGGTTTCCGGCGGCGTCGAAGGAAGTCGCTGAGGACTGTCTCCCTTCCCCGTTGTAGGTGTAGGTGTGGTACCAGATCAGATTCCCGGCGCCATCATAGCTGTTCATCCGGCGCACATTGCCGGCGGAATCGGCAAAGCTGCCGCTCTCCATTTCCGAGAGCTTGTCGGCGATGGACTGGTCGTTGTCCGTCTTTTCCAGGGCCTCCCGGAGAATCTCCATGGCCTTCTCGTAGTCCCCCCGGCGGATGTATACGTCGGCCAGACCCAGCCAGGCCCCCGGCACGGTCTCGTCCAGGGCGATGGCGGCCTCGTAGTCCGCCTGGGCGGCGGACAGGTTGTCCTCCGTATCCCCGGACAGGGCGTAGGCGTCGCCGCGGCCAATGAAGCCCTCGGGCCGCTTGGGGTCGATGTCAATGGCCGCGGTGAAGGCGATAATAGCCTCCTCATAGTTTCCTTCCGACAGGTACCGCACGCCCAGGTCGTACTGCTCCTGCCACTTGGCCTGGGCGCTCTGGCCGCAGGCACACAGCCCCAGAACCAGGGCCAGGGTCAGTATCCAACTACAAATTCGTCTCATATTTCTCTCTCCCGTCTGTCTCATTTCCCGGCGCGCTGGTCAACTGATATAGGGTCCGATAAATCCATAGCCCACCCGGTCGCTGGAAGGAACCCCAGTATAGTCGATCCTGCCATCGTCATGAACCCGTTTGATCGCGTACATTTTGCCGTCCTCCCCCTGCCAGCAGGGGAGCATATACCCGTTGGAATATTGATAATAGTTGGTATAGCTGCCGGAGCTGAGGACCTCTGTATACTGGTAGGGCCCGTCCAGCAGCTCGTCTACCGCCGACCCCTCATTCTGACGCATCGTACTGCCGTCCGAGGTCTGGTGCCATCCGGTAACGCTGCCGTTGAGCAGCCAGCCGGTGGTGCTGCCGAAGTAGAAGCTCACAAAGTCACCATCCGCGCGGCGAAACAGAATACACTGGAACGCGGGCCCCTCCCAGGGCCGGTACTCCACTGCATAATCCGATCCCGAATTACCATAGGAACACTCGAAATAGAACAGGCTGCCGTCCCACTGGCTCCAGAGGCTTATCTTCCCCTCCTGGGCCTGGGGGCCGTCCGGCGAGAGTTCCAGGGGAGAGTGCTCCTCATGCGCCAGCAGGTTATCCCACAGGGCCTGCCGCAGGCCGGCCCAGAAGTCCTCCGACCCCACCAATGCCAGGACCTCGTCCCGGTTCCCGGCGGTCCCGGCGGCGATGAGGGGGGCCGCCGTCTGGGCCGCCGCTTCATTAAAGGGGACATAGCGGTACTCGTCCAATGGGGCTCTCATCGACATATGCAGGACTTCTGGAACCTCCGGCATAGTATCCGGGCTGCCGGAACCGGCGTCCAGGGCGTTCAGCCGCTCCTCCAGCCGGGCGTCTCCCGTGGCCTGGAAGCCCTGTTCCAGGATGGCGCGCAGACTCTCCAGGTCGCCCTGGGCCTCATACACATCGGCCAGGCCCAAATAGGCATCGGGCTGCTTGGGGTCGATGTCGATGGCGGCGGTGAAGGCGATGATGGCCTCCTCATAATTCCCCTCCGATAAGTACCGCACACCCAGGTCGTACTGCTCCTGCCAGGTGGCTTCCGCCTTCTGCCCGCAGGCGCACAGCAGAAGGCAGAAAATCAAACAAATTCCTATGATTTTTTTCATTTCAACATAAACCTCTTGGCTCACAGGCCGGCCTGTACAACAATCGTATAGGGGAGCTTAAATTCGTACCTGAAGTCATTCGGATCAATAACGCCGGAAACCAGTACAATTCCAGACATTCCCCCCGGCTGTCGCTCAAGATAACCGGAAACCGACACAGATTGATTCAGCTTGCTTTCACAAAATGCGCTGGGGTCGGATACATCCGCAAACTCCGACGTGAAAGCAAGATAAACCGCCTCCACCTGCGTCCCGTCTTCAAGGCGCAGCGGCTGATCCAGCTGAAGCACATACGCCGAAGGCCCCTGCTTTTCGTGGGAAGTGTAGGCTTTGTACTGTTCCAGACAGTCAAGGTAACCACGATATACCTCGGACGTCAGCCTCAGCGTTCCCGACAGGGTAAGATCCGCCAGCACGCTGTCCCCGGCGACAGAATCCTGGCCCGGATACTTTGGCACGTCGGGAATCCCGATACCGTCAAAGGTTTCACTGATGCTGTACGATGTGTCGAAAACGGCCTGATAGCTGTTTTCAGAAGCGCTCCGGAGCAGACTGGCCTCGATCTGAAATCCTTCCCCGCCGGTTTCAAACAGCAGCAATCTCGTCTCCAGGTCCAGGCTGCCGCTCCCATTCACCGGCCAATAGGGTGAATTGTCATTCAAAAATCTGCACACGCTCTCGCCATCATTTGTGAGCCCCAGGGAAAAGAAATACGTCTCCTCATCCGGGCAGTTATACTGTATGGTGATGGTCGCAGGAGTCCCATTGACATCGCCCACCAGCCCGCCATCATAAATCACGGAGGAAATTACAAGCGGGTCACGAGGGGAAATTTCATCCATTTTATTTTGGATGCTCTCATTGGTCCCTATGTTTTGCAGGGCCAGTTCCAAAATCTCCATGGCCTTTTCCAGGTCATTCAACGCAACATATGTGTCAGCCAGACCCAGATAGGCGTCTGCCTGCTTGGGGTCGATTTCGATGGCCGCAGTGAAGGCGATAATGGCCTCCTCGTAGTTCCCTTCGGACAAGTACCGCATACCCAGGTCGTACTGCTCCTGCCACTTCGCTTCTGCGCTCTGGCCGCAGGCGCACAGCCCCAGCACCAGGGCCAGGGTCAACAGCCAGCTGCAAATCCGTTTCATCTTTTCTGATTCCCCTTTCTCCGCCTTATATCGCTTTAATTGTAAACAGTCGAGTAGTCCAGTGTCCCATCTGCCCTATACATCTCGATACTTTTTCGGTTTCCCTCCTCGTCATAGGAATAGACTTCATATGCGCCGGGTGTGCCCGCCTCGTCATAATAATTTCTTCCGATCAGCCGGTCCTCGCTGTCGTATTCGTAGAGATAGTAACTTCGGAGTGTGCCGTCCCCGTTGTACAGCGTTTCCTTGGCCACCACGCCCTCGGAATACTCATAGGTACGAATCCAGCTCAGTTCTCCTGTACCCTCGAAGTGCTCCCTGCGCGTCAGGTTTCCCTCCCCGTCGTAGGTGCCCAAGGTATAGCTGTCCACCTCGCTGTCCACAGTATCAGAGACATGCAGGGTTTCCTTTATCACTTTTCCGTTAGCGTCATATTCATTTTCCTGCAGCCCAAGCCGGCCGTCGTCGATATGGTAGCTTCCAGCACTCACCAACTGGTTTCCCGCCTGATCGTAGACACAATCGATGTGACTGACCTGATTTCCTCCGGCGTCGAAGCCTGTGACCGATGCTGTGCGGCCCTGGCTGTTATAGGTATAGGTGAAATAGGCCGTCAGCGCCCCGTTCTCATCGTAGTAGCTCTTACGCCGAAGGTTTCCTGAGGAATCGGAAAAACTGCCGCTCTCCATCTCCTCGATTTTATCCGCGATGGACTGGTCGCCGCCGGTCTTGTCCAGGCCCTCTCTCAGCACCTCCAGCGCCTTGTCATAGTCCCCCTGGCGGATGTACACGTCGGCCAGGCCCAGCCAGCCGCCTGGCATGGTCTCGTCCAGATCGATGGCCGCTTCATAGTCTGCCTGGGCGGCGGACAGGTTGTCCTCCGTGTCCCCGGACAGGGCGTAGGCGTCGCCGCGGCCAATGAAGCCCTCGGGCCGCTTGGGGTCGATGTCAATGGCCGCGGTGAAGGCGATGATGGCCTCCTGGTAATTTCCTTCCGATAGGTACCGCACGCCTAAGTCATACTGCTCCTGCCAGGCCTCCCCGCTCTGCCCGCAGGCCGTCAAAAGCAGCATACAGGACAAAATCAGCGCTGCCGTTCTTCTCATCTTTTTTCTCCTCTTTACCGGGCCAGCTCCTCCGGCCAGTCCGGCCAGCTGGTGAAGCCCTCGCCCTCGGCCTCGCGGCTGCCGCCGTCGCTGTAGGCATAGCGCACCGGCCCCGCAGGGACGCCGCTCTCCAAAGTCCCGGTGACGGTGTAGTCGACCGTCCCCCCGTCCTCCCAGCGGCGGTTATAGCTGGTAAGCGCGCCGCTCACCTCGCCGCCGGTGAAAGGAACACAGTTCATGTAGTAGTGGTCGGGGCTGCAGACGCTGGCAAGGAAGGCGCCCTCCCCATCCGTTCCCTGGAAGATATCCATATGACTGACCGTCTCTCCCTCCTCCACACCCCGGAAGAGGGTGACCCGGGTCTGGTCATCGGGGTAAAAACACAGGGAGAGACGATCCCCCTCCTCATTTTCCGGCAGGGCGTTCACCAGATCCCGGCAATCCTGTCCGGCCTGGATGGCCAGGGCGGAGGTCCAGTCCCGGGCCAGCACCGCCGCCGTCAGCTCCGACAGCAGCGCCAGCTGCTCCTCCGACAACTGGCCGTAGAAGGGATCATCAGTCCGGCAAAGCCGGAGATAGAGCTGCCGGAGGATCTCATCCTCCATCTGCTCAAGGGCCTCCCGCAGAAGGTCCCGGGCCTCCTCCACTCTGCCCGCAGCCGTGTAGGCCTCGGCGGCCTTTTCATAGGCCTCGGGCCGTTTGGGGTCGATCTCGATGGCGGCGGTGAAGGCCACGACGGCCTCCTGGTAGTTTCCCTCGCTCAGGTACCGCAGGCCCAGGTCGTACTGCTCCTGCCACTTGGTCTCCCCGCTCTGCCCGCAGGCGCACAGGCCCAGCGCAAGGGCCAGGGTCAAAAGCAAGCTAAAAATCCGTCTCATTTGTTTTCTCCCTCTCTTTGCCCCCATTGCTTTACTCGTAGGTGGAATAGTTGATCAGCGTCCCTTCACCGTCGTAGGCAGCATAGGAGGTGTTGTTTCCGTTTTCGTCATAGGTATAGACGTAATAGTAAATCAATTCTCCATCCGCATTATAGTCGTTACGCTTCAAGATCTGTCCATCTTCGTTGTACTCATAAAGGTCGTAGCCCGACAATGTGCCATCCGGGTAATAACTGTCCGTTCTGGTCATCAGCCCGTCAGTATACGCGTAGGTTTCATAGGACTGCATGGTCCCTGTGCTGTCGTAATACTCCTGTCGGGTTTGGTTCCCGTCGTCATCATAGGCAGATCGGTACTGCCGCTCCACCGGGCTGTCGGCGGAGGCATCGGTATGGTAGATCTCCTGGATTCGGTTCCCAACAGCGTTATATTCGTACTCACCGAATTGTATTTCCCCTGCACTGCTTATCATCCCGACACCAGACAGAAGATTTCCGGCTTGGTCATACACATTCTCAACATGGGCCAATTGGCTGCCTGCGCCGTCGAAAGAGGTGACTGACGCCTCACGTCCCTGGCTGTCATAGGTGAAGGTGAAATAGCAGGTCAGGGCTCCGCCCTCCCCGTACCAGTTTTGCCGCCGTATTTGGCCGGAGGAGTCGGTGAAAATGCCACTCTCCATCTCGGTAATTTTATCCGCGATGGACGGATCGTTCCCGGTTTTCTCCAGGGCCTCCCGGAGAATTTCCAGGGCCTTGTCATAGTCCCCCTGCCGGATGTACACGTCCGCCAGGCCCAGCCAGGCCCCGGGCAGGGTCTCGTCCAGCTCCAGGGCGGCCTCATAGTCGGCCAAAGCGGCGGACAGGTTGTCCTCCGTGTCCCCGGACAGGGCATAGGCGTCGCCGCGGCCAATGAAGCCCTCGGGCCGCTTGGGGTCGATGTCAATGGCCGCGGTGAAGGCGATAATAGCCTCCTCATAGTTTCCTTCCGACAGGTACCGCACGCCCAGGTCGTACTGCTCCTGCCACTTGGCCTGGGCGCTCTGCCCGCAGGCACACAGGCCAAGCACCAGGGCCAGGGTCAATAGCCAACTGCAAATTCGCTTCATCGTTTCTCTCTCCCGCCTGTCTAATTATTACGCATATCCGTCATGTCATATGGGGGCCGATAAATCCATAGTCGACCCGGTCGCCAGAAGGCTCCCCCCAATAGTCGATCTCGCCATCGTTGTGGACCCGTTTCACCGAGTACATTCTGCCGTCTTCCCCCTGCCAGCAGGGGAGCATAAGCCCGTTGGAATATTGATAATAGTTGGTAAAACCGCCGGAGCTGGTGACTGCTGTATACTGGTAGGGCCCATCCAGCAGATCATCTGCCGCTGCCCCCTCCTGATAGTATATATCTCCGTCCGAGGCCTGCTCCCACATGGTAATGCTGCCGTTGAGCAGCCAGCCTTTGGAACTGCCGGAGCAGAATTGAACGGTGTCGCCATCCCCGCGGCGATATAAAACGCACCGGAACGCCGTCCCCTCCTGGGGCCGGTACTCCACGATACAATCCGTTCCCGGCTCGCCATGGAAATAATCGAAATAGATCAGGTCGCCGTTCCACTGGGTCCAGAAGGCGATCTCTCCCTCCTGGGCCTGGGGGCCCTCCGGAGAGAGCTCCAGATAGGAACTGATCTCCTCATATTCCAGCAGGTTCTCCCACATGGCCTGCCGCAGGCCGGCCCAGAAGTCCTCCGACGCCACCAGAGCCAGGGCCTCATCCCGGTTTCCGGCGGTCCCTGCGGCGATGAGGGGGGCCACTGCCTGCGCCGCAGCCTCATGGAAGGGGATATAACTATACTCATCCACGTTTATGTTCCCCCAGCCCACAGTGTAACGCAAAACCTCCGGAATCTGCGGCGCAGTGTCGGGGCTGCCGGAGCTGGCGTCCAGGGCGTTCAGCCGCTCCTCCAGCCGGGCGTCTCCCGTGGCCTGGAAGCCCTGTTCCAGAATGGCGCGCAGGCTCTCCAGGTCGCCCTGGGCCTCATACACATCGGCCAGACCCAGATAGGCGTCGGGCTGCTTGGGGTCGATTTCAATGGCCGCGGTAAAGGCGATAATAGCCTCCTCATAGTTTCCTTCGGACAGGTACCGCACGCCCAGGTCGTACTGCTCCTGCCACTTGGCCTGGGCGCTCTGGCCGCAGGCCGCAAGCAGCAGAATGGCCGCGGCCAGGATTGTGCCGATCCACCGTCTCATTTTCATTTTGCTCCCCCTCTCACACCGCCGGGTCGAAATACTCATATTGGAACGTCATATAGCCCACCAGCGCGCCCCCTGCATCATAAGTGTAGGCAGCCGTCAGGCAGCCGTTTTCGTCCCACTCATTCTGAACCGTATAGGCTGCACCGTATAACTCATCCTGATAGGAGTCGTGGGCATCTCCCTGGACATAGAGGTCTGCCAGCGCGATGCAGTTCTGCCCGAAGGGATGATTGGTGCTGTACACGGAAAATGTTCCGAAATCTTCGGCGAACAGGGCCTCCTGCTGGCTGGCCGGAACACTGCCGGGCACCCAGTCGAAGGTACGGCTGGACGTCTCCTCCCCAAAGTGGATGTAGTGGAGGGTCACGGTGCCCGCCCCCTCGTCATAGGTGAACCGGGTGGGCCAGTCCACCTGCTCGATAATCTGTCCGTTCATCCAGCTGTAGGACCAGCTTACCCACTCCGCGCAGTAGCCGTCCTCCCGATAGGTATAGGTGTAGTCCCCGGTAAGCGTGCCGTCCGGCGTGTACTGCCCCACGTAGGTCACCCGCCAGAAGGGACCACCCTCTGCAGCTTCCTCCTCCGGGGCGTCTTCGGCCAGCAGCTCCTCCAGCCGGGCCAGGAGATCCGCGTCCCCGGTGGCGTCCGCGCCCCGCCGCAGGATCGCCAGGGCGCTCTCCCGATCCCCCTGGGCCAGGTATACGTCGGCCAGCTTCCCGTAGACCTCCGCTGCCGATTCGTCCAGCTCCAGAGCGGCCAGATAGTCCTCCAGAGCCGCCAGCAGATTTGCCTCGCCGCCGGACAGAAAGTAGGCGTCGCCTCGGCCGGTGTAGCCCTCGGGCCGCTTGGGGTCAATTTCAATGGCCGCCGTGAAGGCCAGGATAGCTTCCGGGTAGTTGCCCTCGGACAGGTACTTTGCGCCCAGGTCGTACTGCTCCTGCCAAGTGGCCTGGGCGTTTCCGCAGGCGCACAGCAGCAGACAGACGGTGAGCAGAATTGATGTCAGACGTTTCATAGATGTCCCGCTCCTCTTATCTTTGTTCATGCCCGGCTTGTCTCCAGGGTGGCCGGATTCACCTTCAGCCGGTAGGGGCCGCCGTAGCCGTCAGTCATGCTGCCCTCATAGGAGATGACCACCTGGCCGCCCTCCAGGGAGATATCCATGGGCCACATGTAGTCCGGGTCCAGGCTGTCCGCCCGAACCATGGTCCGCCCCGTCCGGGAGACCACAAAGAGGTCGGGCCCCAGGTAGCCGCAGAGGTAGAGGTAGTTCTCATCCCAGGTGACGGCGGGATTGCCGCCCATGAATTCATCGTTTTTCCAGCGCACCTGGCCGGTGCGCAGATCCAGGGCCACCACCGTTCCTCCCTCCACCAGGCAGTAGAGGTCGCCCCAAATGCCCAGCTCGCTCACCCGCTGGAGCTGGGCCAGCTCATACCGGTCCGTCTCATAGAGCCACAGGACAAGGCCGGAGGAGGAAATGCCCTGGAACACCGCGTACTCCCGGTTTCCGCTCTCCCGGTGGTCCATCACCACCTGGGACACCAGATCAGAGGCGGACTGCCCCTGGCTCTGCTGTCCCAGTCCCGGCTGGATGGCCATGCCGGTGGGAAGCACCAGGCAGCCCGTGGCCCCCGGCCCCAGCAGATAGGTCTCAAAGCACAAAACGAGCTCCCCGTCCTGGATGTAGTACTCAAATTCCTCCAGGGTGAGGTTGTCCACGGTGTCCCAGGCCTCGTCAAACCAGAGGCCGGGGTTTTCATCCAGGTGGGCCTTGGTCAGGGACTTCAGCTGCCGGGTCAGGGCGGCCTCATCCATGCCCATCAGGTGGGGGAGGCTGGCCTTTTCCCCGGTGTTCAGATCAAAGGTCAGGCCGTACACGTTCCCGTTAAACACACCACCCATATACCAGCTCTGGGAGAGGCAGATGCTGAAGATGCCGTCCCCGTTGTGGGTCACCTGGGCGGTATAGGTGTTCATAAAGGGGTATTCGGGGTCCAGATATGGGCCGTCCAGATATTGGGCGTACTCCGCCCGGGCATCCGGGAGGGGGAATTTGTCCAGATAGTCCCCGTAGATGGCATTGTTGATGCTCTGGAAGGGGCCGCCGGTGAGGACCACCTGGTCGTAGTAGAGGTTAATGAGCACCTGACCCGCCTCGTTGTAGTAGGAGAGGTCCTGCCGCTCCACCTCGTACTGGGCGGAGTCCACCCGCGGGGTTTCCTCCGGGCCCTCCCCGGCGGTCTCCTCCCGCAGCTCCTCCAGCCAGTCCCGGATCTCTTGGTCGTCCGTCTTTTCGGCGGCCTCCTCCAGGATCTCCTGGGCCCGCTGGGGGTCGCCCCGCACCACATACACCTGGGCCAGACCCAGCCAGGCCTCGGGCAGGGTGTCGTCCAGATCCAGAGCGGTCTCATAGTCGGCCTGGGCGGCGGCCAGGTTGTCCTGGGAGTCCCCGCTGGCCAGGTAGGCGTCGCCTCGGCCGATGTAGGCCTCGGGCCGCTTGGGGTCAATTTCAATGGCCGCCGTGAAGGCCAGAATGGCCTCCTCGTAATTTCCCTCGGATAAGTACTTCACGCCCAGATCGTACTGCTCCTGCCAGGTGGCCTGGGCGCTCTGCCCGCAGGCACACAGCCCCAGCACCAGAGCCAGAGTCAAAAGCAAGCTGCAAATCCGTTTCATGTTCCCCTGCTCCTTTTTCGTGTTTTTTGCTCCGGGCGGTCAGCGCTGGCTGCGCAGCTGCTTCTCCAGCTCCAGATACTGCCGCCCGCTGTCGGGCGTCAGCGTATAGTGCCAGTCCACCCCGCCCATGACGTCATAGCCCGCCGTGGAGGCGAAGGACTGTCCCTCCGCCCCATATTCCGTGCCGTTGAGATAGAGGCGCGTCCCGTCGTACTCATAGGTCCCAATGCCGCTGGCGAGGTCGGTGGGCCGGATGTAGGAGAAGGTCCCGTCCCCGTGGAAGAGGGCATAATAGCTGCCCCCGTTGCCCGGGCTCAGCTTCCAGAGCCAGAAGGTATTGTCAAACATGGCGGGGAACTGCTCCCGCTCGTCGGGCACCGCGTCGTATATCCGGTCGCCCTCCTCAAAGCCGGAGCACTTCCACACCCCGTCCTCAAAGTCCATGAGATACCGGAAGTGGTTTTTGTACTCCACCGTGTTGACGCCCTCCCAGCGCTGCCGCAGGGCGTAGCCCGTGAGCACCGCGGAGGTGCCGCTGCGGCTCTGTACGCCGGTGAGCACGTAGTCCAGCAGGGTGACGTCGCCGCCGATGCCCCCGTTTCCACAGTAGAGGTGCCCATCAATCTCCCGGTAGCCAATGTTTTCCGGCAGGGGATACCGGCTGGAGAAATACCGGTTCCAGTAGGCCTCCACGTCGGCCAGACTCTGCACCTCCGGGTCGATCACCGGAAACCACCAGCGTCCCGCCTCGTCCTCCACGTGAGTGCCCCAGTCCTGTTCAAACCAGGCGCCGGCAGGGAAGGTGTACTCCAGACTGTACACGGTGATGACCGCGTCGTTGGCCAGGTCAAGAAGCTCCTGGTCGGAGTAGGTCTGGGCCCGCTGCCGCTCCGCCCTGCGGCGCAGGCTGCCCGAGTCCAGGGCGTCCGCCCCCTCCTCCAGGATTTCCAGGCTCTTCTGGCTGTCCCCCATGGCCGCATAGAGTTCAGAGAGCTTCTCGTAGACCTCCTCCAGCTGGTCGTCCAGCTCCAGAGCGGTCAGATAGTCCTCCTCGGCGGCGGCCAGGCTGTCCTCCGAGTCCCCGCCGGCCAGGTAGGCGTCGCCTCGGCCGATGTAGGCCTCGGGCCGCTTGGGGTCAATTTCAATGGCCGCAGTGAAGGCGAGGATAGCCTCTTCGTAGTTGCCCTCGGACAGATATTTTACGCC
Organism: bacterium; assembly: GCA_019424865.1. Taxonomy (GTDB): domain Bacteria; phylum Bacillota; class Clostridia; order Oscillospirales; family Oscillospiraceae; genus Lawsonibacter. The sequence continues at coordinate 12,853 of JAHYYS010000007.1, forward strand.
CAGATCGTACTGCTCCTGCCAGGTGGCCTGGGCGCTCTGTCCGCAGGCGCACAGCAGCAGGGAACAGGCAAGCACAAACCCCAATATTCGTCTCATAAGCGTTCCTCCCGCTTTTTACCGGGACAGCTCCGCCGGCCAGTCGGGCCAGCTGTCGTAGCCCTCCGGCGGCTGCTCCGCGGTACTCCCGTCGCTGTATGTGTAGAGGAGCGTCCCCTCCGGTGCGCCGTTCTGGATGTTCCCGGTGATGGTGAAATCAAACTGCTCTCCGCTCTCCTGGACGTGGTGGATGTAGCTGGTCATGGGCCCGCTGACCGCCCCGTCCGTGAAGGAGGCCACGTTCATGTAATAGTGCTCGGGGCTGTACACGCTGGCGATGAAGGAGCCCTGGCCGTCCGAGCCCCGGTAGATGTCCATATGGCTCTCGGAGGGGCCTTCCTCCGTCCCCCGGAAGAAGGAAACCAGGGTCTGGTCATCGGGGTAGAAGCGCAGGGACAGCCGATCTCCCGCCTCGTTCTCCGGCAGGGAGCCCGCCAGCGCCTGGCAGGCCTGGCCGGACTGAATGGCCAGGGCGGTAGACCAGTCCTCCGCCAGTACCGCCGCCGTCAGGTCGGACAACAGGGCCTGCTCCTCCTCAGACAGCTGGCTGTAAAACGGGTCGTCGGCCCGGCGCAGGCGGAGATAGAGCTGCCGCAGTTCTTCATCCTCCACCTGTTCCAGTGCCCGCTCCAGCAGGGCTCTGGCCTCCTCCAGCTTCCCCATCGACTCATAGGCCCGGGCCGCCCCCTCGTAGGCCTCGGGGCGCTTGGGGTCAATCTCGATGGCGGCGGTAAAGGCCACAATGGCCTCCTCGTAATTGCCCTCAGACAGGTACCGCATACCAAGGTCGTACTGCTCCTGCCAGGTGGGGCCGCTCTCCCCCGTCCCGCAGGCGGTGAGCAGAAGCACCGCGGCCAACCACATCATCACAAAACGTTTCATCTCACATCTCTCCCCATCTTTTCCGGAAAGCGGGCGGCCCGCCGCCCATCCCCTTGCGCCATTTTCTGTCTGCTGCCGTGCGGGCAGCGCAATTTCAAAAAAGGCGGACAGGTGCGCTGTCCGCCTTTTTTGATTTTATCGCTTGCTCAGGACGGGGCCCCTGCGGATTCCGCGTCCGTTCATTTTCTGGCTGTCAGACTGTCAGCGCCTGGAGTCTTCCCGTCTCCTCGTTCCAGGTCTGCGCCGTTCCGTCCTCCAGCTCCAGTACCAGGGTCCCGCCCTGGACATACAGTCCGGTTACCGCCGCCGGCGTGGATACCTCCTCCACCGTCCCGTCGCCGGGCAGCCGGTACAGCGTCCCGTCGCCATCCGTGAGCAGGCAGACGCCGTTGAGCTGGGCCATCTCATGGACATAAAATTCCGGTACCAAATTGCCAATGTCGTCATACCAGCTGTCCGGGGCGCTGGCAACGTATCCGCCGCTGCTGGACAGCTGGTTCCCCTTGGTCACCCAGTACAGCTCGCTGCCGGAGATGGTGAAGCTGCTCACATCCCGAGCCGCCAGCTCCCACTGCTCCGGGGTCTGGCTGGAGCTGCGGTACAGATCTCCGTCCGCGGTAAGCACGGCGGCATACTGCTGGCTGGAGGCCAGGGACACCACCACCGGGAAGCGGGTGACCCGCTCCAGCTCCTGACCGGATCCGGCTCCCACGGTCCACAGAGAACCATCGGTGAGCAGCACCAGCAGGCGCCCGGTGGTGCCCGCTACATCCGCCACGGCGCCGGGGGCGGGCACCTGGACCCAGCCGCCCTGGGGCGCGGTGATGGCGTAGCCCTCCCCCATCTGGCCCCAGCGGTTCTCTCCGGCGGCCCAGAGGGCTCCGTCCGCATCCACAACGAAGGAGGTCCGGCCCACACAGGTCACCTTTACCGGCGTGCCGCCGGCGTACTGGGCAGAGGCATACTGCTCCGAGGCCGTCACAGCCGCCGGGTCTGTGCCCAGCTGGCCCAGCGTGTTGCTGCCCCGGCTGAGCACCTGGCCGTTTTGAATCACCAGGCTCTGGTCCGTGCCCACCGCCAGAGATCGGGGCCGGGCGGCCAGCTCGGCCAGCAGCTCCTCCTGAAGGGTGTAATAGGTGTCGTCGTCGGTTGCATCAATCAGAATCTGGGACAGCTCCACCGCCTGGGCCAGCTGGCCGGCCCGGCGCAGCAGCTCAATCAGCTCCAGCACCGCGTCCACGTCGGGCTGCTGGGTATAGACCATGTCCTCCAGCATATCCCGGGCAAAGTCGTCGTTCTCCGAGCCGATATAGGCCCGGGCCAGCCCCAGGCGGGCCTCCTTGCTGGTGGGATCCAGCTCAATCGCCCTGGTAAAGGCGGCCACGGCTCCGCCGTAATCCATCTCGTTGAGGTACTGCTGACCCAGGGACAGGCTGCCGGCTGCCGACACCCCCCGGAAGTTCAAAACCGTATAGGCCGCCAGGGCCGCAACCAGCACAGCCAGCGGAAGCAGGACAGGCCCCTTTTTGATTTTCAGTGCATTCATCGTTGTCAGCCCTCTCCTTCCTGTGTCTGAATCAGCTTGGACTGATCGGCCGCGCACTCTATGCGCAGCGCCCCCTGGGCCACCACCGAGGGGGCCTGCCGGTCATAGGCGCTGTCGCCGCTGCGCAGGGTGACCTGTCCCCAGCCGGTTATGGTCCCCTGATCGCCCAGATTGACATCCTGGGTGGCGGAGGTATTTTCCTCCCCCGGCTGGGCCGGAGCCGGCGTCCAGGGCAGAATCAGCGTCCCGCTGACGGACAGGGACAGGGAGGAGCCGTCGGGTGACAGGTTCTCCTCCAGCTCAATCCCGGTGCCCGCCAGCACCAGGGTGCCGTCCCCGGGCAGCACGCCCTGGGCCGATGGGATCAGCAGGCTGCCCAGGCGGATGTTCCGGTAATAGTCGTACTCGCCCACCAGCAGCAGGCGGTCAAAGGTCAGCGCCGTCCCGTCCTCCAGCGTGAGCTCCACGGTCTGCCAGCCCTGGCCCAGTGCCGGCGGGACAGACACCTGGAGGGATTCCGCCTCCTGCCGCTCGATCTGGGCGGCCTGGCCGCCCACCGTGACTCCGGTCACCTTCAGCAGGTCTTCGCCCCGCAGGGACAGGGACAGCGTGCCGCCCCGCTCGGTCAGCTGCGTCAGCTGCTCCGGCGTCACAATAGAGGGACTGGAGGAATACAGCTGGACCGTCTGCTCTGCCTCCTGGGTCAGGAAATACTCCTTCCGCACGCTGGTCTCCCCCACCCGCAGGAAGAAATAGCGGTCCTGGGTGTCCTCTGGATTGGGGGCGGTATACTCCACGGTAATAACATTTCCGATGATGGCCTGCAGGCTGGCATAGATGTTGCTCAGCTCGGAAGAGGAGTCGGCCCGGACGTACTGTCCGCCGGTCTGCTGGGCAATCTGCTCCAGCAGGCTGTCGTTGACGCTGCCGAATCCGATGGTGTGGATGGTGATGCCCATGGCGGCGGCCTCCTCCACCACGCTGAAGTCCACGCTGCTTTGTCCGTCGGTCATCAGCAGCATCACCCGGCTGCCCGCCGCCTCTTCCAGCGCGTCCATGCCGGCCTGAATGCCGGAGGTAATCTCGGTTCCGCCGCCGGACTGAAGGGAGGACACCGTATTCAGCAGGGCCGCCTGATCCGTGGTCAGCTCCATCAGCTCCTCCGCCCCGCTGTCAAAGGCCACCAGCGCGATGGGGGTGGTGACCCGGGCGTTGCGTACAAACTCCTCCAGCGCGGACTTCAAATTCTCAATGGGAGCGCCGTCCATGCTGCCGCTGCGGTCCACCACAACGCACACATTGGCAACCAGGCCCTCCTGCAGCTCAGCCGTGTAGGTCACATCCTGGCGGGTATCCCGGGCTGTGGTCTCCTGCTGCTCCAGAATCTGCAGCAGCGTCTCCTCCCGGCCGGACAGCGTCACTTTCACCTGGGGGAAGGCGCTGACATCCACGTTGGAGACAAACAGTCCCTGGCCATAGGTCTTCTGATCGCTGACAATCCGCTGGACAAAATCCTGGGTCAGCTGATTCTGGCTGATGTGCATCAAATCGGCGAAGGGCGCGGACAGCAGCTGGGTCATGGCGTCCTGGAACTCCTGGCCGCCCTCCAGCTCCGTCTGGCTGGCATAGGCCTGCTCCACAATGCGCAGGTTATTGGCCAGCGTCTGATCCGCCGTCAGCTTGGCCTGGAGGGATCCGGCGGAGTCCAGCAGGGTCTCCACCGCCTTCTCATGGTCCTGCAGGGCAAAGTACAGCCGTGCCCGCACCAGCTGGGCCTCCAGGGAGTGCAGGTCGGCAATGGCATTAAAGGCGCGGTAGACAAACAGCTTGTCGGCGCGCTGCTGCAGCTGCTGAATCTCCTCCGTCAGAGCCAGCTTCTCCTGGTTGAGCTGCTGCAGCTCCTGGTCAGAGGCCCCTGTTATGGAGAACTCCAGCGCGGCCAGCTCATCCTCCAGCTTCATGCGCTCCTCATCCAGGGCCTGGCGCTCCTCGTCGGCGGAGGTATCCTCCTCCCCGTCCCCTTCCGCCGGGGCAAAGTCCCAGGCGTTCAGGGTCACGCCGTTATAGGCGCTCTCGCCCACGGTCTCTGCCAGCAGCAGGCGGTTGTCGGCGCTGGGGTCCCGGTCCACCAGGGAAACTGCCGCCGACACCGCCGACTCATAGGAGCCCTGGGAGAGCAGGCTGCTGATCTGCAGGCGCTCCACGGTCGTCTCATCCAGCCCGGCCTGGGAAATTTCCTCGCTGTCCCACAGGCCGCCGCCGGACTCCGCCTGAACAAACAGTGCCAGGGCCTCCTCCCGCTTTTGGGACAGGCCCAGCAGATCGGCCAGACGCTGCACCGCGCGGGAAAACTGCTCCTCATTTTGTACGTCTACTGCCTCCAGCACAGACAACAGGGACTCCTCGTCAGAGGATCCGGCCATAGACTGGGCACTGTCCAGGTTCAGCCGGGCATTGAGCTCGTTCCCCCGCACCAGCTCCAGCAGATAGCGGGCCGCGGCGGTGACAAAGTCGTCCGCCGTCCCCGCCTTTTTCAGATAGAAGGAGGCGGGCTCCGTCTGCCGCAGCTCCAGATACTGAAGCCCCAGATAGACATTTTCCCGGGTCTGCTGCCGCTGATCCAGCTGGCCGTGGGTCAGCCATCCGCCGCAGGCGGTGAGCAGGATACCGGCGGCCAGCAGGGATGCCATCCACCCCCGGCCCAGCTTTTTCCGCAGCAGAACAGAGAGGACTGCCAGCACAATGCCGGCGGCCAAAATTACAACTGCCCAAATCATGGTCTGCCTCCTTCCAACGGTGTGCCGCACTGGGCACAAAAGCGCTGTCCGCCCTCATAGGGCATGCCGCAGTTGGGGCACACCCGCCCCGCCGCCGGGTCGGGCTGCACGGCCTCCGAAGTCCCGTCCGGGGCCTCCCCCCGCTCCTGGGACATGGGGACCGTCTCCCCGGCCTGCGGATACTCTGCCCGGGGCATGAACGCCGTACTGCCGGCCATGGGCATCTCCTCCGGACCGGGCATGGGCGCGGTCGCCCCGGCAGGAGGAATCTTCCCCTCCTGGGGCATGGGCGCAGTGCCTGCAGCCGGCGGGATTTTTCCGTTGCCGCCGGCCATGGGGGCCGTACCCGCCGCAGCAGGCGCTTTCTTCCGCAGAAGGCCCGCCTTTTTCTCCTTCTTCCCCGGTTCAGACGCCCCGGAGGCCGCCTGTGTGCCCGGCTTGCGCCGCACCAGCCGCAGCAGGCGCGGCACCGCCAAAATCAGCAGCAGGAGCACCGCGGCCAGCGCCGTGTACTGCCAGCTGCGGGCCAGGATCGAACCCACGGTGGTCCCAATCCGATAGGCCCCCGCTCCCCGCAGCATGCTGTACGCCACGGCGGAGTACACGCCCAGCAGCACCATCAGAACCAGGGCGGCCAAGGACAGTTTCCGTTTCATATTGTTTCTTCCCCTCTTCCTCTGAAATAACTGGCAACGCTGAACGCCGCGGACACAGGCCTTGTACAGACAGTCTTCTGCCCGCAGCCCGTGTCCGCGGCGGCACGGAAATTTCAGGAAATCAAAGCGCTTTTACGCAGCGCCTGATAGGTCAAAAATCCAAAGACCAGGATATACAGCAGATTGCTGAAATAGAAGCTGTGAAACCGGATCAGGCCGGACAGGAAGGAGATCACATAGTCCAGCGTATACAACCCCAGACCAGCTGTCACCATCGTGAAGTTGCAGGCGGAGGCCGTCAGAATTAAAAAGAAGAAAAAGCCCAGATAGGTAATGGCCAGGATGAGCGAATCCATGCCGAAAAAGTTATCCACAATCCGCAGCGCCGCACACACCAGCATCAGCGGAGCCGCCAGCGGCAGCAGCGTCCGCGTCAGCGACTTCTGGGAAAAATAGGCGTACATGGTTTGACAGACCTGTTCGAATTTCATGATAAATCTTCCTCTCTCTTTTGTAACACTCTTGTTGCATGATTGGCCGCGGCACCGAAAAGCTGGTGCTATTGATATTCCGTCTCAATGGCGTGCAGCAGGGCCCGCCCCTTCTTTCGCAAAACCCGCCAGCAAATCAGGCCGGCCAGGGCGAACAGCACGACGCCCGCAATGCCGCCATACAGCAGCAGCGCGCCCAATTGAACGTCCATGTCTCACGTCCCCCCCCTTCAGATACCCAGCTGGGCGGCCAGCTCCTGCAGGCGCACCATATCGCTGTCCGGTGCGGCTGAGGTGCTGTAAAGGCTTTTCGCCTGCTGGTATGCCGCCTCAAATTGGTCATAGCTGCGCGACTCCAGCGGCTTGGTCCCCTCCCGGTCGGCGTAGAGCAGGGCCAGCCGCATGGGCGGCCGATAATCCTGGGGGTAGTCCGTCTGAAGCTGAAGCAGCAGCTCCTCCGCCTCTTCAAAGCGGTTCAGATACTCCAGCACCAGCGCCGCATTCTGCCGCACGGCAAAGGTAGCCTGCCCCCGGGCCATCAGCTCCTCCAGGCAGGAGAGCGCCTGTTCATAGCTCTCCCCCCGGCGGCTGCTGTCCAGCCCGCCCAGCCGGATCAGGGTCTCGGCCAGCAGCTGAAGCTGCGCTCCGTTTTCCGACGCGTTCAGGCGCCGGCTGGCATTCTGGAGCAGCTCCACCTCCTGGTCAATCCAGTCATCCCCCAGCTGGCGGCAGCACTGGGCCGCCTGGATGCTGGCGCGGCTGATAACCGTGTGGTCCTCTGACAGCTGGGATGCCTGGGACAGCAGCTCCAGGGCCTGCTGATAGTCCCCGGCGGCATAGGCAATCTCGCCGGCCACCAGCTCCACGTCGCCGGGCTGGGTCTCCATCCCCTGAAGCACCGCCACTGTCTGCTGGGCGTCGGCGCTGTATCCCAGGCGCGCATAGCACACCGCCAGATCCCGCTGATAGGCCGGCTCGTCCCCGCAGAAATAGGCGGCCAGCTGGTAACAGCCCAGCGCCTGGGTGTAATCCTCCAGCTGATAGTAGCAGGAGGCCAGAATGTACTGAATCTGTCCCTGGGCCACGGCGGCCTCCCCCTGACTGAGCGGGCCGTTTTCGTCGGGCTCCAGCTGGGAGAGCAGGTCGATGGCCTGCTGATACTCCCCGGTCTCATAGAGCAGGGCCCCCAGGTTGGCATAGGCCTCCGGCCGCTCCCGGTCCAGGCTGATGGCCTGGAACAGCAGCTCCTCCTGCCCCTGATAGTCCATCTGTTCCCCCAGCTCCTGGGCCTGGGCAATCAGGTCATTATAGGCCTGCCCCGTCTCCTCCCCCAGAAGCATCCAGCCCCACAGGGCGGCGAAGGCGGAGACAATCATGCCCGCGCCAATGACCAGGGCCGCCGCCTGGCAGCTGCGCCGCCAGGCCCGGTAGCGCTTATCCGTCCTGGCCAGATTCTCCAGCGCCCGCAGCAGCTCCTTGCCGCTGGAAAAACGCTTGGCGGGCGCCGGTTCCAGGCAGCGCTCAATCACCTGGCGCAGCGGATCTCCCAGGGTAATGTCAAAGCGTTCCAGGGGAATCATCTCCCCCTCCCAGCCCGCCGGGTCGTAGCCGGTGAGCATAAAATAGGCCACCGCTCCGATGGCGTACAGGTCGGTGCGCTCCGTCACCTTTCCTATCCCCTGGGCCGCGCAGGCCATGTCGTACACCCTGCGCTGCTCGGGCAGCAGGCGGGCCGGATCGCCGAACCGGGCCAGAGGCACATTGTACTGCTCCGGCGCGGCATAGCAGGCGGTGGCGCCCAGGGCGTCCACCCCGTCGTCCCGCAGCTCCAGAGACGCGTTAAAATCAATCAGACAGATGTCCCCCGTCGGAGTGATCATAATATTTTCCGGTTTAATATCGCTGTGAATAATGGGGGGCTTCTGGCCGTGCATATAGATAATGGCCTGACACAGCTGCTTCATCCAGAAGACCGTCTGCTTCTGGTCCAGCGCGCCGCTGCGCTGGACATACTGCCTCAGGGTGCAGCCCTGAATCAGCTCCATGACGGTGTAGCAATAGCCGTCCGAGCCGATCTTCAAATCAAAAATCCGGGGCAGGAACTGGTGGCGCAGGCTGGTCATCACCCGGGCCTCCCGCTGTACGTCGGCGGGGTGCTCCGGGTCCATCCGCATGCGCTTGATAACCACGTCCACGTTCAGGCTCCGCTTGCGGGCCCGGAACAGGCGGCTCAGCCCTCCCGACTCCCCCAGGGGTCTGAGATCGGTAAAGTCCTCCCCCAAAAGCCCGGCCAACATGTCCAAATCCATTTGGGTCTCCTGCATGCAAGTGCCTCCTTATATGGTCTGCTGGGTATGGATCTGGGTCAGATCCAGCAAAACGCGAAATTCCGACTCCCCTCCGCCCTCCATGGAGGCGGTGGGAGGACAGACCGAGGGCAGGCACAGCAGGGCCGCGGCGGTCAGGTTGTCCTGCTCCCCCCGCTGCCGGCACAGCGCCCCCAGACGCTCCAGCTCCAGCTGAACTGCCGCCCCTTTCAGGGGCGGTGCAGACAGCCCGGCCAGCTCCCCCGGGGCGAGGGTGTGGTAAAATCCGTCCGAGCACAGCAGCACCGTGCACTCCCCCGGCAGCTGGCCGGAGAGGAAGTCGGGCGTCACCTGACTTACGCCCACGCACTGCAGCAGCACATGCTGCCGCTCGTCCGCCCGCAGCTGCGCGGCGCTGATATGGCCCGCCCGGTACTCCCGCGCCGCCAGGGTCTGGTCCATGGTGAGCTGTAAAGTCTGTCCGCTATACAGCAAATACGCCCGACAGTCGCCGGCGTGGAGCAGGAAATACCGCTCGCCCACCGCCAAAAAGGCAGTGACCGTGGTCCCCAGTGTGATGCCATGATCCATACCGTAAGTTCGGATGGCCCGGTTGGCCCCCTGAATCAGTCCGTTCCACTGGGCGGACAGGCGGCTCTCGTCCAGCCCCTCCCGCAGCAGTTCGGGCAGGTAGTTCCAAAACCAGCTGTCAAAGGCGCGGACCACCTCCGCGCTGGCCAGTTCCCCCTGAACCAGTCCGCCCAGCCCGTCGCACATCAGCGCCAGCGCCACCTGCTCCCCGCCCATCTGGGCGATTTTGACGCAGCAGGAATCCTGGTTGGAGGGGCGGAACTCCCCCTGATCTGTATAGCATGCGGTCTGGTAAATCATAGGCATCCTCCCCGCCGCGCGGCAGACCGGAGCAGCCGCGCGGGCTGCCGGGCCCGATCAGCCCGGCAGCAGTTCAAATTCTTCATCGGCCATCCGGATCACATCCCCGGCCTTGACGGCATAGGGCTGGTTGCTCACCAGCTGCTGGCCGTTGAGCCAGGTGTGATTCATGGAGTTGTTGTCCACCAGATAATAGCCGTCCTCTTTTTTCAGGAAATAGGCGTGATCCTTGCCCACCCAGTCATGGCCTCCGGTAATGCAGAAGTCCACAATGCGGCCCTCCCGGCCCACATGGAAAATGGGCTTGTCAATCACGGCCCGCTGGCCGTTCAGCTTGCGCACCAGACACAGGCGCACGGGACCCTGGGGCTGCTGCCCCTCCGCCCCCGGCTGCTGGCCCAGCGGCATGGTATGCCCCGCAGAAGCGCCCCCGCCCAGCGGGACCGTGTGCCCCCCCACACCGGGGGCGGGCGGCGGGGTGACAGGCCGGGCAGCCGGCCGGGGCGGCTGTACTCCGCCCATGGGAGCGGCCTGGGGCCCCGGCTGAGACGGCGGCACCGGGCGCTGGTAGGGCTGCTGCGCCGGCCGCTGGGGCGGAACGGGCTGCTGAAACTGCTGGGGCGGAACGGGCTGCGGTTGGGCCGGCGGGATCAGGTCCTTTTTCTTTCCAAAGCCCAAAAGGCCCTTTTTGGCCTTATCCTGCCCGGGGGCAGGGGGCGGAACCGGCACGCCGGGAGCCGCGGGAGGCACCGGCGCCGCAGGGGCCCCGCCGCCCATATTGGGTGCGCCCGGAACCGCGAATCCAAAGCCCTGGGGCGCAGGGGGCTGCTTCTTCTGGTGCTTTTCCGCCTTTTGACCCTTTCCGCCGCCCAGCAGGGAGAAGCCCCCCTTCTTCCCCGCCTGCTGTGCAGGGGGGACGGGCTGTGCCGGAGGCACCGGAATCTGCTGACCAGGAACAGGCGGTCTGGGCGGCATCCCGGCTCCCTGGGGCGGCACAGCCGCCGGCCTGGGCGGTGCTGCGGGGGGCACAGGCTGTCTGGGGGGCGCAGCAGCGGGGAAGCCCTGTCCGGCCACACCTGGATTCACCGGGGGCTGTGGCGGCCGCTGCCCCACGGGCGCTTTCTGAACCGGAAGGGGCTCCGCCTCTTCAATGTAGCGCGGGGGCGCTCCCTTCTTTGCCGGCGCGCCCATCAGCGTCTTCAGCTGGGCGTCAAACTGCTCCACGGAGAAGGAGCCGCCGTTCAGGGCGTTGAAAATCACCGCCACATGGCTTCCATCCTCCGTGGGGTCAAAGGTAGTGCGCTGGATCAGGCTGCGCAGGAACTCCTCCGGCTTGGCGCGTTCCTCATCCTCTCCGCCCAATACGGGGAGATAAGCCAGACGGACTTCCCCCGACATGGGCTCCACAAAAACGTGCTCCCAGTCCAGCAGCAGCTTGCCCGGGTCCAGCATGTATTCCTGGCACTCCAGCACCGCCCGGCAGAAGCTGGACAAAAAGGCCAGCAGCTTTTGCCGGCTGATCGTCCCGCCCCAGTAGCCCATCAGGGCTGTCAGGGAGGAGATCTGAAACCGCACCGTCTGCGTCTCATCCACATACATACAGCTGACCGGCAGCATCCCGGGAATGTCGTTGTAGTTCAGCATCCCCAGAGCGGTGCGGTCCACCTCCTCGCCGGGGGCCAGGCGATAGACCAGAAAGGATCCCAAAGTCTGATTTTCAAAGGTAAATTCACGCATTGCCGCAAAACCTCCTTATATCTCCTGCTCCAGAGCGGCCCTGTCCCGCCGCCCTCAGTCCTCCTTCAGCGACGCACCCCACATGCGGGCGCAGGACTGCTGGGTGGTGGAAAATTCCGCCAGCCCGAAGGGATTGAAGAAAAACTCAACGTTGTAGCTCACCTTAATATATAAATCGCTGCCCCGCAGGTCGGACTGGCTGAAATCCAGGCCATTTATCCCGTCCGTTACCCGGAGGGCCTTGAGAATCCCGTCCGCCTTATTCTGGTCTCCGCCGGCCAGATACCCCACGAAGCGGGCCTTTGCCGCCTCCACCCAGTCCTCTTTCGTAGCGCCGTCCGCCCGGTCATACCAGCGCTCACTGTCGGAAAAATAGGGGTCGTCAGCCATCGTCCCTGTCAGGTCCATGAAAAAGTTTCGAAGTTGTCCCTGAACTTTGGTGGTACCGGTGAGCTGATCCGTCGCATAGGCGTCCAGAGCCAGACTCTGCGTGCTCTCCAGCAGGGCGTGTCCGATGATGTTCTGGGCCATAAACACGGTAATCAGGCCGTACATGGTCAGCACAAAAAACAGGAACAGCGGCACCACAATGCAGGCCTCCAGCACGGCGGAGCCGTCCTCCTCTTTCCGCAGGCTTTTGAAAACATCCATCCTATCAGTACCCCCTGTAAATGAGCCGGCTGGTCTGGAACACACTGTTGGTGGACAGGGCCGGGATGGGCAGCAGCTGCACCAGCGACCCGCTGGCCTCCATCCGCAGCATGGTATAGCTTTCATCCAGATCGAAGTCTTTGGAGACACCTCCAGCCGCCTGGCTTAGCGACTGGTGTTCCTCCCGATAGACCGTGCTCTCTGTCTGGATAATATCCATAAAGCGGTTCAAATAGGAGGTCTCAGAACCGAACACAATCATCAGCAGCAGGGAGTGCTTGGTGTAGTCCATTTCAAACAGATCCGACACCACATCCATCGGAGATTTGCTGTCTGACGGCTTGGCTGATGCCGCCTGTTTGGCCACCTCCGTTCCCTGCGCATTGGCCACTTCTGTCTTCAGATCCGCAAGTGTGCTGTCTGGAATCGCCAAGTCTGTCATCTTTTGTATCAGATCGTCCATGCCGCCAATGGTCAGATAGGGCGCGGTTTTGACCAGAGAGACCTTATCGCCGTTTACCAGAATCAGGGTATCAATATAGGGCTCCAGGAAGATATAGACAATATAGACCACCGGAGCAAACACATTGGCCGCAGCCGCCAGGGCGGAGACCTCCTGGTTGGTCAGAATGGCCGGCAGGTTCAGCAGCAGGCGGAACAGATAGAGGGCCGCAAACTGGGCCGCCTGATTGCCCACCTCCGAGTTAAAGCCCCAGATGATATATTCCAGCTCCGCTCCATTGAAGCTCTTTTTCTCCACGCCCCCGCCGGAGGCCAGGGCCTGGATGATCGTCACCAGGTCGCTGCCCGGATAAGAAAAGGTTGGCCCGCTGGCGTCATAGGAGATACCGGCATTTCCATAGGAGTAGCCGGTCAGTGCCTTTCCGCCCGTCAGGTTGCTGGTGCGGTTGGGAACATTGTAAACCAGATATCCGTTGATCAGCAGGTGCTCATAGATGGCGCCGCCAATCAGTTCCGCCACCCGGGTTACAATCTGCCCCAAGAACTGGACGGTATGGGAGATCAGGCTGGCCAGCGCCTCTACAAAGTCCTTAATGGCCTCTAAAAAGTCCCGCAGGTTCTCCGCGTCCCCGGTCAGCCGGCCGGCGGCGTCCATCATATCGTCCAGATCGTTCATGATCCGCTCCACCAGGCTGGTATCGAAGGTACCGCCTACCCCATAGGGATCATCCGGGTTGTAGTCCGGGTCAATCTGCGCCAAGTACTCCTTGGACTTCTCCTCATCCGCTGCATTTCCAGAGGCCAGAGCATAAGCGCCGCTGCCCCGGTCCTTCTCACTGGGCAGACCACCGTAAGTGCTGTTATAATACCCCTCGTCAAGTTTGGCGTTCAGCGCCGGGTCAATGACTGTTTTGGTGCTGAACAGACTCTCCACCACGTCCATCAGAGAATTAATAAAATCCATGGCGCTGGAGGAATTCATTTCCTCCTCCGCCTCGTTCAGCAGCTGATTTAACGTGCTGGTATCCGCCAGACTATCCACCTGGGCGGCGTGGTAGGTGGCGGCATCCGGCGTGCTCCAGTCTTTGGATACACTGTCGGTGTCATAGCCGTCCACCGCCGTCTCCTCCTTCTGAAGCTGGGCGCTGGCAGCCAGCAGGTCATCCGACTTAAAGGAGTCCAGACACTGCTGCATCCGCTCGTTCTGCTTAGAGCCAGAGGTCCGCAGGGCCTGCTGCATCGCAGAATGGTTCTTCACCACATCGTCGTAAATCTCATCGCTGTCATCTTTGTCGTCCTTGCTGTCCGAATTATCCTTGTCGTTCTGATCGTTCTTATCGCCATACTCCGTCTTGATCAGACTTTCTGCCGTCGTGCTGGTAAAATTGGTCAGACTGGACTCGAACTTCTCTCTGGCCTTCTCCACATCGGTCACCTTGCTTTGCAGCTTGTCCAGAGAGGAGATCAGATTGGAAATTGCCTTTTTATAGTCCTTGCGCGCCTTCTCGGCCTCATCCACCAAATCATCTTTGGTATCATCCCACTTTTTGGCCTCATCCTCGTCTGCAGGGCGTTCCGTGTTCAAGTGGCTGATCAGCATAGCCACATTGTTCTGCCAGAGAGTAAAGCCGTCATTGTAGGCCTGAATGTCCGATCGGGTGTCCTCAGCAGCGTCCTTCACGTCCTCCAGTGCGATGAGGGCGTCCGCTTCTGCGCTGACCGTATTGCAGCCGGAGGAGAAGGACTCCAAAACCGGAACCAGGCCGGTGGCCTTCTCCAGCTCGCTCAGCAGATCATTCACCTGCAGCATGTCAACGGTCAGATTCGCCGGCACAGTCAGCTTGCTGTATTCCAGCACCTGCCGGCGCAGCACACTGATGTCGGCCAGCGGATACATCCCCTGGGCGGACACAGAAGCCAGACTGACCGATGAAAGGTCCGTCAGCTGAATATTGTTCAGATAGCCCATGGCGGAATTTGTCAGATCTCCATCTTGGGACAAAGCCAGCAGTCCGAACCGTTCCTTGAGGTAGCTGTCATAATTGGCCAGGACGGAAAATGCACTGGAACCCAGTGCTCCGTCCAGCGCCCGCACTGCGCTTTGATACCGGCCCGCCTCCACCAAAACAGCGGCCAGAGAATAGAAAGGGAGCAGCAGCAGCGCCAGGAGCAGCGAGATAGCGCCCCGGGTGCCCTTGATCCATTTTTGCTTCCACTTTCTCATGCCTTCAGCTCCTCACATTAAGAAAATAGGTCCTTCAGCTTGTCAATCATGCCCAGGAACGAGTTCGCCGCACCAAGGAATTTGCTGCTGATGGTGTCCTCAGACAGGGTTTTGACCGTATCCACGGTATTGATATAGTCCAGCAGGTCCATACATACGGCATAGCCCGTGGCCTCATAGGTCATCGTCTTGTCCAGCCCGAAATACTGCAGCGCACCTCCCAGGGGAATCTCGTACTCTGCCCTTACCGTAACCTCCACATGCCTGCGGGCCAGGCTGTCAGAGACCACGTCCACCTCAATTTCGGGGTCGGATACCGGATAGGCCAGGCTGCTGATTCCCAGGGACCATGCGGCATACTTTTCTCCCTTGTCCTCGTTTTCCCGCTCCAGGTCGTCGCCCAGATAGCGAAACAGGGACACATTGTCCATCAAGTCCACATTCACATAGCCAATCACCGGATCTGTGTTGGGATAGACATAGCTCTGGGCAATACGGGTAGCCGTGTCATTGGCAATATTGGACACCATCCACTGCTGATAGAACAAAAAGCCAAGACTCATCAAAAAGACCAGCAGCATAATGGTAATCAGCATGGCAATCATCCCGTCCAGCATCAGGGAGCCGCTCTCATCTCTGATAAACCGTCGTCTCATGCTCCGCCTCCCACTTCCGCCAGCGCAAGCAGCCAGTAGACCGCCGCCCACACTGCCACGGGCACCAGCGCCCGCAGGGTATAGGCCGGTCCCCGCCGCCGCTGGACCGCGCCCCAGATTTCCGCCCGATCCGGTCTGCCCTCCGGGTAATAGAGGCTGACCCGCTCGGGAACCGGAGCGCCCAGGGTACATTTGTACGAGTAGGCCACCCCGTCCACCTCGTAGTCATAGCGAACCCGCCAGCGGTTCTGCCTCAGCCTGCTGTTCTGTGCACCCATGTCCGGAGGAAGATATGCTTTATCTGCCAGCACGCCCTCTGCCACACGGCCCTGGCGCCAGGCCTCCCGGGCCATCTTCTCTCCCGCCGGCCGGACACGCCGGGTAGCCAGTAAAAACGGGATTCCGATCACCAGGGCTGCTGCCGCTGCAATCAGCATACGGACCAAGTCCATGTTCCGCTCCCTCCCCTGTTCTCAGCGGGCCACGACCCACTGAATCATCTGATAGGAACCGTCAGCCTCCAGCTGCACCGGACAGCTTCCGTCCTCCGGAGAGAAGTACCCCGCGTCGGCAAACTGATAGTCCACCACCAGCTGGCCCTCCTCATCAATAAAGCCCCACAGGCCGTCCTTGCACACAGCGGCCACGCCGCCGGAAAAGCTGCGGGCCTGGTCATAGGCCGGAGCTATCACTTCCTCCCCGTCCTCATCCACAAAGCCCCACAGGCCGTCCCGGCAGAAGGCGATGGCCCCGTCGAGATGTACATCAATGTCGTCACATTGGAAGCCCTCTCTCGGCTTCCAGCTGCTGGAATAGATGCCCCAGCTGCCCCCGGACTCGGCCAGAATGCACCCGTCCTGATCATACCGGCCCGCTGCATCCAGGCGGATATCCTCCCAGAGGCCCTCTTCAGCCTGCTCACCCTGTTCGTCAATGATCTGCCAGCCCTCGCTGGTGCGGACGGCGGCCTGGCCGTCCTGGAAGCTGCCCGCCTCCAGATAGCCGGACAGCACGGCCTGACCGTCATCGCTGAAATAGCTCCAGGTCTCCTCCCCCGCAAGCTGAATGGGGGTCAGGCCCTCGCTGCGGCAGCCCGCCTGGGCCGCGGTCCCCTGATAGTGGGCCCTTGGCGTTCCCGCGTCATCCATCAGCCAGCTGTCCCCGTCAGCATCGGTGACCACTACCATTCCGTCGGCGCTGACCGGTCCCATCATAGGGTAGACAGCAGACAGCATAGTCTCCCCCGCAGAGGTGTAAAGGCCCCACCCCTCCCGGTCCTGAACTACATAACAGCCGTCCCAGCTGCCGGGCAGGACCTGAATATAGGAGCGGTAATTCACGTCGAAGGCATAGTACACCGCCTGCCGCTGCTCCTTCAGCGTATCGCTGGAGGCCCGGGCATTCTCCGCCCGGTTCAGGACGCGGTATGCCTCGGAGTAGTCCTCCCGGTCCAGATAGATCTGAACATACTGCTCCCAGAAGGCCTCCTCCCGGGGATAGTCGCCGCAGGCGCGGGAGAGCAGATCGGCGAAATCATTCCGCACGGCGCTGGTGTTATTCTGGCCGTAGTAGACCTGGTAGACCTCCGCCAGCTCCTGATAGAGCTCCTTGGAGGGACTTTGTGCCAGCGCCTGTTCATAATTCTGGATGGACATGGCATACAGCTCCTGGTCCCGGTAGCTGCGCGCCAGCTCAATAGCGTCCGACTGCGCGGCGGACTGGCTCGCCTGGCCACCCAGCAGGACCATCCACCCGGCCCCCATCAGCAGCACCAGCAAAATAGCAACGGAAACACGCGTCTGATTCATTGTCGTTCTCCCCCATGTCCACACAAGTTAATAGGTTCCCAAAATCAGGCAGAGCAGAAAGCCCACTGCAAAGAAGGGCGCGAAGGGAATGGAGTCCTTCAGCGTGGCCTTTCGGGCCAGCAGAAGGACTACGGCGCACACCAGCGCCGCCAGCTGGGCCAGGATCAGCGTACACATGCCTCCATACAGCCCCAGCAGAAGAGACAGGGCGCTGAACAGCTTGATGTCTCCCATCCCGATGCCGCCCCGGCTGATCAGCCGGCACAGCCCCAGCACAGCCAGCAGCCCGACGCCCCCCAGCACGCCGGCCAGCAGCAGCCCGGCGGCTCGCTCCCGGCGCAGGAGAAAATCCAGCGCCGTGCACACCGCGAAGCCGGCCAGCAGCAGCACAGACAGCAGGTTTGGGATCCGCCGGCGGGTCAAATCCACCCCGGCGGCGGCACACAGGGCCGCCATCACCAGCAGCAGCCGCAGCTGATCCAGGGCCGCGGCGGTACGCAGGGCGGCAAACCAGCCCCCGACCGCTCCCACGGCGCCGGCCGCCGCCAGCAGGCTCCACTGCCAGCGGCCGGACAGCTCCCGATGGGGCCGGATCTCATGTTGTATCACGGCGGCCTGTGCTCCTGCGCAGCAGGCCGCCCATATCAATGCGCTGAATACCGGCATTCCAAGCAGTCTCCTCTTCCCGTTGTCAGAATTGCCTGTTTTGATGTTCCGGCGCTCCCCCGGAGGTTTGACCTCCGGGGGAGCCGGCCGGTGTCCCGGAGATCAGAAGTTGTCCAGGAAGTCCTGTACCTTCTCAGAGACGGCGCTGGTGATCTGGTCGCCGAAGCCGATAAAAATCGCCACCAGGCCCAGACCAATTGCCAGGAGCACCAGAACCTGGATAATCTCCATGCCCCGCTCGTCCTCTTTCCAGTCCTGCAGCTTCTGCATCGCCCGCAGAGCCCATACATTCAGCCGATTCATCATAACAAATTCCTCCTATCAATAGAATACACATTTTATTATTTATCTCGCCGGAGCGAGGATAAATCAAAGGGACCCCATCATGCTCATAAAGACGGCGGACAGGATAATCAGCATAATTCCCACCAGCATCAAAGCTGTTGGGATCAGCAGCTTGGCCGCCGCCTCATCTCCCTTCTGAAGCATCCGCTGGCGCTTCAGACTCCACAGCTCCTTGGACTGCTGCATCAAAAAGCCGGTGAGCTCGCCGCCGCCCTTCTCCAGGCTCTGCACCAGCATGCTGGAGAATTTGCGGATCTCCTGGCTGTCGGACAGCAGGCCAAAGCGGTAATAGGCGTCGCTCTCCCCCATGCCGTTCTCCACGTCCTGACAGGCGCGGCGCATCAAATCATAGATGGCGCCCTCCTTGCTTTGGGCCACGGATGCCCAGGCCTTATACAGGATCATGCCCGAGCTGACCAGCAGGGCCAGCTTGGAGATGACATTGGGGAACTCGTCCAGACAGTCATCCCGGCGCTTGGTCAGCCCCTGCTTCATCTCGTCTATCTGGCTGACCCAAATGGCCGCCGTTCCAATCACTCCGCCAATCAGCACCAGCACCAGCATGCTCCCGGTCATCAGCGCGGCAATCAGCAGCATTACTGCCGCCATCAGCACCGTGACAGACAGGGCCCGGGCATAGTACAGCCGGGCGTAATACTCCTGATAGGTGTCGCCGTACAGCAGCTCCGCCTGGGCGCGCAGCTGCTTGCCCTGCTTGCCCCGCAGTGTAAAGGGGCCTATCTCCTGCATGGCAAAGCCCGCTCCGCACAGATCCTTGTTGCTGAAGGTCTCCTTATCCAGGGAGGCCACCAGCCCCTCGTACTTGCGGCCCCGGAGCATCATCAGGATGTAGAACAGGCCGGCGGCGGTGCCCAGAACCAGAAAAATCAGTCGCAGCAAAAACACCCCGCTCACCCCTTTACATTCACAATTTTCTGCCCCATCCGGAAGGCCGCCACAAAGATGGCGATGGCGATGGTGATGCACACCACGCCGCCCAGGGAGGCAAACTTCTCTGCAAAGCTCTCATTGGTCGCCCGGAGCAGCAGCATCAGGAACACGGGGGCCACCGTAATAATGTTCAGCTCCAGGCGGTTGGAGGTGAGCTTGGTCTCAATCTCGGCGGCGATGGCCATCTTGTCGGTGATAATGTCATGGGTGCGGCGCATCACGTCCTTCATATTGCCGCCGGTGGCGTAGCAGATAGAAAACACGTTGCTGAAGCTCTCAATGTCCTCCAGGCCGCTGCGCTGGGCAAAGTCCTGAAGCATAACCTCCAGGCTCAGGCCGCTCTGGGGGGCGAGCAGGATCTGCTGCAGCTCCTGGGCCAGATCGCACCCCTCGCCGTACTGCAGACAGGTGTCCCGGTAGGCCCCTTCAAAGGCCTGGTGTACGGTGTCGCCCGCGGCCAGCGAGGCGGTAATGGACTCCAGCATATCCCGGAACTGAAGCTTTAGCGCGTCCTGCCGCTTTTTGCGCAGCTGCTCCTGGCGCATGGGCAAAAACAGCTTTACCGCCGCCAGGCCCACCACCACGATAAACACCACGGCGCTGATATAGGTCATGGTGGTGGCCTCTCCGTCCTCCTTGAACAGCCCCCCGTAAAACACCTGGCTGCACACGCCCCCCACCAGGAAGGCCCCGACGGCGGCAATCAGCCGCTCTCCCAGGGACATCTGATAGGTGCAGTAGTTGGGCATGGGATTTTTCAGCGGGTTATACAGCAGCGGCGGCGGGGGCGGCGCCTTCTGCTTTTTGGGCTTTTTCTCCTTCTTCTCCTTGACCTTCTTTGGCTTGGGCTCTCTCTGCTTCCTTGCCATTTCTCCCTCTCCTCCTTTCCCCGCTACACGTCTGCGGAAAAGCCGGCCATTTCCAGCTTCAGCGTATTCTGCATGGGGTTGGCTGTCCGGACCAGGCTCCCCTCCACATGGCGCAGGGTGGAGCGCTCCCGATCCTCCTGGAACTGATACAGCGGGTTGAGCCGGATCATCCCGGTGGCCGGATCCACGCCCAGCACCTCGGTGATCATCAGCGTCTTGCGGGAATGATCCCGCATACGGCCCAGATGGACAATAATGTCCAGGGCGCTGCCGATCTGCTGGCGGATCGCGGCCAGGGGCAGGCCCTCGGCCCCCTGGAGCACCATGGTCTCCAGGCGGCTGAGCATATCCTCGGCGGAGTTGGCGTGGCCGGTGGACAAAGATCCGTCGTGGCCGGTGTTCATGGCCTGGAGCATATCCAATGCCTCGCCGCCGCGGACCTCGCCCACGATGATCCGGTCGGGGCGCATACGAAGGCTGGATTTGATCAGATCCCGGATGGTAATGGCGGCGTTTTCCGCCGAGGCGGTGGCGTTCCGGGTCTCCAGGGTGACCAGGTTCTCCACCCCCTCGATGGTCAGCTCGGCCGAGTCCTCGATGGTGATGACGCGCTCGTCCTTGGGGATGTAGTTGGACAGGGCGTTGAGAAAGGTGGTCTTGCCGCTGCCCGTGCCGCCGGAAATGAAGATGTTGTACCGCGCCTTCACCAGCCGCTCCAGAAAGGCGGCGATCTCCGGGGTAATGGATTTATATTGAATGAGCCGCTCAATGGTCATGGGCTCCCGGGAAAACTTCCGGATGGTCAGGATGGGCCCGTTCAGGGCGATGGGCTGAAGCACCACGTTGACGCGGCTGCCGTCGGGCAGGCGGGTGTCCACAATGGGGGTGGACTGGTTGACCTCCCGCCCGGCCAGGCGCACAATGCGGCGGATGACCTGGACCAGCTGCTCCTCGTCTTCAAAGGTGCGCTCCAGCATGGTAATGGAGCCCTTCTGCTCCACAAAGATATGCTTGGGGCCGTTCACCATAATTTCGGTGATGCTCTCATCCTTCAAAATGGCGTCCAGCGGCCCAAAGCCACGGAAGCGGGCGTACACGTCCCCCACAACAGTCACCCGCTGGTCAATGGGCATATACTGCCCGGCGATCTCCCGATCCAGCAGGCGCTCGATGGACTGGCGCAGCTCGTCATCCTCCAGATTGCCCAGCCTGAGCTCCTGCTGGGTCAGCTCACCCAGCCGCTGGGTCAGCTTTTGCTGCATCTCCTGTGTCATAGCCAGCCGCCCCCCTTACCGGTCCAGCAGGGGGCGGAACACGGGGCGCTTGGCCAGCTCCGCCACAATCCCCCGGGTGTCCGAACCGCTGAAGTTGTCAATGGTGCCCAGGACGGGCACGCTGCGGGGCAGCTGTGCCTGCCGGGCCTGGCTGCCAAACCGGGTATAGAGCACCTGGGTTTTGGCCAGCACCCGCAGATCGTCGCTCTCGTCCAGCAGGGAGAAGGCGTTGACCATTTGGGCCAGGCGGCAATTGATCCCCTGGGTCCCGTTGCTGACCAGAACCACCCGGTCGGACAGGGGCAGGATCGCCCGCAGCAGCGGAGAAAACAGGCTGTCCATATCGGCCACCACCGCGTCAAACAGGCCGGACACCGTGTTCAGCAGCAGCTCCAGCTCCTCCCCCGTCATGCTGGCGGCCTCCAGGGGCAGGGGAAACGCGTCGTAATAGCTGATCTGCAGCTGGGTGTCGTACTTCAGCAGGCCCTCCAGCTTGGGGGTCAGATTTCCCTGCCGGTCCCGGTCCCCCAGGAAGGTCTTCACCTCATAGAGCACCCGGAACATGCTCCCCACGCCCCCCTTGGGCAGGCAGTCCCCCACATAGCCGTTGTTTTGCAGGCACAGGTACAAAACCTTTTTCCCCTCCCGGGCCAGAGCGGCGGCGCAGCCCACGGCCGCAGTGGTACAGCCCGTTCCGCCCCCCGCGCCCAGGAAGGTGATCACCGCCCCCTGCTTGGAGGAGGCAAAGGTCGCGTTGCGGTTGTCCAGCTCGGCCGCCAGGCCCTTCAGCCGGCGCAGCAACGCCTCCCCCCGCTGGTAGCGGAACACCGCGGGGCAGCGGTTGATCTGCTCCACATCCGCGTCCTCGGAGAGATAGGCCGTCAGCACCTTCGGCGGAAGCACCGCCGGGTCGGGCAGCTGCTCCGTACTGGCCAGCACCAGGTCCAGCCGGTTGTCCTTCAGATAATCCAGCAGGGCCTGCTGGCTTCGGAACAGGTGGGGCTCCGCCTGGCTGCCAAACCGGGTGCTGAAAAAATTCACCAGCCGCTGGGCATAATGGTTGTCATGGTCTAAAATACCAAACCGGATCATAGGTCGACCTCCTAAAACATTCCTGCGGCCGGGGCACACGCCCGGCCCGTATCAGCTGTACCGGGCAAGCAGTTCGTCCAGAATTGCCGCACTCTCCTCCCGCCCCATCACGCCGGGCGTGGAGGGGAGGGCACGAAAATAGCTTAAAAAGCACTGAACCAGGCTGGGCTCTGATACCATCAGGTAGCTCAAATTTTCCGGCATGCTTCTGGCAAACAAAATCCGATCTCCAAAACACACATCCATCACCACGTGCTCCGGCACGCTGACCAGCTGTTCGTTGACGCAGTGGATATTTCCGCCCTTCAGGCGCGCAGAATCCCGCAGGCGCCGGATCAGCGTCCTGCGGTCTTCCATGGGCAGCGGACACACCAGATAGCCTGGAAACTCCCGCATCACGCCGTCCCGCAAAAAATCCTCCGCCCCCTGCCGGGTAAAAAAGTTGTAGTAATCCGGTCCGTAAACCTGCCCGTCTATGTAATAGCGCAGTACAAGCTCCGCCACTTTCTCCCGCTCCGGAAAGTCGGGGTGAATGGCGCGAGAGACAATTTCGGGATCGGCATACATCACCAGACAGGGCTGGCGAAAAAAATGGGCCGAGGGCTGGGGCTGCGGGGGAATCCTGCTCTCGGAAAAATTCTCCTTCATTGCCTCGATCGGAGTATGGTACTGCCGGAACAGCGGCGCAGAGCACCGGAGGGCTGCCTCAAACTGCTCCCGATAGGCGCCGGCCGCCTGGGGATTGGCCAGAAACAAAGCGTGCTCCTGATCCTCGCTGAGCAGCAGCAGACACTGACCGGTTATGACATAATAGGGAAACAGATTGCTGGGCCCCGTGCTTTGAGAACCGTTTTCATAATAGAAATAGGGCGTATACCGGCTGCTCTCCTGCGGTGCGAAAAAGTTTCCCAGAATACTGTTGAGAATGTTTATCATGGCGGTCAGATCCTCCAGCCGTTCGCCGCCCGGGGCCGGCAGAGAAAACAGCTGTCGGATCCGGGGGCCTTCCCCGGAAAAAGCTGACCGCGTCACGCTGCCCAGGCGCTCGGAAAACAGCTGAACCGGCAGGTGGATGTCCGCCATTCCCGGCTTTTTTGCACAGGCCTGGGATTCAATCAAGTCCTGAAGCAGCTGGATGATTTCCTCCTGCCCCTCCACCCGCAGCGTCTTGCCCGGCGGCGCTTCCAGCTTGATCTGCCGCTTGACAGAAAGCTGCGTCGGCGGCTTTCCTGCATACTGCTCCAGCGCCTGAATACACTGCTCCACCTGCTGACGAAGCTGATAGTGCCGGGGATCCAGACGCTCCCGCTTCCACGCCTCCAGCCACTGCCGCTCCTCCTGTGCGCTCAGCCGGAGATAGGAGACCATCCGGTGGAAAATCTGCGCAGTGGGGAGACGCGCTCCGCTTTGTACCTGATACAATGTGGAGCGATCAATCTGAAGTTCTTTGGAAAGGCGGTAGATTGTCAGTTTCCGCTGGTCGAGATAGGCCCGAAACAGGGCGTGAAAGCTCGGCATTAACATCACCTCAGGAACAGGAATTCCAGAGAAAGCACCAATTTTTTGTCGTTTCCGACAAGATTCATTTCGCATTTTTGTCATTATAACATGAATCAAAACCTGCCGCAATTAGTGGCAAGTAAATTCAAAATCAAAAAATTCTTGTCACTATTCCTGATTATGGATGCCGAAGCATATGCGGACACCGGCCCCGTTATCCTTCTTTTTCTTTCTCAAAAAGAAAAACTTAATAAATTGTTTCTGGATTTTTAGTGTTTTTTGTGCTAATTTATAAGGTGCTCCAGGACAGCATGCTGCCCTGAGTCAAAACAAGGAGGCTTGATAGGTCATGAACGTAATTTCGCTCCTGACGCCCAAGGCGCAGGTGGCATATATCTATGACGATTGTACCATCCGGCAGGGGTTGGAAAAGCTCCGTGCCCATGGCTATACCGCCGTTCCGGTGCTGGCGCGGGACGGGCGCTATGTTGGGACTGTCAGCGAGGGCGATTTCCTCTGGAACATTTTGGACGGCAATGACAACAGCCTGCGTGCCAAGGAAAAGCAGCCCCTTCGCCAGATCGTCCGGCCTGGATTTAATCCGGCCGTTCGAATCGATATCACGATGCCGGAGCTGCTGGATCGGGCCATTCAGCAGAGTTTCATACCGGTGGTGGATGACCGCGGTGCCTTTGTCGGCATTGTGACCCGTCAGACCGTCATCCGACGTCTGGCTGTCCCCGCCGCCGATAGTCCGCAGGAGGTCCTTTTCCACCGGCCCTGCCGGACAGGTGCAGTGGCGGCCGCGGTTCCCGACTGAGGCGCCGCCTCTGCCCCAATTTTCAGAAAGGAATGTCTTCTTTTATGGAGCTGCTTCAGGAATTTATTACACTTCTTTCCGGGCGCTTTGACAACCGCGCCCAGATACAGGAGTTCAGCCGTCAGGGCATTTCGGATTTCCCCTATGCCCAACACGTCAATACCGTATGCAATGACAAGATCACCGGCCTTCCCGCCGGCTTCTCCGGCTTCTTTCTCGTGGAGGAGAGTTATTACACCGTGAAGGGCCGCACCAACGCCTCCCCCCACCTGTTTCTGTTCACCCAGGAGGGCAATCAGGTTCAGCTGACCTCTTATGAGCTGCCGGAAGGGGCGGACAAAACCTCCTTTACCTATGAGACGATGCAGCCCGTCCCCTACGCCCATTTGAAGCCATCTCCCAAATTCACCCCCGCGCGCTATGAGAAGCGCGGGGACTTCTGGGAGGGCGGCAGTGAGAGCACCTTTGCGCCAGGGCTGATTTTCAAGCTGTACGAACGCTTTTCCCCTCAGGTCCTGGAGGTATCCGAGTCCATGGAGCGGGGCGGTGTGCGGATCTTTGGCTACGACCAGCCCATATGCTACCGCAGATCCCAGCCCTGATGGGTGCATAAGGAAACGCGCCCCGGCTTCTCAAAGAAGCCGGGGCGCGTTTTTCCCAGTCAGGTCTGGGTTATCAGCCCAGCGCCACATCCAAAATCATCATCACACTGAACCCGGCCGCAAACAGCAGCACGCCGATGTTGGAGTGCTCCCCCTGGGACATCTCGGGGATCAGCTCCTCCACCACCACATAGATCATGGCGCCCGCCGCAAAGCTCAGCAGATAGGGCAGCGCCGGCACCACCAGCTCCGCCGCCAGGATGGTCAGCAGGGCCCCCACCGGCTCCACAATGCCGGAGAGCACGCCCCCGGCAAAGGCTCTGGGCCGGCTCACCCCCTCCGCTTTCAGGGGGACAGAGATAATCGCACCCTCCGGAAAATTCTGAATGGCAATGCCAAGCGCGAGGGCCAGCGCACCCAGGGCAGAGATTTGGGCATCTCCCGTCAGGTAGCCGGCATAGACCACGCCCACCGCCATCCCCTCCGGAATGTTGTGCAGAGTGACCGCCAGCAGCAGCATGGTCGTCCGCTGCAGCCGGCTCGACGGCCCTTCGGCCTGCCGGCTGTTCCGGTGGAGGTGCGGGATCACATGATCCAGCAGCAATAAAAACAAAATACCAATCCAAAACCCTGCCGCCGCCGGGAGAAAGGACCATTTCCCCATATCGGCCGCCCGATCCAGGGCGGGGATCAACAGGCTCCAGACAGACGCCGCTGTCATCACGCCGGCGGCAAAGCCGGTCAGCCCCCGCTGAAGATGATCCGACAAGTCCTTCTTGACAAAAAACACACAGGCTGAGCCCAGGGCTGTCCCCAAAAAGGGAATCAGCAATCCATACAGCGCTTCCAGTTTCAAGTTTAAGCTCCTTCCGTTTTGATGTACTGATCTGGCTTGCCCTGCTCGCTTCCCTTCCCCGCCCGCTCCGCTCCAAAGGAGCGGTACGCCTATAACGCCTGATGCCGGCGGTTTCGGACTTCCCCATTCTGTCCACATCATAGCATAAGCCGACACGTTTCTCAAGCTTTGTTTCGTGCCGCAGCCCGCTTCCGCCCGACAACCCGTGCGGGGCACGTCTTGAATCCGTTTTTCCGCACATACTAGATGCGCACATGCTTCTGCTTCCGGGGCGGCTGTCACCGCTTGTTGACATACATGGAACATGATTTTCTCCCTTGCTGCACCCAAAAGCAGAAGTTCACCTGATTTCGGATAAGAGAAAACGGAGGATCTGCCCATGGCAAAGTATACGTCCGATGTCAAGGCACTGCTGCGGCACGTCGGCGGTCGGGAAAATATTCAGGCGGTATCCCACTGTATGACGCGGATGCGCTTCGTACTGGCGGACCCGGACAAGGCGGACAGGGCGGCAATTGAACAGATTCCGGCAGTGAAGGGCACCTTCACCCAGGCCGGACAGTTTCAGGTCATCATCGGCAACGATGTGGCTACCTTTTACCATGAATTTACCGCCTGTGCCGGCGTGGAAGGCGTCAGCAGGGATGCGGTCAAGGCGGCGGCCCAGCGCAGTCAGTCCCCGCTTCAGCGGATGATGGGCACTATGGGCGAGATCTTCGCCCCCCTTATCCCCGCCCTGATCTGCGGCGGCCTGATTCTGGGCTTTCGGAATATCATCGGGGAAATCAATTTCTTCCGCAACGGCACCCAGAGTCTGGCGGACATCTCCCAGTTCTGGGCCGGCATGTACAGCCTCCTGTGGCTCATCGGGGAGGCGGTGTTCCACCTGCTCCCCGTGGGCATTGTGTGGTCCATCACCAAAAAGATGGGCACCACCCAGATTCTGGGCATTGTGCTGGGGCTGACCCTGGTGTCCTCCCAGCTGCTCAACGGCTTCTCTGTGGCCGGCACACCGGCCGCTGAGATTCCGGTGTGGGACTTCGGCTTTGCCCAGGTGCAGATGATCGGCTATCAGGGGCAGGTCATCTCCGCCATGCTGGCCGGCTTTGTCCTGGTCTATCTGGAAAAGTTTTTCAAGAAGATCTGTCCCGAGGTTGTCAGCATGATCGTGGTGCCCTTCTGCTCCCTGGTGCCCGCCGTCATCATCGCCCACACCGTGGTGGGCCCCATCGGCTGGAAAATCGGCGATGCCATCGGCGCCGTGGTCTACATGGGCCTGACCTCCGGCGTGCGGTGGCTGTTTGCCGCTCTCTTCGGCCTGCTGTACGCCCCCATTGTCATGACCGGCCTGCACCACATGACCAACGCCATCGACTCTCAGCTGGTCAATCTGTACCAGGGCACCATCCTCTGGCCCATGATAGCCCTGTCCAACATCGCCCAGGGCTCCGCGGTCCTGGCCATGAGCTTTCTGCAGAAGAAGAACGAGCGGGCCCAGCAGATCAATCTCCCCGCCTGCATCTCCTGCTATCTGGGGGTCACCGAGCCGGCTCTGTTCGGCGTCAACCTGAAATACGGCTTTCCCCTGGTATGCGGCATGGCCGGCTCGGCCTGCGCGGCAGTCATATCCATCGCCGCCGGCGTGGAGGCCTATTCCATCGGCGTGGGCGGCCTGCCCGGCATCTTGTCCATCAAGCCCCCGTTCTGGGGCAGCTTCCTGATCGCCATGGCGGCAGCCATTGTCATCCCCTTTGTGCTGACCACGCTGGCGGGCAGCCGCAGGCTGTCCGCCGCCGACCGGGGGCAGGAGGCCGGCTCCGCCTCCCCCACCCGGGGTTCCGTCTCCGCAGAGGCCAATCCGGCTCCCTCTGGAGCGCAGCATGGCGCCCCGGCGGTGGTACTGAAGGCTCCCCTGTCCGGGAGGGTGCTCCCCATGGCGGAGATTCCCGACCAGGTGTTCTCCCAGGGCGTGCTGGGCGAGGGCGTTGGCATCGACCCCTCCGGCAGCGTAGTGGTAGCCCCGGCAGACGCCGCCGTCTGCTCTGTCATGGCGGACAGCCGCCACGCGGTGGGCCTGACCCTGGACAACGGGGCGGAGCTGCTCATCCACGCGGGGATCGACACTGTGTCCATGAACGGCGACGGCTTCCAGCTCCATGTCAAAGAGGGGCAGCGGGTACGCCTGGGGGACAAGCTTATTACCTTCGATCCGGAAAAAATCAGGGCGGCGGGCCACTCCACCATTACCGTCCTCCTGGTCACGGATCCCGGAGATACCTCCCCCGTTTTTTTCTCCGGGATGGAGGCAGAGGCGGGCAAAACCACGGTAGCAGAATTTTAAGGGAGGCGGCTGTATGCGCGATTTCAGAAAATCCACGGTTTATCAGATTTATCCCAAATCCTTTCTGGACACCAACGGGGACGGCCTGGGCGAACTGAGGGGGGTCACAGAAAAGCTGGACTATTTGCAGGATCTTGGTGTAGACTATATATGGCTGACTCCCTTCTTTCTCTCCCCTCAGAATGACAACGGCTATGACGTGGCCGACTACCGGACCATCGACCCCCGGTACGGCACCATGGCCGACTTTGAGGCGCTCTCCAGGCAGGCACAAAAGCGGGGCATTGGTCTGATGCTGGACATGGTGTTCAACCACACCTCCACCCGGCACGAATGGTTTCAAAAGGCCATGGCCGGAGATCCCAGATATAAAAAGTATTATATCTTCAAAAAAGGCAGACCGGACGGGATGCCCCCCACCAACTGGGAGAGCAAATTCGGCGGCAGCACCTGGGAATATGTCCCCCAATTTGACGAATACTACCTCCATCTCTTTGACAGGACCCAGGCCGATTTGAACTGGGACAACCCAGAGGTGCGCAGCCGGCTTCAGGACGTGGTGCGCTTCTGGATGGACAAGGGAGTCCGCGGCTTCCGCTTTGACGTGATCAACCTGGTCAGCAAGGGGGACTTTCTGGACGACCGGCAGGGGGACGGACGGCGGTTCTATACCGACGGCCCCCGCATCCACCAGTATCTGCGGGAACTGAACGAGGCCACCTTTGGCCGGGACCCGGAAATCATCACCGTGGGCGAGATGTCCTCCACCTCTATGGAGAACTGCTTTCAGTACGCGGGGGCGGACAGTCATGAGCTGTCCATGGTGTTCTCCTTCCACCATCTGAAGGTAGACTTCATGGGCAACGAAAAATGGGTGCTGGTGCCCGCGGATTTTCAGAAGCTCAAGGATATCCTCTTCTCCTGGCAGACGGGAATGGCGGAGCACAGCGCCTGGAGCGCCGTGTTCTGGTGTAATCACGACCAGCCCCGGGTGGTCTCCCGCTTTGGGGATGAGGGGGCGTATTGGAAGCCGTCGGCCAAGATGCTGGCGGGCGTCATCCACTGCCTGCGGGGCACCCCCTATCTCTACCAGGGCGAGGAGCTGGGCATGACCAACGCCGGTTTTGCCGACCTGCGCCAATACCGGGACGTGGAGAGCCTGAACCATTTTCAGATTCTGCGGGACAAGGGCATGAGCGAGGAGAGCGCCTATCATATCCTGAAGGTCCACTCCCGGGACAACGCCCGCACCCCCATGCAGTGGGACAGCTCCCAAAACGGCGGTTTCACCCGCGGGACCCCCTGGATCGGCGTCAACCCGAACTATCAAACCATCAACGCCGCCGCCCAGACAGGGGATCCGGATTCCATTTTCTCCTACTACAAATCCCTGATCCGTCTGCGCAAGGAGTACGGCGTTATCTCCCAGGGGGATTTCACGCCCCTGGATCCGCAGCACCCCTGTGTGCTGGCCTACCGGCGCAGCTGGAAGGCGGAAAGCCTGCTGTGTGTCAACAATTTCTATCGGAAGCCCTGCACCTGGACGTGTCCGGCAGAGCTGAGCGATTACAGGGTGCTTTTGTCCAATTATCCGGATCCCAGACCGGCGCCGGAATGGCATTTGCGCCCCTATGAGTCCGTCATTCTGCTCAAGCGAGGATAAGGTTAGACAGGCAAGACAAGAAAAAAGGAGTCGATTCTTATGAAACAGTTCACCTATACCATCACTGATTCCATCGGAATCCACGCCCGCCCCGCCGGTCTGCTGGTAAAAGCGGCCAGGGCCTTTGCCAGCACCATCACAGTGGAAAAGGACGGCAAGTCCGCCGGCGCCACCAAGCTGATGGCCCTGATGAGCATGGGCGTCAAGCAGGGGGACTGCGTCACTGTCACGGTGGAAGGGGCCGACGAGGAGGCCGCCGCAGCCGCCATGGAGCAGTTTTTCCGGGAAAATCTGTGAATACAGTTTTTCGACCGCCCGCAGTTTTCTGCAAAGCGAGCCATTGGAACGAGAAAGGACGGACAAACTGTGAAAGTCGCCACCGGGAAATCCATTCTGAACGGCATTGCCATCGGTACCATCCGCTGCCTGCGCAGGCCGGCGGTCCAGGCGGCCGTCAGCTCCACGCTCACTCCGGAGGAGGAGCGGAAGCGCTTTGAACAGGCCCGCAGGCAGGCCCAGGCCCAGCTGAAGGCTTTGTATGACAACGCGGTCAGCGAGGTGGGAGAAGAGAACGCCGCTATCTTCGACATCCACTCCATGATGCTGGATGACGAGGACTATCTGGACGCCGTCAGGTGCATCATCGATACCCAGGGCGCCACCGCGGAGCATGCGGTGCATACCACAGGGGAAAACTTTGCCGCCGCCTTCGCCGCCATGGACGACACCTATATGCAGGCCAGAGCGGTGGACGTCCGGGATATTTCCCGCCGCGTGGTGCACATCCTCGCCGGTGTCCAGGAGGAACAGCAGTGGGATCAGCCCTTTATCCTGATGGCCGATGACCTGACCCCCAGCCAGACGGTACAGCTGGACAAGTCCCTTCTGCTGGGCTTTGTCACCCGTCACGGCTCCTCCAACAGCCACACCGCCATTCTGGCCCGCACCATGGGGATTCCCGCCCTGATCGGCGTGGAGATTGACGAGTCCTGGGACGGCCAGCCGGCTGTTCTGGACGGCTACAACCACTGTCTCTACATTGACCCCACCGACGACCTGCTGACCTCTATGGAGGCAAAGCGCCGGGCAGACGCAGAGCAGGCCTCCCTGCTTCAGGGGCTGAAGAAAAAGCCCAATATCACTCTGGACGGCCACGAAATCAAGGTCTACGCCAACATCGGCAACGCCTCGGATGTGGGACTGGTGCTTCAGAACGACGCCCAGGGCATCGGACTGTTCCGCAGCGAATTTATCTATCTGGACCGGAAGGACTATCCCTCCGAGGAGGTGCAGTTCGCCATCTACAAGCGGGTCGTGGAAACCATGGCCGGACGCAAGGTCATCATCCGGACTCTGGACATCGGGGCGGACAAGCAGGCGGACTATTTCGGTCTGGAGAAGGAGGAAAACCCGGCCATGGGCTTTCGGGCCATCCGCGTATGCCTGACCCGCCGGGACATGTTCAAGGCGCAGCTGCGGGCCATTCTGCGTGCGGCGGCCTACGGCACCGTATCCATTATGTTTCCCATGATCATCTCCGTGCGGGAGGTTCGGGACGCCAAGGAGCTGCTGGAGGACTGCCGCAGGGAGCTGCTGGAGCAGGGGCTCCCCGTGGGCAAGGTAGAAATCGGCATCATGGTGGAAACCCCGGCCGCTGTCATGCTGGCCAACGAGCTGGCCCAGGAGGTCCAGTTCTTCTCCCTGGGCACCAATGATCTGACCCAGTACACGCTGGCCATTGACCGCCAGAACCCCAGGCTGGAGCCCTTTTATGATCCACACCACCCCGCTGTCCTCCGCATGATTCAGGCCACGGTCGACGCCGGGCACCGGCACGGCTGCTGGGTTGGCATCTGCGGCGAGCTGGGCGCCGACCTGTCCATGACGGAAACTTTCCTGCGTATGGGCGTGGACGAGCTGAGCGTCTCCCCCGCCGCCGTTCTCCCCCTGCGCAAGCGAATCCGCTCTTTGGATCTCAGCCTCCCGAAGAAATAGCGCGCAGAGCTTTTCTCCGAAACAGGAAATCAGACGGTTCCCCCGCCGGCTCCTCTGGGTATGGATCCGGCTATATCCACGGCAATATCAAAGAGAGCGAACTGATGTTGATTCATCAGTTCGCTCTCTTTAACTCTATACAATGAAAATCGCTGCCCCAAATGTGTTACTCTTTCCCCTGTTATTTGGGACATCTTATCTTCTTATAGTATGGAAGAAACGCAACCTTTTCAAGCCCACACGGACCAGCTGCCAAAATCAATGAGGCGGGCAAACCCAAAAGCGCCTGCCTTGATAACCGCAGAGCAAGACCGGGCGGGGCGATCAATGGCGGCGCATGTGTGCGCCGTTCATCTTGTCCATTGACGGCTGCTGCCGCGCTTCCGACACCTGGGAATTCTATAGCTGCAAATTTTCAAAATACCGTTTTTTATCTATGACAATTTTATATCCATCAGACAATACCTTATGGGTTCCCGCATCCAAGGGTTTGGAAACCCATGTAGGATCTACAATTCCAAATTCAACTTCTTTTCCGTCCTTGTACCACACACGAATGGAGGTACAAGCGCCGTAATACTCCGTTTGCTGTTTGTAAACCTCCCCAAAATCTTGGACAAAGTCTTGATTTGCGGCCATGTCCGGTTTATTTGATGTAAGGATAACAAGATCCAAATCTGAATTTTCTTTGTTTGTGCCCCTCGCATAAGAGCCCACAACAACGATGCTCTCAATATGCGGAGTCTTCCTTGCGTATTCTTTCAGCTTATCAAAAAAACCTTCCAGCAAAATGTTCTGCTCCTGTCAATATCAATACTGAGTCCGCTCCCTTATTTACGACAGTATATCATGGGTCCGCTTATACAGCTACTATTTTTGTTTCTTTTCCCATTCACCCTCGCCTGGGGAACGCCGGGGGCTGTCTGCGGCCTTCCGCCGCCTGCCTCGTCATAGCTGCCGACTTAGCCGGTGGTTATAACTAGTCAAATAATGTTTTCCATTCTTCTCCTGTACGGTAGGAAGCAAAACACATTTTGATTTGCTCTTCATTATTCTTTTCAGTGGCGAGCTGCGGAATTTCGTCCTCTGCGAAGTAAGCAAAGCCAATCGTCTCAATATTCGGTTCAAAATTTCCGCCAACCGCAGAGCACAGCATAAATATCTTACAGACCCGATAAGCATACATGGGCAGATTATGCTTTTCTCTGTCTTGAATCGCAATAACACTTTTGACAATCACATCAAGTCCTGCTTCTTCCTTAACTTCCTTGATGGTGTTTTCGGCAACTGATACAGTTACATCACACCAGCCGCCAGGCAAAGACCAAGTCCCGTTTTTTTCTTGAACAAGAAGTATCTTATCGTCCTTGAATATAGCGGCACGCGTATCAATTTTCGGGGTTTGATACCCAATTTCGTTGCAAAAAAGCCCTTTCACTTTCTCAAGTGGTATATCAGCAATATGCGACATCATTTCAGCAGAAATTTCACGGATACGCTTATAACGTTCTTTGTCATACGCATCTTTGCCATAGGCGAGGCCTGCTTGCGCAAGACTTTGTAATTCCACTATCATATCTACCCACATTTTTTTCGTATCCATTTATTCACCCCCATAAACTTTGATTGATCTCTCTATTATCTAAAAATTCGTCCCCAACTTTCTTGAGCCATTGTCTGAACTCCCATTTGATTCCCTTCAAAATCCAATTTGCCATACTGTTCTCAAGAAACAGTATAGCACAAGTAGGTAGGTAATGAAACATTTTACCGTCCTCCGGGGTCAAACAGTCTTCGGGGCCGCTTGCCGCGCGCAAAGTCGGCGGAGGACAAAAAAACCCGCAGGTCCCTTCAGAAAGGAACCTGCGGGTTTTTTATTTTCCAGTTATTCCCATTCAATTGTCCCGGTGGGCTTCGGCGTCAGATCGAACAGCACCCGGTTGACCCCCTTCACCTCGGCGGTGATGCGGGCGGTGATATGCTGAAGCAGATCGAAGGGCACGTTCTCCACAGTCGCGGTCATGGCGTCCACCGTATTGACGGCGCGGATGATGGCGCACCACTCGTCGGCCCGGCGGCCCTCCCGTACGCCTACGCTCTTCAGGTCGGGGATGACAGTGAAATACTGCCACACCTTGCCCTCCAGGCCGTTTTTGGCAAACTCCTCCCGGAGGATGGCGTCGCTCTCCCGCACGGCCTCCAGCCGATCCCGGGTAATAGCGCCAAGGCAGCGCACCCCCAGGCCGGGGCCGGGGAAGGGCTGGCGGTACACCATGGAGTCGGGCAGGCCCAGGGCCGCGCCGCAGGCGCGCACCTCGTCCTTAAAGAGCATCTTCAAAGGCTCCACCAGCTCAAACTTCAGATCTTCAGGCAGGCCGCCCACGTTGTGGTGGGACTTAACCGCCTTGACCGTCTTGGTGCCCGACTCGATGATATCGGGATAGATGGTCCCCTGAGCCAGGAACTCAATGCCGTCCAGCTTGCGGGCCTCCTCCTCGAAGACACGGATGAACTCCGCGCCGATGATCTTCCGCTTCTGCTCCGGATCCGAAACTCCGGCCAGCTTGTCCAGGAAGCGATCCACCGCGTCTACATACACCAGATTGGCGCCCAGCTGATCCCGGAACACCTTCACCACCTGCTCGGGCTCTCCCTTGCGCAGCAGGCCGTGGTTGACGTGGACGCAGGTGAGCTGGCTGCCGATGGCCCGGATGAGCAGGGCGGCCACCACAGAGGAGTCCACCCCGCCGGACAGGGCCAGCAGCACCTTCTTGTCCCCCACCTGGCGGCGGATCAGCTCCACCTGGTCGGCGATGAAGTTCTCCATGTTCCAGTTGGCCTGAGCGCCGCACAGGCCGAAGACAAAGTTGGAAATGGCCTCTTTCCGGGCCGCTTCCTCCTCCGGCCAGGGGGCATCCCCCTTGTGATCGGCCAGGAGGACAGGGAGATCGCAGTTGTAGATATCCTGAGAGACGTCAATTTCCACGCCGTCCACCACCCGGTTGGGGCCGCCGTTGAGAATGACGCCCTTCACGTTGGGCAGGGCCTTCAGCTGTTCCAGGGTGATATCATGGGGATAGATTTCAGAATAAACGCCCAGGGCTCGGATCTCCCGGGCCAGGCGGGGATTCTCCTCGCTGCCCAGGTCCAGAATGACGATCATATCCTGCTTCATTTCAGCACTTCCTTCCTGCTGCCGGAGCATGCGGCTGACAAGAGCCGGCCGGCTTTAGATTTTGGTAATATCAATGGGGGTCAGGTCCTCGCTGCGGCTCTGCTGCCGGACGGTGAGGATTGCGCGGGCGGTGTCGATGGCCGTGACGCAGCCCACGGAGTGCTCCACGGCGGCGCGGCGGATGCGGAAGCCGTCCGTGTCGTGCTTGCGTCCCTTGGTGGGGGTGTTGATGATCAGGTCCACGGTGCCGCTCTGGATCATGTCCAGGATGTTGGGGTGGGCCTGGGAGACGCGGTTGACCCGCTTGCACTCGATGCCCGCCTCGTTCAGCGCATCACAGGTACCGGAGGTGGCATAGAGCTCAATGCCCATCTCCTCAAAGCCCCGGGCGATGGAGACAATTTCCCCCTTGTCCTCGTCCTTGACCGTGATGATGATGCGGCCGCCCCGCTTGGGCACCCTGAGGTTAGAGCCCTTGAAGGCCTTCAGCAGCGCCTGGGGGAAGGTCTCGGCCAGACCCAGCACCTCGCCGGTGGACTTCATCTCCGGGCCCAGGCCGGTATCCACATCGGTGAGCTTCTCGAAGGAGAAGACGGGGGCCTTGACGG
>JAHYYS010000070.1 GCA_019424865.1 bacterium
GCCACGTGGTCTATGTGTGGGTGGACGCCCTGTTCAACTACACCACCGCCCTGGGCTTTATGAACGATCAGTACCACGACTATGACAAGTTCTGGCCCGCCGACGTGCACTTTGTGGGCAAGGAGATTGTGCGCTTCCACTCCATCATCTGGCCCGCCATGCTGATGAGCATGGAGATGCCCCTGCCCAAAAAGGTCTTCGGCCACGGCTGGCTGCTGCTGGACGGCGGCAAGATGTCCAAGTCCAAGGGCAACGTGGTGGACCCCTATATCCTGGCGGAGCGCTTCGGCGTGGACGCCCTGCGCTTCTTCCTGCTGCGCACCTTCCCCTTCGGCTCCGACGGCAACTTCTCCAACGAGCTGCTGATCCAGACCATCAACACCGACCTGGCCAACGATCTGGGCAACCTGCTCAGCCGCACCGTGTCCATGGTAGGCAAGTACTTTGGCGGCACCCTGCCCGTCCGGCAGGCAGAGGATGCGGAGAAGGACCGGGAGCTGGTGGAGCTGGCCTCCTCCCTGCGGGGCCGGTATGAGGAGCAGATGGAGCACTTCGCCTTCCAGAACGCCCTGAGCGAGATTTTCAAGGTCATCGACCGGGCCAACAAGTATATCGACGAGAACACCCCCTGGGTGCTGGCCAAGGACATGGAGGCCAACGGCCCCCGTCTGGCCCGGGTGATGTACAACCTGCTGGAGGTGCTGCGCATCGCCGGCATCCTGCTCACCCCCTTCATGCCCGAATCCGCCGCCGAAATTCTGCGGCAGATCGGCGCCTGTGAACAGTGCTCCACCTGGGAGAGCGCCGGAAGCTGGGGCTCTCTCCGTGCCGACGCGGCGGTGGTCCGGGGCGACAACCTGTTCCCCCGTGTGGACGCGGACAAGGCGCTGGAGGAGCTGGAGCAGGCCGCTCAGCAGGCCAAGAAGGCCGCCCTGCCCGCCCTGGAGGTGGAGCCCCAGCTGGCAGAGCCCGTGGACTTCGACACCTTCTGCAAAAGCGACTTCCGGGCGGTGAAGGTCAAGGACTGCCAGGCGGTGAAAAAGTCCAACAAGCTGCTGCGCTTCACCCTGGACGACGGCACCGGCACCGACCGGCAGATCCTCTCCGGCATCGCCATGTACTATAAGCCTGAGGAGCTTATCGGCAAGACGCTGATGGCCATTGTCAACCTGCCCCCCCGGAAGATGATGGGGCTGGAGTCCAACGGCATGCTCATCTCCGCCGTCCACTCCGAGCACGGGGAGGAGCGGCTCAATCTGCTGATGCTGGATGACAAGATTCCCGCAGGGGCCAAAATGTGCTGATTTTTCCCCCAGGGGCCGAAGCCTTTTTCAAAAGGCTTCGGCCTTTGTTTTTGTCCGGGCCGGAAACCGCCGCAAAAATATTGTTTCCGGTGCAACATTTTCCTCCCTTCAGCTGTATATAAGGGCAGAGACCCCTTTCGGGGGCCTACTCCACTTTCAGAAAGGAACGTCTTTATGATGCACCGTATTTTCACCTCCGCCCTGTCCCTGGCCCTGCTGGCCGCGCTGGCCCTGCCCGTGGGGGCCGCCGGGCCGGAAGAGTCCCCCGACCTGATTGCCCCCGCCCCGCTCACCGTCCAGGTGGACGGAGAGGCCGTCACCTCACAGGTTCAGATCATGGTCCCTCTGGCCCCCGTGGCTCAGGCCCTGGGCTATCAGGTCACCTGGGACAACGGCGTGGTCCTGCTGGACAACGGCGTCAACCACACCCAGGTCACCATCGGTGTGGACCGGTATGTCATCACCACCAGCAATCCCGACCTGATCGGCATGAGCGCCCCCTTCTCTCTGGGCCCCGCCCCCTACGTGCTGGACGGGACCTCCTATGTCCCGCTGGGCCTGTTTGACGCCCTGCTGGGCCGGGAGGACGCCGTGCGTGTGGAGGGCGGTGTGATCTCCATCTCCACCGGCGGCACGGTTCAGATCCCCAACCCCTTTGTGGACTGCGGCAGCCTGGCGGAGGCCGCCCGACTCGCCGGCTTTTCCCTGTCGGTGCCAGTGGCCGGGCCTCAGGTCCAGCGCACCATTCAGGTCGTGGAGGGGGACATGATCCAGGTGCTGGACCAGTCCGGGGCGCAGGAGATCCGCATCCGCAAGGCCCCCGGCGCCGGCGATATCAGCGGGGATTACAGCGCCTACCCCCACCAGGAGACTGCGTCGGTAGGGGGCAGCTCCGTCACCCTGAAGGGGGATGGGGACACCGTCTCCCTGGCTGTGTGGGCCCGGGACGGCTACGCCTGCTCCATTCAGGTCACGGCCCCCATCACCCGGGAGGCCATGCTCCAGCTTGTCCAGGGCGTGCAATAATCTGACCCGCGGCCGCACGGGGCTTCCTGCGGCCCGTCCGTTTCGGGAGGAAACACCATGTATGCTCAATCCTTCTATTTCCGGGTTCTGCTGTCAGATCCGGCAGATCGGCTGCGGCGGATGCTCGCCCGCCTGCTTTCCGGGGGCCAGGCCCTCTCCGCCGCACAGTCGGAGGACAGCCGGGAGGCGGCGCGCCCTGGCCGCGGTGGCCTGTCTGGCGCTGCTGGCAACGGGCGCCGCCGTGCTGCCCCTGCTCCCCTCTGAACCTGAGCCGGAGCCCCCCGTTCTCTCCGTTCCCGACATCGCCCCCTATGCATCCGCCTCCGACCTGGCCCAGGCGGTGGGATTCCCGGTGGAGGAGCTCTCCGCCCTCCCCTTCCAGCCGGAGCAGACCACCTATCTGTCCTACTAGGGCGAGCTGGCGCAAATCCAGTACACCGCCGGGGAGGCGTCCGCCGTCTATCGGAAGTCGGCGGGGGAGCAGGACAACTCCGGCGATTACACTCAATATTCCGCTCAGACCCAGCTGCAGGCCGGCTCCCGCTCCGTCACCCTGAAGGGGGACGACACGGGCTATGTCCTGGCCCTGTGGAGCGACGGGGGATTCTCCTATTCCATCCGCCTGTCCCTCCCCCTGGAGCCGGAGGCGTGGCTGCCGATCATCGCCTCTGCCATCTGACGGCGAAGCGCCCCCCCTTTTCAACCCCGCCCGGGTGTGCTATAATGCGGAGGAGGCGGGCCCGGCGTCCGCGCCGGGCCCGCCTCCCTGAACCGCCTTTGGGAGGAATAAGCTATGCGACTGTTCGATACCCACGCCCACTACGATTCCGGCACCTTCAACAGCGACCGGATGGAGGTGCTCGCCTCGATGCCGGATCAGGGCGTGGAGCTGATTTTAAACCCGGGCTGCGACCTGGAGAGCTCCCGGACCGCCATTGCCCTGGCGGAGCAGTTCCCCTTTGTCTATGCCGCTGTGGGGGTCCACCCCTCTGACTGCGGGGACTGGGAGGACGGCTGGCTGGACGAACTGCGGTCTCTGGCCGGCCGCCCCAAGGTAAAGGCCATCGGGGAAATCGGGCTGGATTACTACTGGGAGGACAACCCGCCCCGTGCCCTGCAGCAGAACGTGTTCCGCCGGCAGCTGGAGCTGGCCCAGTCCCTCTGCCTGCCCGTCATTGTCCACGACCGGGAGGCCCACCAGGACTGCCTGTCCATTGTGCGGGAGTATCCCCAGGTCGCCGGAGTGTACCACTGCTACTCGGGCAGTCTGGAGGACGCCAAGGTGCTGGTGAAGCTGGGGTGGATGATCTCCTTCACCGGGGTCATCACCTATAAGAATGCCCGGAAGGCCCTGGAGGTCATCGAGTGGCTGCCCCTGGACCGGATCATGATCGAGACCGACTCCCCCTACCTCACCCCCGAGCCCTTCCGGGGCAAGCGCAACGACTCGGGCAAGGTCCACCTGATGGCGGAGAAAATTGCCCAGGTGAAGGGGCTGGACGCGGAAGAGGTGGCCCGCATCACCCTGGAGAACGGGAAGCGGTTTTTCAATATTAAGGAGGCGTGAGGGCTATGACCATCACCTATGAATATGAGGGCGCGCTGTACGTGAACCTCACCAACAAGTGCAACTGCAACTGCGACTTCTGCCTGCGCCACGGCAAGGCCCAGGGCTCCATCTACACCGAGGACTCCCTGTGGCTGGAGCGGGAGCCCACCCGGCAGGAGGCCCTGGACAGCTTTCTGGGCCGGGACGTGTGCTCCTATCGGGAGATTGTCTTCTGCGGCTATGGCGAGCCCACCTATCGCCTGGACGACATTCTGTGGCTGGTGGACCAGCTGAAGGAGCGCTTTGGCGGCAAGCTGCCCCCGGTGCGCATCAATACCAACGGCCACGCCAATCTCATTCTGGGCCGGGACGTGTGCCCCGAGCTGAAGGGCCGCATTGACACCCTGTCCATCTCCCTGAACTCGGACAACGCGGCGGACTACGCCGCCCTGTGCCACCCCATCCAGGGGGAGGCGGCCTATCAGGCCATGCTGGACTTCGCCGGCGAGGCCAAGCACTATGTCCCCCACGTGGTGATGACCATCGTGGACAAGGACAAGACCCCGGAGGAGATTCAAAATTGCCGGGATATTGCCGCCCGCCTGGGGGTGACCCTGCGGATCCGCAGCTTTATCGACTCCTGAGGGCGGCCCGGCCCTGTCTCAGGCGGCCAGGCCCAGCTCCTCCAGCGCCTCCCGCTCGTTATCGGCAGAGAAGCAAAACCGCCCTGCCCCGTCATAAACCTCAATGTGTCCCCGCACCCATACGATTTCATAATCCATGGTGTTTTGCTCCTTTCTGTTCTGGTTTCTATCCATAGTATAGAAGAGGAGCAGTCCTATAAGCCGGACTTTTATTCCCCGGCGCGGCACAGAGGAAGGAGAACCGATATGGATCCCATTTTTTATACGGTGACCGCCATCAACGGCGACTATGCCGACCTGGCCGGCGACGGCGGGCAGTCCCACTCCATCACCATGTTTCTGCTGCCCGAGGGGACCACTGTGGGCAGCAGGCTGAAGCTGGAGAACTTCCAGTGGGAGCTGATGGCATAGATACAAAAAACGTCCGCCTGTGCTTTTACTGCACAGGCGGACGTTTTTTGTTTTGATTGGCTTACGGCAGGCTTACTTGTTGCTGCGGCGCCAGATATGCATCTTCTCGGCGTCCTGAATCAGCTGCTCCCGGAAGTCGGGGTGGGCGATGGAGATCAGCGCCTCGGCCCGCTGCCAGGTGGACAGGCCCTTCAGGTTGACCATACCGTACTCGGTGACGATGTAGTGCACGCAGGAGCGGGGATCGGTGGCGATGGAGCCGGGGGTCAGGGTGGGCACGATGCGGCTCTTCACGCTGCCGTCCTTGCCGGTGACGGTGGAGGACAGGCAGATAAAGCTCTTGCCGCCCTTGGACAGGTAGGCGCCCATCACAAAGTCCAGCTGGCCGCCGGTGCCGGAGATGTGTTTGATGCCGGCGGACTCGGCGTTCACCTGGCCGAACAGGTCCAGATCCACCGCGTTGTTGATGGAGATGAAGTTGTCAATCTGGCCGATGACCCGCACGTCGTTGGTGTAGTCCACCGGGGCGCCCATCACGTCGGGATTGCGGTTGACATAGTCATACAGCTTCTGGGTGCCGGCGGCAAAGGCAAACACCTGGCGGCCCTTGTCCAGATTCTTATGCCGGCCGGTGATTTTGCCGGCGGCGGCGATGTCCACAAAGCCGTCTACGTACATCTCGGTGTGGACCGACAGGTCCTTCAGGTCGGACTGGGCAATCATGGCGCCGATGGTGTTGGGCATGCCGCCGATGCCCAGCTGCAGGCAGGCGCCGTTGGGGATCTCGGGCACGATGAGGTTGGCCACGGTGCGGTCCACGTCGGTGGGGGGCACGGAGCCCAGCTCGGGGATGGAGGGGTTGTTGCCCTCTACCACGTAGGTCACGTCAGCGATGTTCAGCTCTGCCTTGTACAGGCCGTAGACGGGGGGCAGGTTCTTGTTGACCTCCACCACGATATGCTTGGCACGGGCGCACATGTCATACAGGTGGGAGGGAGCCAGGGAGAAGGAGAAGTTGCCGTGCTCGTCCATGGGGGGCACCTGGGTGAAGACCACGTCCACGGGGTCCAGGTTCTCCCGGTAGAAGCGGGGCAGCTCGGAATAGCGCATGGGGCTGAAATAGCCCATGCCCTTTTTGATGATCTTCCGGTCCACGCCGCTGCAGTGCCAGGAGTGCCAGGTGAAGTGGTCGCCGGCGTCGTCAGCCTTGGCGATCTCGGGCATCCACATGGTCACGCCGCCCCGAACCTTCACGTCGTGCAGCTCGTCCTTGCGGGCGGCCAGGGCCTTATCCAGGGCCACCGGATGGTTGGTGCACCAGGTGTAGTCCACCCAGTCCCCCGATTTGACCACCTTTACCGCCTCTTCCGGGGTGGTCAGCTTCTGCTGGTACATCGCTTGATAGTCCATTGATCGCTCCTCCAAATCTGTATGTTTTGATTCGCTGTTTTAATACAATAAACGACCTGCGTCTATAAATCGTCTCGGCGGGCCTTCCGGCCGCCGAGACAGCATGTTTCTTTTCTCAAGCCGCCTTTCGCGGGGATCCGGGTCATTTCCCCAGATCCAGATAATAGGGCTTCATCAGGCTGGGCTGCTCAGTGGAGTCCTTATGCTGCTGCCGGCGGGGCTCCGGGGGCATTCCGCGCCGGCCGTCTCCTCTGCGCTCCCGGCGCCGCTTGGGGGCCGGGGCGGTGCGCTTCTCCTCCGGGGTCTGGGCGGCCTTCTCCTTGGCCTGCTTGTGCTCCCGGGGCTTCTCCCCCGCCGGGGCGTGGGGCCGGGCGGCCTCCTTTTTCCTGCGGCTGTTCCGCCCCTCCTGCTGGGCGGGGCGGCTGGGCCGCTCCTGGGACAAGGTCAGCCGCCGGGGGGCCAGCAGACGGGCCGTGGCGTCCATAATCACATCGCTGTCCAGGGGGTTGGGGCGATAAAACTCCGTGCGGGGCATCGAGTCCCCTGTATCCATCAGGGAGCCCGGCCGCACGCCGCGCCCCCGGCTCCGGGGCCGCTCCGGCTCCGCGGAAACAGGCTGCGGCTCAGCCGTCTCCCACACCGGGGCCGCAGGTGCGGGCACTTCCGCGGCGCCGCTTCCCCCGCCGCGCCTTCTCCTGCGGCGGCGGGTCTTGGCCGGCTTATCGGCTGCGGGCTCCTGCTGCGCCGGCTCCGGCGCGGCCTGCTGCTCCGCGGCCCTGCGGGCCTCCTCCCGGGCCCGGCGCAGCTCCCGGGCGGCGGCGCGGGCCTCGGCATCCTCCTCGTTGATGATCTTTCCGTTCTTGTCCCGCTTGGGGGCCTCGAAGACCTGCATGGGGAAGGGGTGCCCCTCCACCACCGGAATCTTCTTGCCCATCAGCTTTTCAATGTCCCGCAGCAGGGGCTGCTCGGAGTAGTCGCAGAAAGCCACGGCCTCCCCGCCCCGGCCCGCCCGGCCGGTGCGGCCGATGCGGTGGACATAGGTTTCGGGCACCTCGGGCAGGTTATAATTGAACACGTGAGAGAGCTCCTCAATGTCCAGCCCCCGGGCGGCGATATCCGTGGCCACCAGGCAGCGGATCCGCCCCGCCTTGAAGTCGGACAGGGCCTGCTGCCGGGCGGTCTGGCTCTTGTTGCCATGGATGGCGGCGGCGGAAATCCCCGCCTTGGCCAGATCCCGGGCCACCTTGTTGGCCCCGTGCTTGGTGCGGGTGAACACCAGGGCGTTTTTCACCTGCAGCTGGTCCATCAGATGGGCCAGCAGGCGGGTCTTATTGGCCCGGTCCACCAGATAGACCGACTGGTGAATGGCCTCCACCGGGGAGGACACCGGGTTCACCGCCACCCGAACCGGGTTGTGCAGCAGCGAGTTGACCAGGTCGGCGATTTCAGGGGGCATGGTAGCGGAAAAGAGCATGGTCTGCTTCTTCTGGGGCAGCCACTTTAAAATTTTCCGCACGTCGTGGATAAAGCCCATGTCCAGCATCCGGTCGGCCTCGTCCAAAACAAAAATCTCCAGCTTGTCCAGGTGGACAAAGCCCTGCTCATACAGGTCCATCAGGCGGCCCGGAGTGGCCGTCAGGATGTCCACCCCGCGGCCCAGGGCCTCCACCTGGGGATTCTGGCCTACGCCGCCGAACACCACCGCGTGGCGCAGCTTCAGGTGCCGGCCATAGTCCCGAAAGCTCTCGTCAATCTGAATGGCAAGCTCCCGGGTGGGGG
Source organism: bacterium (assembly GCA_019424865.1). GTDB lineage: Bacteria > Bacillota > Clostridia > Oscillospirales > Oscillospiraceae > Lawsonibacter. The sequence continues at coordinate 8,124 of JAHYYS010000070.1, forward strand.
TGAGGATCAGGGCGCGGATGGGCCTGCCCTGCGCGGGGGCGGCGGACAGGCGCTGCAGAATGGGGGCGGCAAAGGCACAGGTTTTGCCCGTGCCCGTCTGGGCACAGCCCAGCACGTCCCGCCCCTTCAGGGCGGGGGGAATGGCCTTCTCCTGAATGGGAGAGGGACGCTGATAGCCCTGTTCCAACAGGGCTGTTAAAATCGGGGCGGAGAGCCCCAAATCCTGAAATGTCATGCAATACTTCCTTACTTCTATCATTCGGCGCGGCCAAAGCCGCCGCCGGCCCGCACTGCCCCGCGGGCTGGGGAATGGTCAAACCTGTCCGGGCAGCAGGCGGAGCACCTGGGACACCGTATGGGCCAGCTGCTGCTCAGGCCCCACGTCCACAATCTGGTCGGCGTACTGCTGGTACAGCGGGGCCCGCAGGGCCATAATGTCCTCCAGGGTCTGCCCCGGCTCCATGGCGATGCCCCGGGAGTCCAGGTTGTGAATCCGCTCCTTCAGCTGCTCCAGGGGGACGCGCAGATAGATCACCGGCCCCATGGCCTTCAGGTGTTCCATGGCCCGCGCCCGGCACACCGCGCTGCCCCCCGGCGCGATGACATACTGGTCGCAGTGCAGGGAGCATATGGCCCGCTCCTCCGCGTCCAAAAAATAGGATACGCCCCGGCGGTCTAAAATATCCTGCAGCAGGGCCCCCTCCTGCCGCTGGATCACCAGGTCCGTATCCACAAAGCCGCAGCCCAGGGCCTTGGCCAGCAAAACGCCCACCGTGCTCTTGCCGGAGCCGGGCATTCCTATCAGCGTAATATTCATTCTCGGCTCCAACCTTTCCGAACAGGGACAGACCGCCATACGGCGGCCATTTCCTGATATTATAACACAGCTTATCTGGAAAGGAAAGAAAAAATTGCCTGCCGGAGGGGGCTGCGGCGGCGGTTTCCTCCCCCTGCGCAGACCGCGGCAGAAAATCCGTCCGCACACCTTGCGGAACCGGGCGGCTTGTGATAGGATAAGCGGAAGACAAAATACGACAGGAGTGTAAGACATGCGGCACTTGATTGATTTCGGCGACCTGTCCCGCCAGGAGTGGGACACGCTCTATGCCCGGGCCAGCCAAATCATAGACAACCCTCAACAATTTATCGACGTGTGCCGGGGGCGGGTGGCCGCCAACCTGTTTTATGAGCCCTCTACCCGCACCAATTTCTCCTTCCAGACCGCCATGCTCCGTCTGGGGGGCACCGTGTTCGGCTTTGCCGACCCCAACTCCTCCTCGGTTGCCAAGGGCGAAACCCTGAAGGACACCATCAAGATGGTCTCCGGCTATGCCGACGTCATCGTCATGCGCACCCCCTGGGAGGGGGCGGCCAAGGCCGCCTCCCTGTACTCCCACGTGCCTGTGGTCAACGCCGGGGACGGCGGGCACATGCACCCCACCCAGACCATGGCCGACCTGACCACCATCACCCGGCTGCTGGGCGGGGCCGACGGGCTGTCCATCGGGGTGTGCGGCGATCTGAAATACGGCCGCACCGTCCACTCCCTCATTAAGGCCATGGCCAAATTCCATGGGGTCAAGTTCTTCCTCATCGCCCCCCGGGAGCTGGCGGTGCCCGATTACATGCGGGCCTTTATGCGGGAAAACGGCATCTGGTTTACGGAGGTCACCGGCCTGGAGGCGGTCATTCCCCAGCTGGACGTGCTGTATATGACCCGCATCCAGAAGGAGCGCTTTGTGGATCCCCTGGAGTACGAGCGCAACCGGGGCATTTATATTCTGACCCGGCGCAAACTGGAGCGGGCCAAGGAGCACATGCTGGTGATGCATCCCCTGCCCCGGGTGGACGAGATCGCGGTGGATGTGGACGACGACCCCCGGGCCGTCTATTTCCTGCAGGCCCGCTACGGCATGTTTGCCCGCATGTCCCTGCTCTCCGACCTGGCCCGTCAGCCCCGGCAGGAGGAGCTGCCCGGCGTGGAGATCGGCACCAGGCCTGTGTGCTCCAACCCCCGCTGCATCACCCAGACCCAGCCCTATCTGCCCCCCCTGGTGAAACAGATCGGCGGGACGGACTGCTGCGCCTTCTGTGACGCCGCCCTGAAGTAAACCGAAGTCCGCCGGGGGCACAGGCGCCCAGTTCCGGATCCGTATCGGCTCAGCGGGAACCTGAAATTTTTCGTTGAAACAGGCAACCGGTACACCTTGCTCACAAGGTGTACCGCAGCGTGTCAAAAAAGCTCTCCTGCAAGGAGTTCCGCCGTCCGCAGACGGCGGAATAAAATGAAATCCAGTCATTTCCAAGGACATGTGCCTGGGAAATGACACCTCTCACGAAATTTTGGGCGACAATTTCGCAAGAAATCGAGCCTGAAATTTCGTGCGGCCTACTCGAAAAAGTGGCTTGTCAATTTCTATCAATTGACAAGCCACTTTTTCGACAGTCTCCGGTACACCTTGCTCACAAGGTGTACCGTTTGCTGCATTCTTATGTTCCGCAGCGCGAAGCTGCGGCTTAACGCTTTTGCAGGAATCCGCCAAGGCCGCCTCCGATGGTAAGCCCTATGGCCACTGCCGCAATCAGGGACACGATGAGCATCAGCCATCCGGCCCGGGTCAGGATCCAAAGGGCGGACAAAAGGAGGATGAGCCCGAACAGCAGCGGCAGCGCCGCATGCCGGAGCGCCTCCTTGCAGGAGCACGCCTCCGCCGCACGCCTGCTCCTCCGATACATCTGGATGCCGATGCCGAACAGAAGCAGGGCGAACACAAAAAACACAGCGGTCAATACAGTTTCATACGTTCCCACGATAGCGGCCTCCTTTCCGGACAGACAAAATTTTACTATAAAATATCCCATTTTTATTGTATAACATTCACCCGTCTTTTGCAAGCGGTTGGGCTTATTTCGTCAAATTGCCGATTCTTTTCTCCATCCTACAGTCTTGAATAAGAGCGGCAGCAAATATCCCTTGACAAGCCTCTTGTTTTCTGCTATGGTATTAGGCGACGGTATTTTTAAGCATGGTACCGAAATTTTGTTTATGAAGGAGCCGCCCGATCCATGGACTCAGACCGAGACGGATCTATACCAGACGACAAACGAAACATGTAATACATAAAAAAGGCATAGTCTGTTCTGTCCCCGTATACAGAACAGGCCATGCCTTTTGTGCATGTCCGGGCGTGCATATCCAAACAAGGAGGAAATTACTTTGACAACCATAGTGCTCCAGCTGCTGGTTCAGGTGATTCTGATCCTGATCAACGCGTTTTTTGCGGCCACAGAGATTGCTGTAATCTCACTCAATGCCAACAAGCTGCGCAAGCTGGAGGAGGAGGGCGACAAGCTGGCGCCCAAGCTGCTGCGCATGGTGGAGGACAGCTCCAGCTTTTTGTCCACCATCCAAATCGCCATTACACTCTCCGGTTTCCTGGGCGCCGCTTTCGCTGGGGACAACTTTGCCGAATATCTGACGGTCTGGCTGATTGGCCTGGGCGTCCCCATCCCTGCCTCCGTGCTGGACACCATCGCCCTGGTGGTTGTGACCATTATCCTGTCCTACTTTACTCTCATTTTCGGCGAGCTGGTTCCCAAAAAGATCGCCATGCAAAAATCGCTGGAGATGGCCAGGCTGTCCTGCCGGGTGGTCTCCGCCATTGCCGTTCTGGCCAAGCCGGTGGTAAAGCTGCTTGCCATGTCCACCAACGGGGTGCTCCGCCTGCTGCGGATGAAGACCGACGTGGAGGAGGAGCAGGTCACAGAGGACGAGATCCGGATGATGATCGACCTGGGCAACGAAAGCGGCTCCATTGATGCGGACGAAAAAGAGCTTCTGCACAACGTCTTCGATTTTTCCGACCAGACGGTCAGCGACGTGATGACCCGCGCGGTGGATGTGGTCTCCCTGCAGGCGGACGCCACCCGGGAGGAAGTGCTGGACACCATCCGCACCAGCGGCCTGTCCCGCTTCCCGGTGTACGGGGAGGACGAGAGCGACGTGCTGGGCGTGCTCAACGCCCGGGATTTCCTGGTGGACTGGGCGGCCCAGGGGAACAAGACAGTGCGGGAGCTGATGCGCCCGGCCTATCTGGTGCCCGAAACCCTGGACGCGGACGACCTGCTTCAGGATATGCAGCGCAAAAAAATTCACCTGGCCGTGGTGCTGGACGAATACGGCGAGCTGGCCGGCGTCATCACGGTGGAGGATCTGCTGGAAGAGATTGTGGGCAATATCTACGACGAGTTTGACCCGGCCGAGCCCAAAGAGCTGGAAAAGCTGGAGGACAATCTGTGGCGGGTCAGCGGTTCTCTGAGCACCGAGGACCTGGCCGAGGCTCTGGACATGGAGCTGCCCGAGGACGAGGACTATGACACCGTGGGCGGCATGATCCTCAGCTGCCTGCGCACCATACCGGAGGACGGCAGCCAGCCCACCGTTCAGGTCAACGGCCTGGAACTGAAAGCGGAGCAGATCTCCGATCACCGTATCCGCTCGGTTCTGGTGCGGAAACTGCCTCAGGAGGATCCGGAGCAGGGGGAGCCCTGACAACGGAAGCGGCCGCCCTTTCTTAGAGAGAAAGGGCGGCCGAAGTTCAGAAAATGCGAAAAAAGGGATTGACAATTCCAGTATAAATATGTTATGATTCTGTGGTCGACGTGAGAGGAACACGCCATCCATGCGGGTGTAGTTCAATGGTAGAATCCCAGCCTTCCAAGCTGGTCGCGTG
>JAHYYS010000071.1 GCA_019424865.1 bacterium
GGCGGCGTGTACGTCGGAAATGACTCCTCTCACGAAAGACAGTCCGACTTTTTCGACAGTCTCAAGCGGCGCGCCACGTTATAACATGGCGCGCCGCTTTTCTGCGCACAAATGCACGGCGGCGGGAATTTTTCCTAGGGCTGCTGCACATACTCCACATCCATCACGCACCCGTCCCCGTCATACTCCAAAATCAACAGATAGGGCACGCCCTCAAAGCTGTAGACGTCCACGTCCGGCTGCTCATAAGCCGCCATCGGTTCGCCCCATTGCCGGTTGATACTGATGCGGTAATTGCCCAGCAGCTCCTCCCGGATTTCTTCCTGGGTGTAGCTCCCCAGCTCCCCGGGCCAAATCAAATCTACCGTTCCGTCTGGCTGGCCCGGGTGGAGATAGCAGTAAGCGAACACAAGAAATGCCAGCACGGCGCCCGTGATGCCGATACAGCTCCTCACATATTCCTTCTTCATGCCCCCCGCCCCCTCACCAAGTGTATCAGTTTGGTTTAACACTCTACATCTTTATGATACCATGTCAATAAAAAGGGCGCAAATTCAAATTTCCTAACTCTCATGTATATTACACCATTTCGAGAAAATGAGCCCCGGCGGCCAGCCTCTTTCGTATGCCCCCTATACGTTCTTCCGGTAAGCTCCGCAGTCCGGCTGCGCGGCCCGGGGCCTTTTTTTGATTTTACAGGAAAGAGGTTGCGTCCCATCCCGCCCTCTGCTATACTGGCATCAAAGGCCTGTACTGCGGCCCTGTTTTCCCTGCATCAATCCATCCCAGGAACAGAAAGGCGGAATGAAACATGGAATACAAAATTCAGGGGGAAACCACCCCGGTGGTCATCTGTCAGCTCAGCCCGGGAGAGACCATGATCACCGAGAAGGGATCCATGGTGTGGATGAGCCCCAACATGGAAATGCAGACCTCAGCGGGCGGCCTGGGCAAGGCCTTCGGCCGCATGTTCTCCGGTGAATCCATTTTCCAGAATCTCTATACCGCCCAGGGCGGCCCCGGCATGATCGCCTTTGCCTCCAGCTTCCCCGGCAACATCCGCGCGGTGGAGATCACCCCGGACCGCCCCATTGTGGTGCAGAAGTCGGCCTTTCTCGCCTCTGAGCAGGGCGTGGAGCTGTCTATATTTTTCCAAAAGAAGATAGGAGCCGGCTTCTTTGGGGGCGAGGGCTTCATTCTGCAGAAGCTCGCCGGCCGGGGCACCGCATTTCTGGAGATCGACGGGGACGCGGTGGAGTACACCCTGGGGCCCGGCCAGCAGATGGTGGTGGACACAGGAAACCTGGCCATGATGGACGCCACCTGCTCCATTGATATCCAGGCGGTGAAGGGCGTCAAGAACATGATCTTCGGGGGCGAGGGCGTCTTCCACACGGTGGTCACCGGTCCGGGGCGCATCGTGCTGCAGACCATGCCCATCAGCTCCCTGGCGGGAGCCATCGCCTCGGTGCTGCCCAGCAAAAATTAGGCTCTGCTTGACGCCCAAACAGGGCCCTGCCCGCGCACCGGCGTGACATTCCGGACAACAGAAACATAAATTGGGAGGTTTTTGGTATGGCGCAAACTCGATGGGGATGTCTGTGTCTGGCGGCCCTTCTGCTGCTTACCCTGCCCGCCTGCGGCCCCTCCGGCCAGGGGGAGGGCTCCTCTTCCTCCGATCCGGACGTCTCTGTGCTGGCCCCCCTGGACCCCGCCCCGGAGGATCCGGACCCGGAGCCCGTCCTCCCCTATGTCAATCCCCTCACAGGCGAGGGCTGTGCCGCCGACATCGGCAAAAACCGCCCCATCGCCATTATGCTCAACAACCTGAAAAAGGCCCTGCCCCAGCTGGGGGTATCCCAGGCGGACATCATCTATGAGCTGCCCGCCGAGGGGGGCATCACCCGCATGCTGGCAGTGTTTCAGAGCGTGGAGGGCGTGGGCGACATCGGCTCTGTCCGCTCCGCCCGGGACTACTATGTCTCCCTGGCCTACGGCCATGACGCCGTCTTTCTCCACGCCGGCGGCAGCCCCCAGGCCTACGACGCCATCCAGGACTGGGGCGTCACCGCCCTGGACTGCGTCAACGGCCCCTACGAGGGCACCCTGTTCTGGCGGGACAAGGAGCGGTGGCAGAATGCCGGCAAGGAGCACTCGGTCCTCACCTCCGGGGAGACCATTCTGGAGCTGCTGCCCACCTATCGCCGGGTGGAACTGGAGCACCGGGAGGACTATGATCCCGGTCTGTCCTTCATGGCTGACGGGGAAACCGCCGCGGGGGAGGCCGCCGCCCGCCTGGAAGTGAAGTTTTCCAACTATAAGACCGGCGTGTTTACTTACGATCCGGACAGCGGGCTGTATTTGATTAAAGAGTACGGCGCCCCCTACGTGGACGGCAACACCGGGGAGCAGGTGGGGGTCAAAAACGTGCTGGTGCTGTACACGGATATCTCCTCCATCCGGGGGGACAGCGAGGGCCGGCTGTCGGTGCGCACCACCGGCACGGGGGACGGGCTGTTTCTGTGTGACGGCAGGCAGCAGCCCATCACCTGGTCCAAGGCCAGCCACAGCAGCCCCATGACCTATCTGGACAGCCAGGGGAATCCCCTGGAGCTGGGCGTGGGCCACACCTATGTCAACATTGTGTCCGGTCCCTCCGCCGTTACAGTCCATTCCGCTCCATAAAGAAGAGGAGGAGTTCCATGGATTTCTGTCTGTTTGACACGCCTGTGGGGCAGATGGCCCTGGCCGGCGAGGGGGATGCCATCTCCCGGCTGTATCTGCCCGGTCTCCCGCTGCCCCGCCTCGCCTCCCGGGAGACGCCCCTGCTGGCCCGGGGACGGGAGGAGCTGCTGGAATACCTGGCCGGGGCGCGCCGGGACTTTGACCTGCCCCTGGCCCCTCAGGGCACCCCCTTTCAGCAGCGGGTCTGGGCGGCGCTGCGGGAGATCCCCTACGGCCAGACCCGCTCCTATCGGGAGCTGGCTCTGGCTGCGGGCAGCCCCCGGGGCTATCGCGCGGTGGGGATGGCCAACCACCGGAACCCCATCCCCATCCTGATCCCCTGCCACCGGGTGGTGGGGGCGGACGGCTCCCTCACCGGCTATGCCGGGGGGCTGGAGCTGAAGCGGAAGCTGCTGGAGCTGGAGGGTGTCCTCACCTCCTGACCGGAACGCGGCAGGATTTCGACGGGAGCCGCCCAACTTTACCAGGAGTTAACAAGAAAATCTCCCGTCACGACTTGAAACCTTCCCGTATAAAATGGTATAATAAAAAAAGTGGGCAAAAGGCCAGCCGGGCTTTTGCCTGATTTCAGGAAAGGAAGTGGAAGCCAATATGGACGGTCGAAGTCGTCACCGGGACACAGACAGCCGCTGCCACAGACGGCAGGCGGTCTGGGGAGCTCTGCCATCCGCCGGCTCCCCCTTCCGCCGGAATTGATGGGAGGACGCGCTGCGCGCGTCTTCCGTCCCTGTCTGCATGCGGCCACAGGTGGGAAGTCCGCTTTTGAACCGGCAGTCCGGATGAAACGTCCCTGCCCTTCAAAAGCGCGTTTCCCCTCCTGTGGTTTTTTGTGTCCCGCTTTCCATCTTGGCACTGATTGAAAGGGGGAAGCCGCAATGCATGAGAAAAACAACCTGGAGCAGCTTCTGGAGTTGGTGGCACACAAGCAGTTCCGCCAGCTCCGGGAGCAGCTGGACCAGATGAACGTCGTTGATATCGCGGAATTTCTGGATGAGCTGGGGCCGGAGGAGACCATCCTGGTCTTCCGCCTGCTGCCCAAGGAGACGGCGGCGGAGGTGTTCACCTATCTGGAGGACAGCGAGGATCAGGAGAAGCTGATCGGCGCGCTGAGCGACCGGGAGCTGCGGGAGGTTCTGGATGAGCTGTATCTGGACGATACGGTGGATCTGATCGAGGACATGCCCGCCAACGTGGTCTCCCGTATTCTGCGCAACACCGACGCCTCCACCCGCAGTCAGATTAACCAGCTGCTCAATTATCCCAAGGACTCCGCCGGCTCCATCATGACCACGGAGTTCGTGGACCTCCACCCCGACGCCACGGTGGAGCAGTCCTTTGCCCGCATCCGGAAGGTGGGCCTGGACAAGGAGACGGTGTATACCTGCTATGTCACCCAGAACAAGGTACTGCTGGGGGTTGTGACGGTGAAGCGGCTGCTCCTCTCCCCCTATGAGACCAAAATCCGGGACATTATGGAAACCAATGTCATCTCCGTGAAGACCCACGAGGACAAGGAGGACGTGGCCCAGATGTTCTCCAAGTACGACCTGTCCGCCCTGCCTGTGGTGGATGGGGAGAACCGTCTGGTGGGCATCATCACCTTTGACGACGCCATGGACGTTATCGAGGAGGAGACCACCGAGGACTTTGAGAAGATGGCCGCCATCCTCCCCTCTGACAAGCCCTATCTGAAGACCGGCATCTTCGAGACCTGGCGCTCCCGTCTGCCCTGGCTGATGATGCTGATGCTCTCCGCCACCTTCAGCGGCATGATTATCACCCACTTTGAAAGCGCCCTGGCCACCTGCGTGGTGCTCACCTCCTTTATCACCATGCTCTCCGGCACCGGCGGCAACTCCGGCTCCCAGTCGTCCGTGGCGGTCATCCGCGCCCTGTCCCTGGGGGAGGTGGAGTTCTCCGACATGCTGGCGGTGGTGTGGAAGGAGCTGCGGGTGGCCGTGCTGTGCGGCGCGTGCCTGGCCGCGGCCAACTTTGTCAAGATGATGGTGGTGGACCGGTGGCTGATGAACAAGCCCGAGGTCACCGTGCCGGTGGCCATTGTGGTCTGCCTGACGCTGTTCCTCACCGTAATCTGCGCCAAGATCGTGGGCTGCACCCTGCCCATGGCGGCGGAAAAGGTGGGCATCGACCCGGCGGTGATGGCGGCCCCCTTCATCACCACCGTGGTGGACGCCCTGTCCCTGCTGATCTATTTCACCATTGCCACCCACGTGCTGGGAATCTGACCTGTCTGTCTTCCCGCCGAAGGCATAAAATTCCCGCGGTTTTCGCCGCGGGAATTTGTTTTTCAAGCACTTCTTTACAGACTGACGCCGGCCGCCCTGTTATACAGGACGGCCGGCGTTTTCCTTTTCTCATCAGGACCGCTGCCCCAAGCGGTTCAGCACCGCCTGGAACCAGTCGGGCAGGGGGCACTCCAGCTCCACCGCCTCCCCGGAGGTTGGATGGACAAAGCGCAGCCGCCGGGCGTGGAGGCACTGGCCCGCCAGTCCGGGGACGGGCTTTTTGCTGCCGTACACAATATCCCCCAGCAGGGGATGTCCGATGGAGGCCAGATGCACCCGGATTTGATGGGTCCGGCCCGTCTCCAGCCGGCACTCCACATGGGTATAGCCGGGGTACCGGCCCAGCACCGACCAGTGGGTCACCGCCGGGCGGCCGTTTTTCCAGTCGACGGCCATTTTCTTTCGATCCACCGGATGCCGGCCGATGGGCGCGTTCACGGTGCCCTGCTCCTCCCGCAGGCCGCCCACCGCCACCGCCTCGTAGGTCCGGGCCAGGGAGTGGTCCTGAAGCTGGGCGGCCAGGGCCAGATGTGCCTTGTCGTTTTTGGCCGCGATGATAAGGCCCGAAGTGTCCCGGTCAATGCGGTGGACGATGCCCGGGCGCAGCGCCCCGTTGATCCCGGACAGGGAGTCCCCGCAGTGGTACAGCAGGGCGTTGACCAGGGTGCCGTCCGGGTGCCCGGGGGCGGGGTGGACCACCATGCCCACCGGCTTGTTGACCACAATCACGTCCCGGTCCTCATACACCACGTCCAGCGGAATGTCCTGGGGCCGGATATCCAGGGGCTCCGGATCCGGGAGAGCCACCTCCAGCACCTCCCCGGCACAGGTCCGGTGGTTCTTTTTCAGGGCTCTGCCCCCCTGGGTCACTGCCCCCTCCTCCAGCAGGCGCTGGGCGGCGGAACGGGTCAAATCCTCCACCGAGCGGGCCAGAAAGGCGTCCAGCCGCTCGCCGTCCCGGTCAGCCTGCAGCCTCAGCGTCGTCATGCTCTCCGCTTCCCTTCCGGCCCGGCTCCAGCTTGTCCGCCAGGAACAGATAGTAGAGGCCGGCGGAAATGCCCCCCACCACCACGCAGATGTCCGCCACATTGAACACAGCAAAGTTCATAAACAGCAGATTGAACATGTCCACCACAAATCCCCGGAAGGCCCGGTCGATCAGATTGCCCACCGCCCCGGCCAGCAGCAGGGTCAGGGTCAGCCGGCCCAGAGGATGGCGGAAAAAGCCCTTCCACAGGGCAATGATCAGCACCACCGACATGGCCAGAGACACAAGGGCCAGCAGCCAGGTATGCTCCTCAAACAGGGCGAAGGCCGCCCCTGTGTTCTGTACGTAAGTCAGCTCCACCAGATGGGGGATGAAGGGCACATGGCCCCCCAAAGGGATATTTTGCAGCACCAGGTATTTTACCAGCTGATCCACGGCCACCAGGGCCGCAGCTAAAAGGGCATAAGGCATTGGGTTCTCCTCCGGGTCTTCTTCAGACAGCAGCCAGCCCAGGCAAGGGGCCGGTTTTTTGTCATTATACCATATTCCGCCTTTCAGCAAAAGCCCTTTTCCGCTCAATTTTTCCCGGGCTCTATCCCCCGGCCACCGCCTCCGCTACCCGGATACCGTCCACCGCCGCGGACACGATACCGCCGGCATACCCCGCCCCCTTCCCACGGGGCTCAGCCCGTCGAAAAAGCGGCGCAGCAATTTACAGATTGCTGCGCCGCTTTTTCGATTGGAGCTGCATGAAATTTTTCCTCGATTTCTTAAGAAATTGTCGAAAAAATTTCATGAGAAGTGTCATTTTCCACGTACACGCCGCGGAAAATGACGGAATCAAATTGGATTCCGCCGTCTGCGGACGGCGGAACTCCTTGCAGGAGGGCTTTTCAGCAGGCAGATACAGGTAAGGCACTGCGGAAATTCTCGCGGCCTCCGGCCCTTCGAATTTACGGCCTTTCGGCCGCCCCATCTACGATGGGGCCCCCGGCGAGGGGGATCTATCCCCTGGCTACCGCCTCCGCTACCCGGATACCGTCCACCGCCGCGGACACGATGCCGCCGGCATACCCCGCCCCCTTCCCACGGGGCTCAGCCCGTCGAAAAAAGCGGCGCAGCAATTTACAGATTGCTGCGCCGCTTTTTCGATTGGAGCTGCATGAAATTTTTCCTCGATTTCTTAAGAAATTGTCGAAAAAATTTCATGAGAAGTGTCATTTTCCACGTACACGCCGCGGAAAATGACGGAATCAAATTGGATTCCGCCGTCTGCGGACGGCGGAACTCCTTGCAGGAGGGCTTTTCAGCAGGCAGATACAGGTAAGGCACTGCGGAAATTCTCGCGGCCTCCGGCCCTTCGAATTTACGGCCTTTCGGCCGCCCCATCTACGATGGGGCCCCCGGCGAGGGGGATCTATCCCCTGGCTACCGCCTCCGCTACCCGGATACCGTCCACCGCCGCGGACACGATGCCGCCGGCATACCCCGCCCCCTCGCCGCACGGATACAGCCCCCGGACCGGGGACTGGAGGGTCTGATCCCGCAGGATGCGCACCGGAGAGGAGGAGCGGGTCTCCACCCCCGTCAGCACTCCGTCCGGGGCAGAAAATCCCCGCAGCTTCCGATCCAGCAAAGGCAGGGCCTGGCGCAGCGTATCTGCCACGCAGCCGGGCAGGCAGGCATCCAGCCCGGTCCAGACCACCCCCGGCCGGTAGGTAGGCGTTACGCAGCCCGCCCCCTCCGAGGGCCGGCTGAGCAGAAAGTCCTCCACCCGCTGGGCCGGCGCCCGGAAGGAGCCGCCCCCCAGGCGGAAGGCCGCCCGCTCCCACTGCCGCTGGAACTCCACGCCGGCCAGCACGTCATCGCCCTGGAAATCCTCCGGCCCCACGCCCACCAGAAAGCCGCCGTTGATATTCTCCCCGTCCCGGGCCCGCAGGCTCATGCCGTTGGTGACCACGCCCCCCTGCTCCGAGGCGGCGGCCACCACCTGGCCCCCGGGACAGACGCAGAACGTGAACGCGGATCGGCCGCCGGGCAGGTGGCAGGCCAGCTTGTAATCCGAGGGGGGGAGCTTCTCCCAGGCCGGGCCATACTGGCTCAGGCTGATATCCCGCTGCCGGTGCTCAATGCGCACCCCCACGGCAAAGGGCTTGCGCTCCATGGGCACCCCCGCCTCCCGCAGCATCTGAAAGGTGTCCCGGGCCGAATGGCCGGGCGCAAGCACCAGCGCACTGCAGTCCATCTCATAGGGGCCCGCCGGCCCCTCCGCCCGGATGCCTGCCAGGGAATCCCCCGACAGCCGCAGCCCGGTCAGGCGGTGTCCGAAGCGCACGTCACACCCCAGCGCCGCCAGCTCCAGGCGAATTTTTTTCACCACCTGGCGCAGAATGTCGGTTCCGATGTGGGGTTTATGGGAATACTTGACATCGGCGGGGGCCCCCGCCTCCACCAGCGTATCCAGAACCGCCCCAATGCGGGGGTCGTGGGTGCCGGTGGTCAGCTTGCCGTCGGAAAAGGTGCCCGCACCCCCCTCGCCAAACTGCACGTTGCACTCCGGGTCCAGCGCTCCGCCGGCCCAGAACCGCTCCACCTTCTCTGTCCGGGCGTCCACATCCAGGCCCCGCTCCAGCACCACACAGGGCAGGCCGTTCCGGGCCAGAAACAAAGCGGCAAACAGCCCCGCCGGCCCCATGCCAACCACCACCGGCATTCCGCCTTCCCGGCGGCCCACCGGCGGAAACACATAGGGCCTGTGCTCCACCAGACTGACCGAGCGCCCGGGCGCCCGCCGCACCAGGGCCTCCTCCCCGGGCATGGACACCTCCACGGTATAGACCCAGCGGACGTCCCCCTTGTCCCGGGCGTCGATGGACTGCCGGACAACAGCCAGCTCCCCCAGCGCGCCGGGGCGCACCCCCAGGGCCCGGGCCGCCCGCCGCACCAGATCCTCCGGTCTTCCGTCCACCGGCAGGCTGAGATTTCCAATTCGTATCATGCTGCTTCCTCCGCTTCCGGCGCGCTGCCCCGTCCTCTCTCCGGCCCGGAGCCAGGCCTGTTCTGTGATGCAGCCGCCGCTTTTCCGATATTGTATCACAGAAGGGTTAAAAGCGAAACCCTTGTCTATTTTTACTATATTTTCCTTTTTTGGCTGCTTTTTTCGCCAAAACTCTCCCTTTTTCGACAAAAATATGTAAAAATATTTGCCCCGGCGGTTTTTTCTCCCGTATGCTTTTGTGCAAGAGGCCGCACTTCCCTTCTCGGAAGGCGCGCCCCTTCCGCAGCCGGCGCCAACCGCCGCGTGAGACAGAGAAAACGTATGGAGGTAATGGAAACAATGGCAAGAAGAACGGTAGAACGCAACATTTCCTTTGACGACGTGCGCAAGGTCTACTATGTCAGCATGGACCTGGGGCGGGACGAAAAGGGGGCGCGGCTGAAGCAGTACCGCACCTATCCCACCCTGACGGCGGCCCGAACCGGCCTGCGGGACTTCCTGGCCCACCGGGAGCAGGAGCGCCAGACCCCCCGGCACCAGCTGACCTTGTCCGACTGGCTGGAGTACTGGATGGACACCATCGTCCGTCCCAACCGGGCCGAGACCACGGTATACGCCTATCAGAAGATTATCGACAACCATCTGGACCCCGCCCTGGGGGACACGCCTCTGCTGAAGCTGACCCCCAAAGACATCCAGCAGTATTATATTCAGGTACAGCGGGAAAACGGCCTGTCCTCCAACACCATGCGCCGCCACCACGACCTGCTCTCCTCCGCCCTGCGCACAGCGGTGCGGCAGGACATGCTGCTGGTCTCCCCCATGGACCGGGTGGAGCCCCCCCGCTCCAAGCTGTACGAGGCCGACTTCTATAATCCCGAGGAGCTCAAGCGGCTTTATAACCTGCTGAAGGGCCGCTGGCTGGAGCTGCCCGTCAAGCTGGCGGGCAGCCTGGGGCTGCGGCGGGAGGAGATCTGCGGTCTGAAGTGGGAGAATGTCAGCTTCCAGCGCCGGGTGGTCTATATCCGGGAGGCCCGCACCGCCTTTGGGGCCACGGTGGTTCAGAAGGAGACCAAAAACCGCGCCTCTGTCCGCACGCTCTATATCCCGGACGACGTCTATCAGCTTCTGGCCCGGGAGCAGGCGCGCCAGGAGAAGGAGGGCTGCGGCTCCACCGGGCACGTGGTGCTGGACCAGAAGGGCCTGCCCTACTCCCCCAACGCCCTTTCCCTGGCCTTCACCCGCTTTGTGCGGAAGAACAACCTGCCCCGGGTCACCCTCCACGGTCTGCGCCACTCCTTCGCCACCATCGCCTCCTTCCAGGGGGTCTCTCTCTTTGACATCGGCAAGGCGCTGGGCCACTCCACCCCCGCCACCACCGGCCGGATTTATACCCACCTCATCGACCGCACCCACGAGGAGACCCTGATGCGGGTGTCCGACGCCTTGAAATAGGACCCAGGTTTTTCTTGCCTGACGGAGGAGAATAGGCTATGATAGAGAAAACCAAAAAAGATAAGCCGCCCGGCGGGCGGCGCAAAGGAGCAATGCGACATGTGGTTTGAGAAAGCAACCGTATATCAGATTTATCCTCTGGGCCTGTGCGGGGCGCCGGCGGACAACGACGGCGTCACCGCCCCCCGTATCCTGCGCCTGCTGGACTGGGTGGAGCATATCAAACGGACCGGCGCGGACACCGTGCTGCTCAACCCGGTCTTTGACAGCGACCGCCACGGCTATGACACCCGGGACTATACCCGGGTGGATCCCCGCCTGGGCACCAACGGGGATCTGGCCCAGGTGTGCCGGGCCTTTCACGACGCCGGCCTCCGGGTGATGCTGGACGGGGTGTTCAACCACGTGGGCCGGGGCTTCTGGGCCTTTCGGGACGTACAGGAAAAAAAGTGGGACAGCCCCTATCAGGACTGGTTCCACATCGACTTCGGCGGCAACACTGACCGGAACGACGGCTTCTGGTACGAGGCCTGGGAGGGTCACAACGAGCTGGTGAAGCTGAACCTGTGGAACCCGGCGGTGGTGGAGCATCAGTTCCAGGCCATCCGCGGCTGGGTGGAGCAGTTCGGCATCGACGGTCTGCGGCTGGACGTGGCCTACTGCCTGCCCCCCGAGTACATCCGGCAGCTGCGCAGCTTTACCGCCGGTCTGAAGCCCGACTTTGTCCTGATGGGCGAAACCCTGCACGGGGACTATAACCGATGGATGGGGCCGGAGCTGTGCCACTCGGTGACCAATTACGAGTGCTACAAGGGCCTGTGGTCCGCCCTCAACTCCCTCAACCTGTTTGAGATCGGCCACTCCCTGGCCCGGCAGTTCGGGCCGGAGCCCTGGACCTTGTACAAGGGCGCCCCGCTGCTGTCCTTCCTGGACAACCACGACGTGACCCGCATCGCCTCCAAGCTGACCAATCCCCAGCACCTGCCTCTGGCCTATGCCCTGCTCTTCGGCATGCCGGGCGTGCCGGCCGTGTACTACGGCAGCGAGTGGGGCATCCGGGGCGAGAAGGAACCGGGCAGCGACGCCGCCCTGCGCCCCGCCCTGGAGAAGCCGGAGTGGAACGGGCTCACCGACTATATTGCCGCGCTGGCCAGAGCCCGCAGCGGCAGCAGCGCCCTGCATCACGGCGGCTATCGGAACGTGCTGCTCACCAACCGGCAGATGATTTTCGAGCGGAAGACCGAAGGGGAGCGGGTTTTGGTGGCCCTGAACATCGACGGGGAGCCCTATACCGCCCACTTTGACGCCGGCTGCGGCCTGGCCTGGGACTTGATCAGCGGAGAGACCCACGATTTCGGCGGGGGAAGCCTGCTGCCCCCATACAGCGCCCGCTTCTGGAAAATGGAGCGATAATGTTTCCTTGAGCCGAGGGGCCCGCCGGCTCTGCCGACCCCGAGCATTCCAATACCGAAGGGTGAAGCCGCCCTCTGGGCGGCGGAACCCAAAAAGAAAGACATGACCAAAGGTCATGTCTTTCTTTTTGGAAGGGACAGTTAAAATCGATATTTTCCAGGGAAAAACAAAACCGCCGCGAAGCGGCGGCCCCAAACCGAAGCCCAGCGAAGCGGGTTCGGTTTGGAAGCGAGGAGCAGCAGAATGAGCGCGCGATGAGCTTTGTAATGAAATGAAAAAGCTCGTCGCAAGCGATATGTCGCTTGCGACGAGCTGGAGCTGGAGATCGGACTTGAACCGACGACCTGCTGATTACGAATCACCGTTATCTGATATGACGAATGGACTACCACACAAACCGTTTAGCCCCAACGGTTTCAGAGTTCCAACACTCTGATTTTTTTATACCTGACACACTGATTAGGTTTCTTGACTAGCTTGAAGAAAAAAATTTGCCCTCTTGCTGAAAGAGGGCAAATCAAGTGGAGCTAGTGGTGGGAATCGAACCCACAACCTTCTCATTACGAGTGAGATGCTCTGCCATTGA
>JAHYYS010000072.1 GCA_019424865.1 bacterium
CAGAGCTCTGCAAAAGCTCCACTCCCCAGTTCAAATCTGGGTGGCACCTCCAAAACGAAAGGACATCCGAAAGGATGTCCTTTCGTTTTGGGTTCCGCCGCCCAGAGGGCGGATCCACCCTTCGGAGATTAAAATGCTCGGGGAGGTTTTGCCTGCGGCAAAACACTCGCACGGCGCAAAGGCGCCGCGGCCCAGAAGGGCCGTTGGGTGATCTTCAAGATAGCCGATTGAAAATTTGAAATATCTGTATTGTAGCACCTTGTCAAAAATCCCGAATGCGAATGCGTTCGGGATTTTTCCTTTTTCCCTTTGCTACCCTGTCCTCTGGATTTTTTGGATAGGGAAGAGGTAAGAGGGAATAAGGAATAGGCAGGGAACGGGGTGCAGAGAGGAACCGTCCTCTTCTATCCAAGTCTGAATCCTTCGCTTTGGAAATCATCAGAGTATGCAATGAGATCAAGCGTTCCAAACGGGAAAGGGTTCTCACCAATCAGCTCATCCGCTCCGGAACCAGTATCGGTGCCAATATTCGAGAGGCGTTCTATGGGCATGGTCGTTCCGACAAAAGGCGGGGTGCCCCCGCGTCTCCTTTTTCCGCCGTGGGACAATCCCGCCCGGGAAGGGACGAGTCATGGGGAGTGAGGAAATTGTCCCTCGCTGGCGTACTCCCGCCTCCTTTTTGATGTAAATCTTCTGGCAAAAATTATATTTGGCGCGCCTTCCGACAGGTGTATTTTTCCCGTTTGGACCAAAAATTTGTTTGCGTGGACAGGACACATTGCCGCAGGCTTGCGGTTGAATAAACTGGCTGCCTGCGGGCGGGAGATATCGCGGACCGCTCTGAGCAGGAGGTCCCCCGGCAAGGAACAGCCGCGGAGGAAGCCAAGCGCAGCCCCTGCCCAGAGCGGAAATTTTCTTATTAACAGCAGCCTTTTTCTGATTTTTGGGGCGAGTATAAGCGAGGGAGCGGAAGGGATGGGGAGATTGCCGGCCTGCCCTGCTCATAATATGAGGTGAATTGGGAAGAATAGGAGGAGCAGGACAGCGCCCTGGAAACGGACCTGTCTTTGCGGCGCGGAGACGCAGAGACGCCGAAGAAAATGTCCGCACCACAGAGACAACTGTTGATGCGGAGAGTGTTAAAATATTGACGAACCACTCAATTTTTACTGGAAATTAAGTATTGACAAAATATGAACGCCTGCTAAAATGGACACATGTCCCTTGGAGAGATTTGTAAAAATTGGAGGTTCCTAATGAAAAAACTGATCAGCACTCTGCTGTCAGCAGCCATGCTGCTGACACTCGCTGCCTGCTCAGGCAGCGGAAGCGGCTCCGGCGCCGGCTCCACCGGCGGATCCGGCTCTGAGGCCGGCGACACCTACAAAATCGGCATCGTCACCGGTACCGTCTCTCAGTCTGAGGACGACCGCCGCGGCGCCGAGGCTTTCCAGGCCATGTATGGCGAGGACCGGGTTGTTCTGGCTACCTATCCCGACAACTTCAGCGAAGAGGTGGAGACCACCATCCAGAGAATTGCCGGACTGGCCGACGACCCCGACATGAAGGCTATCATTGTCAATCAGGCCGTCCCCGGCACCACTGAGGCCTTCCGCCAGATCAAGGAGCGCCGTCCCGACATCCTGTGCATCGCCGGCGAGGCCCACGAGGACCTGCCTGAGATCGGTTCCGCTGCCGACCTGGTCTGCAACAACGACTTCGTCGCCCGCGGCTACCTGATCATCCGCACCGCCCACGAGCTGGGCTGCACCGACTTCGTGCACATCTCCTTCCCCCGCCACATGGCCTATGAGACCATGAGCCGCCGCGTTGCCGTCATGCAGAAGGCCTGTGAGGAGTTCGGCATCGAGTTCCACCAGGAGACCGCGCCCGACCCCAACTCTGATGTGGGTATTGCCGGCGCCCAGGCCTTCATCCTGGAGAAGGTGCCCGAGTGGGTCCAGAAGTACGGCGAGCAGGCTGCTTACTTCTGCACCAACGACGCGCACACCGAGCCCCTGCTGAAGCAGCTGTTCGAGTACGGCGGCTACTTCATCGAGGCTGACCTGCCCTCCCCCCTGATGGGGTACCCCGGCGCCCTGGGTCTGGACCTGACCGAGGAGGCCGGCGACTTTGAGGCCATCCTGGCCAAGGTCGAGGACGCTGTGGTGGCCGCCGGCGGCGCCGGCCGGTTCGGCACCTGGGCCTACTCCTATGGCTACACCACCTCTGCCGGCCTGGCTCAGCACGCCATGAACGTCATCGACGGCGTGAGCGATCTGACCGACATGGATGATATCGCCAAGGCCTACGAGGTCTTCTCTCCCGGTGCGGAGTGGAACGGCTCCGGCTACACCAACGCCACCACCGGTGTGAAGTCTGACAACACCTTCCTGGTGTATCAGGATACCTATATCATGGACGATCCCGGTTACTACATGGGCTCCACCCAGGTAGAGATTCCTGAGGAGTACTTCACCACCGCCTAAAATTATTTCTCCAACGGGTCCATTCAAACAGCAGGGGGAGGAATTCCCCCTGCTGTTTTCCAAGCAGGGGAAAGGTAGGGTAACACTATGGCAAACAACAGCACTCCGCTGCTGGAGATGCGAAATATCAAAAAAGACTTCTTTGGCAACCAGGTTCTGACCGACATCAATTTTACGCTGCAGGCCGGCGAGGTTCTGGGTCTTGTGGGTGAAAATGGCGCCGGCAAGAGCACACTGATGAAAATCCTCTTCGGCATGGATGTGATCCGGGAGACCGGCGGGTATGAGGGGGAGATCCTGCTTGATGGGCAGACGGTGAAATTCTCCACCCCCTTTGACGCGCTGGCTGCCGGCATCGGCATGGTACACCAGGAGTTTTCGCTGATTCCCGGCTTTACGGCCGCCGAAAACATCCTGCTGAACCGTGAGCCCACCAAAGGAAGTGTGGTATCTGAAATTTTCGGCCCGCGGCTGAATACATTGGATCGCAAAGCGATTGCGGAGCGGGCGGAAAAGGCTATCGACAAGATGGGGGTCAAAATTGACGCCGATATGGTCATTGGCGATATGCCTGTGGGCCACAAGCAATTTACGGAAATTGCCCGCGAGCTGAGCAAGGATCAGCTGAAGCTGCTGATCCTGGACGAGCCCACCGCGGTTTTGACCGAGAAGGAGGCCGAGGCGCTGCTGGATTCCATCCGGAGCATGTCGGCCCAGGGGATTTCGGTCATCTTTATCACCCACCGCCTCCACGAGATCCTGTCCGTCTGTGACAAGGTCGTCATCATGCGGGACGGCTATGTGGTGAAGGAGAGCCCGGCAAAGGAAATCGATGTGCCCGAGATCACCCGGTGGATGGTGGGCCGGAATGTGGAGTCCGCCTCCGCCGCCGAGGCGCGGGAGCTGCCGGACGCCCGGACCATTATGTCCATCCGCAGGCTCTGGGTGGACATGCCCGGCGAGACGGTGCGCGACGTTGACCTGGACATCAAAGAGGGGGAGATCCTGGGCATCGGCGGTCTGGCCGGCCAGGGAAAGCTGGGGATTCCCAACGGAGTGATGGGTCTGTACGAGGCGGGCGGCACCGTGGAGTTCGACGGCAAGCCCATCCCCCTGAACAACCCCAGAAAGTGTCTGGACGCCTCTTTGGCCTTCGTCTCGGAGGACCGGCGGGGCGTGGGATTGCTGCTGGACGAGTCGCTGGAGTGGAACGTGGCCTTCTCCGCCATGCAGATCCAGAATAAATTCCTGCGGGATTTCGGCCTGTTCAAGTGGCGGGACGAGCGCGCCATCCGCACGGTGACCGACAAATATATCAAGGAGCTGCAGATTAAATGCACCGGCTCCAGGCAGAAGGCCAAGGAGCTCTCCGGCGGCAATCAGCAGAAGGTGTGCTTGGCCAAGGCGTTTGCACTGCAGCCCAAGTTCCTGTTTGTCTCAGAGCCCACCCGGGGCATCGACGTGGGAGCCAAGGCGCTGGTGCTGGATGCGCTGAAACGGTTCAACCGGGAGTACGGCGTCACCGTGGTGGTCATCTCCTCCGAGCTGGAGGAGCTGCGCCAGACCTGTGACCGAATCGCCATTGTCTCGGGAGGCAAGATAGCCGGAATTCTGCCGGCGAGCAAGTCCTCTGAGGAATTTGGCGCACTGATGGTCAGCCAGGTGGTATAAGGAGGACATCATGGGCAAAACATTAGAGAGAAAAAGCGGCATCCAAAGCATGATCGAACGCTTTGGAACGCCCCGGCTGATTATCGCCGGGTTTGTGCTGCTGCTGTTTATTATGGCCCCCATTGTGGGCGCCGACCTGAGGATGCAGATCGGCAACGTAATCAACCGCTTCAGCTGGAATGCTGTTCTGGTGCTGGCCATGGTCCCCATGATCCAGTCCGGATGCAGCCTGAACTTCGGCATCCCCCTGGGGATTCTGGCCGGCCTGCTGGGGGGCACCCTGTCCATCGAGCTGGGCTTTACCGGAACCGCCAGCTTCTTCATCGCCATCCTGCTGGCCACCCCCTTTGCGGTTCTGGCTGGCGGCGGCTATGGCTGGCTGCTGAACAAGATCAAGGGCGGCGAGATGATGATCGCCACCTATGTGGGCCTGTCCGCCATCGCCTTTATGTGCATGATGTGGCTGCTGCTTCCCTATACCGCACCCACCATGGTGTGGGGCCTGGCCGGCAAGGGCCTGCGTACCACCATCTCCCTGAGCGGATTTTATGACAAGGCGCTGGCCAATCTCCTGCCCGGCATCCCCATCGACCCGGAGAGCGACCTGTATTTCCCCACCGGCAGTATCGTCTTCTTTGGGGTGCTGGCGTTGGCGGTCTGGGCCTTCTTCCGCTCCAAGACCGGTACGGCCATGACCGCTGTGGGCTCCAACCCCCAGTTTGCCCGGGCCTCCGGCATCAACGTGAACCGGATGCGCCTGCTGTCGGTGATCATGTCCACCTGGCTGGGCGCAGTGGGTATCCTGGTCTATCAGCAGGGCTTCGGCTTTATGCAGCTGTATATGGCGCCCAATAACATGACCCTGCCTACGGTGTCCGCCATCCTTATCGGCGGCGCGGCTGTCAACAAGGCGTCCATCTCCCATGTGATCATCGGCACCATCCTGTACCAGAGCATCGTCACCCTGACGCCCACTGTGATGACCGAAATGATTCACATGGATATCAGCGAGGTCGTCCGCATCATCATCTCCAACGGTATGATTGTCTATGCGCTGACCAGAGTTATGAAGGGGGAGGGCTCAAGATGAAAGGCAAACAGCGAGCGAAATTCAGCTTGGGCAAGCTGCTGCAGGACAATATCGTGCCCGTCATGTTTATTGTGATCTGCCTGATCTGCTTCCCCCTGTCCGGCTATTCCCCGTCCTATCTGCTCAACGAGCTGATCACCCGCATGGGCCGGAACACCTTCCTGGTCCTCAGCCTGCTGATCCCCATTATGGCGGGCATGGGCATGAACTTTGCCATGACCCTGGGCGCCATGGCCGGACAGATCGGCCTGATTCTGGTGGCCGACTGGCAGATCTGGGGCATCCCCGGCATCATCCTGGCCATGATTGTCTCCATTCCCGTTGCCATCCTGCTGGGTATCTTCTGCGGCAATCTGCTGAACAAGGCCAAGGGCCGTGAGATGATCACCAGCTATATGATTTCCTTTTTCATGAACGGCGTATACCAGCTGGTGGTGCTGTTTATGATGGGGTCCATTATCCCCATTGCGCACAACACCCTGAAGCTGCCCCGGGGCTACGGCATCCGCAATACCGTCAGCCTGCTGAACATGCGGCAGTCCCTGGATGATTTCCTGGCCATCAATGTGGCGGGCGTCAAGATCCCGGTGCTCACCTTCCTCATCATCGGGGTGCTGTGCCTGGTGATTGTCTGGTTCCGGCGCACCAAGCTGGGCCAGGATATGCGGGCTGTGGCGCAGGATATGGAAGTGGCCCGGGATGCCGGCATCAACGTGGACCGCACCCGCATCATCGCCGTTGTCCTGTCCACTGTGATTGCCAGCTTCGGCATGATCATCTATCTGCAGAATCTGGGCAACTTCCCCACTTACAATGCGCACACCCAGATCGGCACCTTCAGCATCGCGGCCCTGCTGGTGGGCGGCGCCTCGGTGGAGAAGGCCTCCATCGGCAACGCGTTCCTGGGCGTTTTCCTGTTCCACATGATGTTTATCATGGCGCCCGCCGCCGGCACCACGGTCGCCGGTGACTCCATGATCGGCGAGTATTTCCGCACCTTTGTCTCCTACGGCGTTATTACGCTGGCCCTGATTATGTATGAGACCAGAAAGCGCAGAAACAAGAGCCAGACCGGCTATCTGCTGGCCCTGGCGCAGGAGGAGGCGAGAGCGAAATGAAAAAACGCAATTTCCTCTTTCAGATTCTCCTGGTGCTGGTTCTGGTGGCCATCGGCGCAGCCATGATGGTCATCGGCCGGGGACATACGGTGTACTTTGACAACAAATCCCTGGAGTATGAAGGCCAGACCTACGAGTCCCCCTATAAAATCGAGATCTATCTGGACAACAATGCCCAGGGAGAAGCTGTGGCCAAGCTCTATGACAGAGAGCGCGGCCAGGCCACCCAGATCGGCCAGAAGATTACGGTTACGCTGGTCATCACCCAAGAAAAGGGCGGCGAAGAGGAGGCCCCTGTGACCTATGACATCAGCCTGCCCTATAATATGGACGCTCCGATTATCAATCTCCCCGCCTATCTGGCGGGGCTGCCGGAGGAGGCCTATCTGTCCGAGTTCATCCCCGTTGCCACGGAGGAGCCCGAGGAGGAGGTCCCCGAAACCGGCGATGATATGGGCCTGGGCGAGGACATGGGCCTGGGTGACTTCTGATTCCGCTGTGCTTGCAGCTTACAGCCCATGCCGTCCGGCATGGGCTGTACTTTTATGAAGGAGGTTATTTTATGTCAGTTTTGTCCGCTTTGAAACCGGCTGATGTATTTGACTATTTTGAAAAGCTGTGCGCTGTCCCCCACGGCAGCGGGAACACCAGGATCATCAGCGATCTGTGCGCCGGATTTGCCCGGGAGCTGGGGCTGAAATACCGGCAGGACGAGGCCAATAACCTGGTCATCTGGAAGGAGGCCTCCCCCGGCTACGAGGGGGCGGAGCCCATCATTCTCCAGGGCCACATGGACATGGTGTGCGCCAAGACGGAGGACTGCACCAAGGATATGGCGGCGGAGGGTCTGGATCTGGTGACCGACGGCCAGTGGGTCTGGGCCAAGGACACCACCCTGGGGGGAGACAACTGCATCGCCGTGGCCATGATCCTGGCGATTCTGGCCGACCAGACCCTGCCCCACCCCCCCATTGAGGCGGTGTTTACCACTGATGAGGAGACGGGCATGGGCGGGGCCTTTGCCCTGGACTGCTCTGACCTGAAGGGGAAGAAGCTGCTGAACCTGGACTCGGAGGAGGAGGGCGTGTTTACCGTCTCCTGCGCCGGCGGCATCCGTCTGGACTGCCTGCTCCCCGGGACGGCGGAGGACGCCGCAGGCCTGGAGGGCTATGCCGTGACACTGGACGGTCTGCAGGGCGGTCACTCCGGCGGCGACATTGACAAGGGCCGGGGCTCGGCCAACCAGCTGATGGGCCGTGTGCTCTATTCCGCCATGGAGCAGGTGCCCGGCCTGCGGCTGGCGGACATCCGGGGCGGCCGCTTTGACAACGTGATCTGCTCCCGGAACTGTGCCCTGGTGGCGGTGCCCCGGGACAAGACCGCTGATTTTGAGGCGTTTATCCGCTCCTTCGACGGGGTGCTGAAAAAGGAATATGCGTCCAGCGACGCCGGGGTTGTCCTGACCTGTGAAAAAGCGGAGGTCAGGGAGGCCATGAGCGCCCAGGTCACCAGCCACATGCTCCATACCCTGCTGGCCCTGCCCCAGGGGGTTCAGGCCATGAGCATGGATTTCCCCGGCCTGGTCCAGACCTCCCTGAACCTGGGCGTCATGGGGATGGAGGCGGACGGCCTGCACGCGACGTTCTCGATCCGCTCCTGCATCGACTCTCAGAAGGCGATGATGATCCAGCGGGTGCGCTCCATTGTGGAGTACGCAGGCGGCACGGTGTCAGAGCGGAACAACTATCCCGGCTGGCAGTTTGTGAAGGAGTCCGCCTTCCGGGATATGGTGCTGGAGGCCTATCGGGATATCAGCGGGAAGGAGCCCGTGGTCGAGGCCACCCACGGCGGCCTGGAGTGCGGTCTGTTTGTTGAGAAGATCCCGGGACTGGACGTCCTGTCCATGGGGCCGGAGCTCCATGATGTCCACTCCGTCCGGGAGCGGCTCAGCGTTCCCTCCACCGAGCGGGTCTACCGGCTGGTGTGTGAGATTCTCAAGCGGAGCAAATAAAAAAAGCGATGCCCCGCCCGGGTCAAACAGAGGTTTGGCCCGGGCGGGGCCTTTGCAATGGGGAAGCGGCGCCGTTCGGCATTGCCCGGGAGGGGGTATTCTGCCCTTTTTCCCGCTTGACGTTGCAGCCCGCTGTGCTTTATGCTATAAGTAACATAGAAACAATCCGGATGGGGGAGCGTGTGCCGTGAACATGGGCGTGGAAAAACAAAAGCGGTTGGCTTATGTGGCCCGGCGATATTATCTGGAGGGCAGAAAGCAAAGCGAGATCGCCCGGGACCTGGGGATCTCCAGACCCATGGTCAGCCGTCTGCTGACGGAGGCCCGGGAGCTGGGCGTGGTGGAGATCAAGATCCACGAGCCGGAGGACGGCGCGGACAGCCTGCTGGAGCGGCTGCGGCTCTCCCACTGCGTGAAGGGGGGAATCCTGGTGGAGGACGGCGAGACCGGCGACGCAACCAACCGGCTGCTCTCTCAGGGGGCGGTGGAGCTGCTGCGGCAGCTGGGAGCCCGCCGCCTGGGGGTGGGCTGGGGGTATCTGATTGGCCAGCTGGTGAGCTGGCTGGAGGAAAATCCCCAGCTGGACAGCGCGGTCACCGACATCTGCCCCCTGGTCGGCAACGCCAGCATCCCCGCCCGCAATTACCAGTCCAACGAGAATGTCCGGCTGATGGCCCAGCAGCTGGGGGCGGTGCCCCACTTCCTCTATCTCCCGGCCCTGCCGGAGAGCCTGGAGGAGAAGCAGCTGCTGTGCTCCACAGAAATCTATCGCCAGATCTGCCGGCAGTGGGAGCAGATGGACACCGCGCTGGTCAATATCGGGGACTATCCCTCCAGCCCCGACTTTGCCTCCCTGGTGCGGTATGGCGACCTGCTCCAGCGCCAGCACGCCTGCGGGCGCATGCTGATTTACTACTTCAATGAGGCGGGGACCATCATCCAGTCGGAGCAGGACTTTGCCATTCAGATTCCCATCCAGACCCTGCGCCGCTGCCCCAACCTGATCGGGGTCTGCTCCGCCAACACCAGCGCGAAGGCGCTGGGGGGCGCGCTGAAGTCCGGCTTTTTCACCCACATTGTGGCCCGCTCCCGGCTGGTGGAGGAGCTGCTGAACTGAAAAGTAACATATGTAACTTCTCGGGTCTGCTGTACAGCGCCGAGAAGTTTTGTTTTGCGCTTTTTCACAAATAGAAACGGATTATTATAGCGATTGTGTGGAAAATATGGTTCCAATATTGACTTTCGTAACAAAATGTAGTAGAGTTTTTGCACAGATGTAACAATCAAGATAGAAAAAAGGAGGTGACAGACCATGACAAAACAGGAATTTTCCGCCCGCCTGCAAAACGCCTGTGCCCGTGTGATTTCCGCGGAGCAGGAGCTGACGGAGATTGACTCCAAGTTTGGAGATGCCGACCACGGACTGACCATGAGCAAAATTGCCAGGGCCATCTCAGAGGCGGTGGAGCAGTCGGAGGGCGGCATCCAGTCCATGCTGGACGATGCGGCCACTGCTGTCATGTCCCTGAACGGCGGCAGCGCCGTGCCCCTGTGGAACACCTGGCTGGACGGAATGCAGGAGGAGGCACCCGACGGCGAGGAGATTGACGTGGCCGGGATTCAGGCCATCTTTGCCAAAGCACTGGAGGAGCTGGACGACATGTCCGGCGCCAAGGTGGGGGACAAGACCATGATGGACGCCCTGATCCCCGCCAGCCAGGCCATTGCGGCCTATGCCGGCAGCGATGAGGACGGCCTCTTTGCCGCCGCGGCCGCGGCCGCCGCACAGGGCGCGGAGAACAGCAAGAACTTCGTGTCCAAGTTCGGCCGGGCCAAGAGCTATGGCACCCAGACCATCGGAACCCCGGACGCCGGCGCCATGTCCATGTCCTATTTCTTCCAGGGCCTGGCTCAGGCCTGAATCCGGTTTGTATTTTAAACGGGAGGGTTTTTCTATGAAAATGAAAAAGTTTATCAACGCCCCTGAGACCATCACCGACGAGGAACTGGTGGGGCTGGGGCTGGCCTATCCGGACATCCTGGATGTGGACGGCCATCTGGTCATCAGCAAGGATTTGGAGAAGGCCGACCGGGTCACCATCGTCACCTACGGCGGATCCGGCCACGAGCCCGCCCAGGCGGGCTTTGTGGGCAAGGGCATGCTGGACATCCAGGCGGTGGGCGACATCTTCGCCGCCCCCAACGGCCAGCTGGTCTTTGACGCCATGAAGATGGCCGACAAGGGCCACGGCGTGCTGCTGCTGACCCTGAACTATGCCGGCGACCAGCTGGCGGGCAAGCAGGCCATGAAGCTGGCCAAGAAGGCCGGCCTCAACGTGCGCCAGGTGGTCACCGGCGAGGAGATCCAGTACGACCCCAACGGCGAGGACAACAAGCGCGGCCTGGCCGGTGCGGTGGCCCTGTACCACGTGGCTGCCGCCGCCGCCCGGGAGGGCAAGAGCCTGGATGAGGTGGCTGAGATTGCCCAGCGCTATGCCGACAACATGGCCTCTCTCACCGTCAAGTCCACCGACGCCACCCATCCCCAGAACGGCATGTCCTTCGGCGACCTGGGGGAGACGGACCTGATGGAGATCGGCGCCGGCCAGCACGGCGAGGGCGGTGGCGTCCGGGTGCCCATGATGTCCTCCAAGGACACGGTGGCCCACGTGGCCGAGGCCCTGTGCAAGGCCCTGAACCTGAAGGCCGGAGACAAGACCTTTGTGATGATCAACGGCTGCGGCGCCACCACCATGATGGAGATGCTGGTGCTGTTCAAGGACACCGTGGAGTTCCTGAAGGCCAAGGGTATCGAGGTCGTGGCCAGCATGGTGGGCGAGATCCTCACCGTGCAGGAGGCCGGCGGCTTCCAGATGAACATCGCCAAGTGGGACGAGGAGACCCTGCGCCTGTGGAACACCCCCTGCCACACCCCCGCCTACAGCAAGGAGTAAGCCATGGCAGATAATATTGGAAACAAGGCGGCCCACGACTACCACCTGGACGTGCCCCAGGCCCAGGAGGGCTTTTTCGTCAAGGGGGCGGCCCACTGCGACTGGGGCATGAAAAACCGCATGGCCCGCCTGTTCAACCCCAAATCGGGGAATACCGTCATGCTGGCCTTTGACCACGGCTATATCATGGGCCCCACCGCGGGGCTGGAGCGGATTGATCTGGTCATTCCGCCCCTGATTCCCCACGTCAACGTGCTGATGGGGACCAGAGGTATCCTGCGCACCTGCATCTCCCCGGCGGCCCAGGTGGCCAAGTGCGTCCGGGTGACCTATGACTCCACCGTCCTCTACGACGACATGTCCAACGGCGGCGGCTTCGCCTGTGATATGGAGAACGCCGTGCGCATGAATGCGGACTGCGTGGCGGTGCAGACCTTTATCGGCGCCCCCGGCGAGTCCCGCTCTCTGGAGCTGCTGTGCCGCACCGCCGACGCCGGCGCCCGGTACGGCATCCCCACCCTGGGCGTGGTGGCCGTGGGCAAGGAGATGGAGCGGACGGAGAAGTTCTTCCTGCTGGCCACCCGGGTGCTGGCGGAGAACGGCGCCAACATCGTCAAGAGCTATTACTGCGACGGCTTCGAGCGGGTGGCCGCCGCCTGCCCGGTGCCCATCGTCATCGCCGGCGGCAAGAAGCTGCCCGAGCTGGAGGCCCTGGAGATGGCCTACAAGGCCATTGACCAGGGGGCCCACGGCGTGGATATGGGCCGGAACATTTTCCAGTCCGACTGTCCCGCCGGCATGGCCCAGGCCATCGGCAAGGTGGTCCACGAGGGCTATACCGCCCGGCAGGCCTACGAGGTCTATCAGGAAGTGAAGAACGCCAAATAAGGAGGAGTCGCTATGTCTGCTGAATACATGCACATCGGTATTCCCATCACCAACCGCAAGCCCGGCATGACCTACAACGAGGGGGCCAAGTTCTGGGTGA
>JAHYYS010000073.1 GCA_019424865.1 bacterium
GGGGTCTCGCCCTCGGCGGGGGTCTCGCCCTCGGCGGGGGTCTCGCCCTCAGCGGGGGTCTCGCCTTCAACGGGGGTCTCGCCCTCAGCCGGGGTCTCGCCCTCGGCGGGGGTCTCGCCCTCGGCGGGGGTCTCGCCCTCAGCGGGGGTCTCGCCTTCAACGGGGGTCTCGCCCTCAGCCGGGGTCTCGCCCTCGGCGGGGGTCTCGCCCTCGGCGGGGGTCTCGCCCTCAGCCGGGGTCTCGCCCTCGGCGGGGACCTCCACCACGATGTCGCCGGTTTCCTCGGTGTCATCGGCCACCACCTCAAGCTGGGTGAACTGGCCGGCCACCAGGCCGAAGAAGCCGTCAGACTCCTTGGTCATGTGGTGCTGCACCGCCACGCTGGCGGGGTCCACATCGGCGGGGAGCAGGGCCTGCAGGTCCACGTACACCTCACCGGTGGGCTCCACCTCCACGCCGTCGGCGTCCTCAAAGTGGATGTCCATGGCCAGCATGCCGTCGTAGCTGTCCACCGTGCCGGAGGCCAGCAGGTCGGCCTCCGCCTGGGCGTAGTCCTCGCCGCCCTCCTCGTACAGCTCCGCCGACAGCACCGCCCCCTCGGGCACGTGGCCGTCGGGGTCGTACACCCCGATGGTCACGGTGCTGCCGTCGGCCAGGGTCAGCTCCGCCGTGTAGTCGGGCTCGCCCTGCACCACGTAGTTGACCGGGAGAGCGCCCGCTCCGCCCTGGTCATTGGTCATGGTGATGGCGGGCAGAATCAGCATGTAGGTGGTGACGAACACCACCGCCGCCGCCATGCAGGTGCAGGCCCGGTACCACCGCTTGCGGCGGATACTGGCGCGAAGCAGCTCAGCCGCCCTGGCTAAAAAGTTCTGTTTCATAGGCCTTTTCTCTCCTTCCTGTGTCCTTCGGCGCTCACTCCAGCGACGAGATGCTGTCCAGCGGCCAGATGCGGAAGGTCAGCCTTCCCACAACCTGCTCCTCGGACACGCAGCCCACCGACCGGTCCCGGCTGTCCACCGAGACAGAGCGATGATCTCCCATTACGAACCACCGGCCGTCCGGTACCTGATAGGGCAGCTCGATGTTGCAGGTGCCCAGGGCCTTCTCCTCCAGATAGGGCTCCTCCAGCAGCTGGCCGTCCACGTACACGTTGCCGTCCTCATCTATGTCCACCCACTGGCCCGGGCCGGCAATCACCCGCTTGACCAGGATCTTGTTGTTGTAGTAGAAGGCCACCACGTCGCCCCGCTCCAGCCGGCCGGTTTTGACGGAGACCACGATCTGGCCGTCCTCCAGCGTGGGGGACATGCTCTCGCCGTAAATCTGCAGCACCGGCAGCAGCAGCGTGGCCACCAGCACCGCCACCGCCGCCACCGTAATCAGGGCGTATACCGTGCTGCGGAGGGTGGCGCCGTAGGTGAGCTTATGGCGCTCCCGCTTCAGCTCGGCCTTCAGCTGGGCCAGGGTGGGCGGGGCCTTTTTGGGCGGCCTCATGGGGCATCCTCCTCCTGGCCGGGCTGGCTGCGCCCGGCCTGGCGGCACATCTGATCCGTCAGCTCCCGGCAGCGCCGAAGGGTCTCCTGCTCCATGGCGCGGCACTTTTCCCGGGTCTCGGAGAGCATCTGGTCGGCCTTCTCCCGGGCCTCCTTTTCTATGGAGGCCACCTTTGCGCGCTGCTGGGCCTCCATGGTGCGCAGGCTGTCCACATAGTCCCGGGCCGCCTGATCCGCCGCGGTGAACACGCCGTTCAGGCGAAGCGCGGCCTCGGCCAGGGATCCGGCCTTCTGGATGACAATGGTGCGCTCCTGAAGGGCCTCCTGCGCCTTCTGCAGCTGCCCGCGCAGGCGCTCCATTTCCTCGCCCTGCTCCACCAGCAGCTCCAGCAGCTCAATTCTCCTGAGTTTTCGCAGCTCTTTATCTGTCATACTTCTGCCGCTCCCCTTGACCGGCGCACCTGATTTTGTCCCACGGACGCGCCGGGCCAGGGTAACGCACGTTATATAATGTATTGTAAAAGTAAAAGGTTCCCAAACGGTTGCGCATGCCCTATTTTCATGAAGCCGCCCCGGCTTCGGCTCTGCGGCCGCACTCCCGCAGACCTGCGGAAGGCCATCCCCCCTTCGGCCCGCCGGCGGCGTGCGGAGGGGACGGCCGATTTTGACAAGTGCAGAAAACTGGGCCGGGCTCCGGCCTTCCGCCCGGTTCCAGCGGTTTTTCCCTCCGTTTTCCGCCCCGCAACACTATGCAGCGCGCATATTGTGCGTTTTTTGAAATTCATATACAATAAAGTAATCTGATTTCGCCCTGAGCAAGGCAGAAAGGGATCAATGCCATGAAAAAGAAATCTACCGACGATTTGATGCGGGATTTGGCGTGCGCGCCCAGCTTTGACGCCTACAGCCGCCGCAACACCGCCTCCTTTTCAGATTCCCGCGTGGCGGAGCTGCTGTCCCAAATCTACGAAAAAAAGTCCAAAACCAAGGCGGCCCTGGCGCGGCAGGCCGGCATCAGCGAAGTCTATCTCCATCAGGTTTTCTCCGGGCGGCGCATGCCGTCCCGGGACCGTCTGCTGTGTATCTGCATTGCGCTGGAGCTCTCACTGGAGGAGACGCAGGATCTGCTCAAGCGCGCCTCCTATGCCCAGCTCTATCCCCGGATCCAGCGGGACGCCATCATCAGCTATGGAATTCTCCACCACATGGATCTGGAGGAGATCAACCAGACGCTGTTCGCGGAAAATGAGAAGACCCTGTCCTGACCTCTGCGGCCGGCCGTGCACATGCGGGCACTTCCGGCCCTCTTTCCGCGCAGCTTTATTTCAGAGGGGGAACTTCATTCTATGCACCTGAACCCGGACAATCTGTGCTACAACTGCTTTCGGGAGCGGGAGGGCCAGGACGGCCCCTGCCCCTACTGCGGATTTGATCGAGCGGAGAACGAAAAAAAATACCCCGTGGCCCTGCGGGCGGGGACGGTTTTAAACGGCCGGTACATCGTGGGCCGGGTGCTGGGCCAGGGCGGCTTCGGCATCACCTATCTGGCCTGGGACACCAAGCTGGAGGCCAAGGTGGCCGTCAAGGAGTTCATGCCCGGGGAGATTGCCACCCGCACGGGCTCCACGGTCTCCGTCCTCTCCGCCGACCGCGGCGAGGACTTCACCTATGGCGCCGAGCGCTTTCAGGAGGAGGCCCGCACCCTGGCCAAGTTCATGGGCCAGCCCAACATCGCGGGCGTCACCGACTACTTTGACGAAAACGACACCTCCTATTTCGTCATGGACTATATCGAGGGCATCTCCTTCAAGACCTATATCGCCAACCAGGGCGGCAAGGTCAGCGTGGACGACGCCCTGAACGTGATGATCCCCGTGCTCCGGGCCCTCACCGCCGTCCACGCCGAGGGCTTCATCCACCGGGACGTCACCCCCGACAACATCTACATCACCAAGGACGGCGTGGTCAAGCTGCTGGACTTCGGCTCCGCCCGGTACTCCATCGGCGACAAGAGCAAAAGTCTGGACGTCATTCTGAAAGTGGGCTACGCCCCCAAGGAGCAGTACATCAGGAGAAGCCGCCAGGGCCCCTACACCGACGTGTACTCCTGCGCCGCCTGTCTGTACGCGGCCATCACCGGCTTCCTGCCGCCGGAGAGCCTGGAGCGGCTGGACAAGGACGAGCTGGTGCCCATCTCCCAGCTGGGCATCGAGATTCCCGAGTGGTTGGACAAGGCCATTTTAAAGGGCCTTGCCATTCAGCCCGAGGACCGCTTCCAGAACGCCCAGGAGTTTCTGGACGCCATCGAGCAGCAGCAGGTGGTGGAGGTGCCCGGGGCGGCCCCGCCTCCCGACACCGGCGCGGGGACCATGAACCGTCTGGCGGGCTGGGTGAAAAAGCGGCCGGTGCTCTCCGGCGTCGCTGCCGCGGCGGTGGTGGCCATTCTGGTGGGACTGAGCGTTCTGACCGGCGGCGGCAGCGGGGACGGCGGCGGAGGGGAACCCCTCCTCCCTTCCCCAGTGCCCTCCATCACCATCGCCGGGCAAGAGTACAGCACCAGCGAGCGCCAACTGGAGCTGGAAAATATGGGGCTGACGGACGAGGATATTCAGGACCTGCAATACATGGTGAACCTGACTCGCCTCAACCTCAGCGGCAACGACATTACCGACCTGTCCCCTCTGGCCGGACTGACCCGGCTGAGCGACCTGCGCCTGCAGGGCAATGACATTACCGACGTCTCTCCCCTGGCCGACATGACGCGGATGGAGTACATCGACCTGCGCGATAATCCTAACCTCGCCGATTTGACTCCTCTGGCGGGCTTGACCAATATGGAGGAATTCGACTTCCAGGGTACGTCGGTGACAGACCTGTCCTTCCTGAAGGACTGGAACAAGATGGAGTATCTGAACCTGGAGGACGTGGGAGAAATGGACCTGAGCGTCCTGACTGGGCTCACCGGCCTCAAGCACCTGTACTTCAACGGCTCCAACAACATCCTCACAGACCTCTCCTTCCTGGAGAGCATGACCCAGTTGGAGGAGCTGTACTTCTGGGGCTATTTTGAGGAACTGGACCTTACGCCTCTGAAAAATCTCACCAACCTGACTGTCCTTCAGCTGGGGCGCAACGGCGGCAGCAATGTAGTGGGCGGCGTCACCCATCTGGAGGCCCTGTCCGGCATGACAAAGCTGACGGAGCTGCGGCTCGATCTCTCCGAAAGCGTCACCAGCCTCGATCCTCTGGCGGGCTTGACCGAACTGCGCACCCTCAACCTGACCAACTACTCCAATACCTACTCCGGCCTCACCGACCTCTCCGCCCTGGAGAACATGCCCAAGCTCACGGATCTGCATCTCTCCGTGGGAGCGGATACCGATTTGAGCCCTTTGTCGGGCTTGACCGAGCTGACAACTTTGACTCTTTCCGGCAACTGCAACCCTACCGACCTGCGCTTTCTCAGCAATATGACCAATCTGCGGGAGCTGCAAATCTCCGGCAATTCGGACACCTGCCGCCTGCACAGTCTGGCCGGGCTGGAAAACCTGACCAAGCTGCAAACTTTGAACCTGCGCACGGAGGGGCTGGAGAGCCTGGCCGGGCTGGAAAATCTGACCGAGTTGCGGGAGCTGCGCCTTTACGGCTCCAACGCTGTTTACTCCGATGCGGACGCTCTGGCGGGCTTGACCAAGCTGCAGTCCCTGGACCTGCCCAGCCGGGACTATGACCTGGAGACGCCGCTGAACATCGACGGCTTTGCGGGCCTCACCCAGCTGACCGAGCTGGACCTTAACGGACAAGTAGAGAGCCTGGAGCCTCTTCGCGGGCTGACCAAGCTCAAAACCCTGCGCTATTACGGCAACAGCAGCTACGACGGTCCCAGCGTATCCCTCGCCCCTCTTGCGGATCTGACAGGGCTGACGGAGCTCTATATTAATGGCAACATCACCAACAACGACCTCTCCCCCCTCGCATCCCTGACGGAGCTGCGCTCCCTGACGCTGTACATCGGCAGCTATGATAACCCGGTGCGGGATCTCTCCCCTCTGGGCGGGCTGACCAACCTTACCAGCCTATCCGTCAACAATACCATAGACGGGATTGACACCTCTCCCGTGTCCTTTGTCTCTGACCTGAATATTTCGTAATAGTAAGGAGGAGGAACCCCTATGTCCCAGATTGAATGCGGGCGGGGCCATCTCTATGACCCGGAGAAATACCCCACCTGCCCCTACTGCAACACCAACCAGCAGATCACCGTGGCGGCGGCGGGCCGCACCGCCCCCGTGCGCACCACCGCCGCCGGACGGACCGCCCCCATCCCGGCCACCGCGCCCCAGCGGACGGCGCCCCTGTCCGGCACGCCGGTGACCGCCCCCCAAAAGACGGCGCCCCTGTCCGGCACGCCGGTGACGGCCTCGTCCAAGACCATGCCGCCCAGGGGGTACAGCATCAACGGCGTGCCCCTGTCCGGCGCACCCGCTCCCGCCCCCACCGCGCCGCCCCCGGGACACGGGATCAGCGTGACCGACGCGGGCAAGACCCTGGGCCTGATGCAGGAGAAGATGGGCTTTGACCCGGTTGTGGGCTGGCTGGTCTGTACCGAGGGCCCCAGCCGGGGCAAGAGCTATACCATCCGCGGCGGCATCAACTCCATCGGCCGCAGCGACCGCATGGATATCACCATCACCGGCGACCGGACCATCTCCCAGGAGAACCACGCCCGGCTGAGCTACAGCAGCAAGAACAACCGCTTCCATCTGCTCCCTGGCGACGGGCGCAACATCGTCTATCTCAACGGGGACGAGGTGTTCTCCCCCATGCCGCTGAAGGCCTATGACCTGATCGACTTCGGAGACACCAAGCTGCTGTTCATCCCCCTGTGCGGCGAGCAGTTCACCTGGAAGGCCAACCCGGAGGAGGACGGAAATGGGGCTGTTTGACGGACTGTTTCGCCGCTCCCGCCGCACCACCGAGCCCCAGGTGACCGCCCAGCTGCCCGACCACCCCCAGCGCCGCGGCCTCACCTTTCAGGTGGGCAACATCCAGGGCGTGGGCGGCCGGGAGCGGCAGGAGGACTCCTTCGCCCTGCTCCACGCCGCCGACGCCGGCGAGATCGCCCGCCGGGGCCTGTTCGCCGTGGTGGCCGACGGCATGGGCGGTCTGGAGGACGGCAAGCAGATCAGCGAGGGGGCGGTGGACACCCTGCTTCAGCTGTTTCAGGCCCTGAACGACGAGGGGGACATCCCCCGCCAGCTGAAAGAGGGGATTTGCGCCGTCAGCGACGGCCTGTTCCAGCGCTTTGCCGGCCGGAGCGGCACCACCGTTGTGGCCGTGCGGATCTTCCAGGACAGCCTGCACTGGGTCAGCGTGGGGGACAGCGCCATCTATCTGATGCGCGGCGGCGGCGTGTTCCAGCTGAACCAGGAGCACACCTATCTCAACCAGCTGTACGCCCGGGAGCTGGAACAGGAGCGGATTGACAAAAGCCGGGCGGAGCAGGACGAGGACGCCCGGCGGCTCACCGCCTTTGTGGGGATGCCCCAGCTGGAACAGGTGGATTACAGCCTGCGGCCCCTGCCCCTTCAGGCAGGAGACCGGATTCTGCTGTGCTCCGACGGCATCAGCGGCGTGCTGTCGTCCCCCGAGCTGATGGAGGCCATGGCGCTGGAGCCGGACCGGGGGTGCAGCCTGCTGGAATCCATGGTGTTGGAAAAGAACCTGCCGGAGCAGGACAATTACACAGGAATTATCATTTCCTGCAGCTGAACAAAAAAGGAGAGACGCATATGAAACCCCTGCGCAAACTGGCCCATCTGATTTTAGCCCTGATGCTGGCGGCGGGAACAGCCCTTCCGGCACAGGCCGCCTTTCAGCAGAGCGTGCTGGACGGCATCATTCTGATCCGCTCGGGCGCCCCCGATGCCGACGGCGTCATGAACTATTGGCAGGGCACCGGCTTCTTTGTCGGAGAGGCCGGGGAGAACCCCCAGTACATCGTAACCAACTGCCACGTGGTGGAGGACTTTATCCTGGCCGGAAAGGCCCTGGGCGGCGGCGAGCTCCATGTGCTGTTCGATCAGGACGACCAGGCGGAGGCCTATCTGGTGGACTATGACGCGGAGAAGGATCTGGCCATTTTAAGGCTGGCGGAGCCCACCGACAAGCGCGCCCCCCTCTCCATGCGGGAGGCGGAGGAGGCCATGCTGGGCGATGAGGTGTACGCCGTGGGCTATCCCCTGGCCGCCGACGTCACGGTGCAGGCGGTCAACTCCTTCAGCAAGTCGGACGCCACCGTCACCACCGGCAGCATCAGCCGCCTGCTGACGGAGAGCGGCACCGGGCGGAATCTGATCCAGACCGACGCCGCTCTGGGCGGCGGCAACTCCGGCGGTCCCCTGACCGATTCCACCGGCGCGGTGCTGGGCGTCAACACCTATGGCTCGGACCTGGATCAGAATCTGTTCTATGCCGTCAGCATTGCCGAGCTGCTGCCCATGCTGGACCGCAACAACATCCCCTATACCCTGGCCGCCGACGGCGGGAGCTCCACGCTGTATCTGGTAATCGCCGGGGCGGCCGTGGTGGTCATCCTGATTGTGGTGCTGGTTGTGGTCCGGGGCAAGGGGAAGAAAAAATCCGCCGCGCCCCAGGTCAAGGAGGGCGCAGCGGAGGAGCAGAAGTCCGGCGGCACCCCGGTGCTGCGCTCCATGG
Organism: bacterium; assembly: GCA_019424865.1. Classification (GTDB taxonomy): domain Bacteria; phylum Bacillota; class Clostridia; order Oscillospirales; family Oscillospiraceae; genus Lawsonibacter. Next base: position 8,214 of record JAHYYS010000073.1, read on the forward strand.
CCAGCCAGCACAGCGGTATGGTGGTGCAGCTCCACCATCAGCCGGTCCAGATTGGCCGGGATCCCGCCACCTGCCGTCTGGTGTATCAGGACGGCACGCCGGGGGTCAGCTCCAAGCACTGCCAGGTCTATTTTGACGAGCGGGAGGGGATGTTCCAGGTCACCGACCTGAATTCCACCTACGGCACCTTCCTGGCCAACGGCCAGCGGATCTCCCCCAACACCCCGGTCAAGCTGCCCCCCAAAAGCTCCATCTATCTGGGCGAGGTTGACAACACCATTTATCTGGAACTGGAGTAAGCCATGAGACTATCCGCCTATTCCTATACCAACCAGGGCGGCCGGGAGCACAATGAGGACAGCATCCGCGCGGTGCTGGACGGCGGCCGCGGCGTCTTCGCCCTGGCCGACGGCCTGGGCGGGCACGCCTGCGGCGAGGTTGCCTCCCGCCTGGCCGTGGACATTCTCTGCGGAGAGGGGCTGGACACGGTCCCCGGCCAGGCCCAGCTACTGGAGCGGTTTCAGGCCGCCAACGCCCGCATCCTGGAGCAGCAGAAGCAGCCCGGGCAGGAGGACATGAAAACCACCGCGGTGGCGCTGAGCCTGGACGGCTCCGCCGCCGCGTGGGCCCACATCGGGGATTCCCGGCTCTACCACTTCTCCGGCGGCGCGCTGGTCCATGTAACCCCGGATCACTCCGTCACCTACCGGAAGTATCTGGGGGGCGAGATCTCCTATATGGATATCTATCACGACGACGACCGGTCCAGCCTGCTGCGGGTGCTGGGCAAGGCGTTCTGCTCCCCCGAGGGCGGGCAGGGCGAGGCCGCCCCGGGGGACGCCTTTCTGCTGTGCTCCGACGGGTTCTGGGAGTTTGTCTATCGCGAGGAGATGCTGGCCGACTGGCTGAAGGCCGAAACGCCGGAGCAGTGGGCCAAGTTCATGCTGCTGCGCCACATCCGGCGCACCCCGCCGGGAAACGACAATTTTTCCCTGATTACGATTTTTGCGGAGGATGAGACATGAAGCGGCTATGCTCTTTTCTGACGGCCCTGCTGCTGATTCCCTGCCTGTGCGCGGGGGTTCAGGCCGCCGCCAGTGCGCAGATCGTGCGCGCCTTTGTTTCAGAGGGATGCCTGTACACCTATGTGGATCTCTCCGGAAACGAGCAGCCCATCACCAAGGCCGAGGCCAGGATTGGCTCTGCCTCCTTCCCCTCCCTGGGCCGGCTGGAAACTGTGCGCCAGGCCGGGTCCCCCGTCTCTTACCTGCTTCTGGTGGACATCTCCAACTCCATGCCCCCGTTTCAGGAAGACATTCTCGCCTTCGCCTCCCGTCTGGCCGAAAACAGCGGAGAGAACACCCGCTTCACCCTGGCTGTGTTCGGCGACGGCTTTGAAGTGGCGGCAGAGGACATCCCCCCCGAGGAGCTCTCCCAGCACCTCTCCGCCCTCACCTATGAGGAGCCCATCACCCAGCTGCACAGCGCCATCGACGCCGCCCTGGACTATTTCGAGTCCGTTCCCCGGACGGGCAATGAGCTGCGCAGCGTGATTGTCCTCACCGACGCGGTGGAGTACGATCCCCAGGGCGGCGTTCCCTACGAGGAGCTGCTCTCGCGCATCGAGCAGTCCGACGTGATGCTGCACGCCGTGGGCTTCGGCGGCGATGAACAGGCGCTCTCCAGTCTGAGCCAGCTGGTTTCCGCCTCCGACGGCAGCCAGTGGAGCATCGGCAGCGGCCTGTCCGCCGCCGATGCCGCCGACCAGCTGGTGGACTGCACCGGCCGGCTGTTTGTGGTCGGATTCGACCTGGGGGAGTACGTCTCTGAAACCGGAAGCGAGTCCGTGTCCATCACCTTCTCCTCCGGCGCAGAGCTGATCTGCCGGGCACAGGCACAGGCGGCCCTCCCCACCTCGGAGCCGGCGGCCGAATCAGGGCAGGAGCCGGCGCCGGAGCCCCTCCCGCCCAGCTCCGGACAGGCCAGCGGCAGCACGCCGGGGGGGCAGGCCCCCGCCCCGGACAGCTCCCCCTCCTGGCTTCCTCTGGCCGCCGTGGGCGCGCTGGTGCTTCTGGCAGCCGGCGCCGTCCTTCTTCTGGTGCGTCGGAAAAAGCCGGCCCAGCCCCCCGCCCCGGCCCCTGCGCCGGGTATCTACATGCGCCTTGAAGTCCTCCAGGGACAGCTGAGGGCCCCTGTCACCGACTTGAATCTGACGGAAGAGCTGATCGTGGGCCGGGACCCTGACTGCGGCATCTCCTTCGACAGCCCTGCCCTCTCCCGCAGAAACACCCGGATTTTCACGGCGGGCGGCGCGGTCTATGTGGAGGATCTCCATTCCCAAAACGGCACAAAGGTCAACGGCCTGCCCATCGAGATGCCCAATCTCCTGCGCAGCGGCGACGAAATCACGGCGGGCGACGTGAGCTTCCGCCTGAAATTCTAACGCTCTATGACCAATGGCGGGCCGGGCCTGCTCCATACTGTACAAAGCGGAGTTTGTTCCGTTTACCCGTTCAAGGAAACAGCAGGCGGCACATGGACAAAAACGTCCATGTGCCGCCTGCTGTATGTTTATAGCCGTCTCGGTTTCCTGATGTGTGTGATGCAGGCCCGGTCAGGCGGGGGCGCGCCGCCTGTCTCTTCCTGTCACCGTCGGGTCCGGCCCTCAGCAAAACTGAAGGCTTCCCTGGGCAATGCAGCGGCCGCTCCGGCGATCGAAGAGCATGATATTCTCGCTGGAGATGGACACCCGGACCTTGGCCCCCAGGGAGAACAGGGTGCTTCCAAACACCACGCCGGTCAGCAGGAAGCTGTCCACGCGCACTTTGATGGTGGACTCCATACCGGTGGGCATGGCGCCGTAAATCTCCCCTTCCAGGCCGCCCGACTGGGTAATCTCCACAAACTCCGGCCGGATGCCCAGCACCACATCCTCGTCGGTGAGGACAGGCTCATCCTGGAGGGAGAAGTCATCCTCCTCGACCTTGGCGATGTGATAGCGGAAGATCTCGTCCTTGTTGCTCTTCTCCACGTAGCTCTTCTCAGCCGTCTTTTTCTGCCGCTCCTGCTCCCGCAGCTGCGCCTGCTGATCCCGCTCCCGGAACCAGCCCGGGAGATCCAGGGGTTTGGAGGGGAGGAATCGGGCCTTCCGGTCCTGGAAGAGGGTGAGCGCCACGCTGCCGTCCTCCTGCTGCCGCCCCTTCGCCTCCACAAAGTTGATGGAGGGGTTGCCCACAAAGTCGGCCACAAAGAGGTTGTTGGGCTGGTGATACACCGTCAGAGGGGCGGCGTACTGCTGCAGCACGCCGTTGTCAATCAGGCAGATCTGGGTGGCCAGGGTCATGGCCTCCATCTGGTCGTGGGTGACATAGACAAAGGTGGAGCCGGTCTCCAGATGCAGCCGCTGGAGCTCATAGCGCATCTCCAGGCGGAGCTTGGCGTCCAGGTTGCTCAGCGGCTCGTCCATAAACAGCACCGAGGGCTCGGGGGCCAGGGTGCGGGCGATGGCCACGCGCTGCTGCTGGCCGCCGGA